>NZ_NEIQ01000072.1:0-714 GCF_002112765.1 Pseudomonas sp. B6(2017) | reverse complement strand
CTGGCCTTGTCCACCGTCAGCGTGGCCGACGTCACCGCCCCCGCCGTAATGGCGTAGGCTGCAGAGCTGGCATTGACACCGCCCAGCTTCAGCGCCGCCTTCAGGCCGGTGCCGGCCGTGGTCGCGGTATAGGTCGCACTGTAGGTGCCGGCGGCGCCGGTCTCGATCCAGTTCCCGCTCAGCACGGCGTTGGCCGCCGTGACCGCCTCCTTCAGCGCACCGGCCTGCGCCGGTACCGGGTTACCCTGCGCATCCTTCAGCGTCGCCGTCACCACCAGAGGACTGCCCGCCACGTAGCTGGCCTTGTCCACCGTCAGCGTGGCCGACGTCACCGCCCCCGCCGTAATGGCGTAGGCTGCAGAGCTGGCATTGACACCGCCCAGCTTCAGCGCCGCCTTCAGGCCGGTGCCGGCCGTGGTCGCGGTATAGGTCGCACTGTAGGTGCCGGCGGCGCTGAAGCTGGGCGGTGTCAATGCCAGCTCTGCAGCCTACGCCATTACGGCGGGGGCGGTGACGTCGGCCACGCTGACGGTGGACAAGGCCAGCTACGTGGCGGGCAGTCCTCTGGTGGTGACGGCGACGCTGAAGGATGCGCAGGGTAACCCGGTACCGGCTCAGGCCGGTGCCGGCCGTGGTCGCGGTATAGGTCGCACTGTAGGTGCCGGCGGCGCCGGTCTCGATCCAGTTCCCGCTCAGCACGGCGTTGGCCGCCGT
>NZ_NEIQ01000071.1:0-761 GCF_002112765.1 Pseudomonas sp. B6(2017) | reverse complement strand
CTGCTCAACCGCCTGTGCTGGATGCAGGAGGCTTATGCCCTGGGTGCTGGCGACACGGTCTTGCAAAAGACCCCATTCAGCTTCGACGTCTCGGTATGGGAGTTCTTCTGGCCACTGATGACGGGCGCGCGGCTGGTGGTGGCGGCGCCGGGGGATCATCGCGATCCGGCCCGCTTGGTCAGCCTGATCAACAGCGAGCAGGTCACGACCCTGCACTTCGTGCCGTCGATGCTGCAAGCCTTCCTGCAGGATCGAGATGTGGGTTCGTGCACCAGCCTGCAACGCATCGTTTGCAGCGGCGAAGCATTGCCGGTGGATGCCCAGCAGCAAGTGTTCGCCAAGCTACCAAAGGCCGGGTTGTACAACCTGTATGGCCCGACCGAGGCCGCGATCGACGTGACCCACTGGACCTGTGTCGATGAAGGCCGCGATGGCGTGCCGATCGGCCGGCCGATCGCCAACCTGGGCTGCTACATCCTGGACAGCAACTTCGAACCGGTGCCGGTGGGTGTGCTGGGCGAGCTGTACCTGGGTGGCGTGGGCCTGGCCCGTGGTTACCATCGTCGCCCGGCCTTGAGCGCCGAACGCTTCGTGGCCCATCCGTTCGTGGCTGGCGAGCGCCTGTACCGTACCGGTGACCTGGCGCGTTATCGCGAAGACGGGGTGATCGAATACGCCGGGCGTATCGACCACCAGGTCAAGCTGCGAGGCCTGCGCATCGAGTTGGGCGAGATCGAAGCGCGACTGCTGGAGCACGAGCG
>NZ_NEIQ01000070.1:0-824 GCF_002112765.1 Pseudomonas sp. B6(2017) | reverse complement strand
CCGGCGCTCGGCGCCTTCAACCAGTGGGTCAAGGGCACGCCCCTGGAATCCTGGCAGCGGCGGCATGTGGACGAGATCGCCACGAGCTTGATGGAGGCCGCGGTGCAGCACCTGCAGGGGCTGCAAATAGTGCTGGCCAGCTCGCAGGAAGCTGGGATCGACACAGACCACTAAACTTTTTATCACTGAACTATGTGGTCTTTCATGTCTCGTTTGTTTGGATAACAAAGAATTAAATAGCAAAAAGTAATACTGCACGCTTCTTCAAAAGCAAAGTATCCGCGTTCAATGATCTATCCGATAGCAGCTTTTTAACTTCGGCGTAAGGCGGCCGGCATTTATAGACTTGAGTTTATGATCACTACGGATTGCGACTGCTGGGGGGCAGTTGTTAAAGGTGTAAGTGATGGTTGCAATAATTAAAGGCTTCATGATTTCCAATTGTTATATAGATTGTTGCGTTTTATATGATGCTTTTAATCTGGCCTCTGCTAGATTTTATGCGTGATTTCCGGGGGGCTTTAGTTTGCTTGGTACAGCGAATTTAATGCTGACAGCCTTCAGCTTTTTTGGGGAGCGCCTCTAATGGCTCTGTGTTCAACAGAGCTCAGTTGAAAAGTGCATGGTTATCGAATGAATAAAAACCATTAATGGGGGCATACCCGGGGTGGGTTGTATGGACGGCGAAAGGGAATTTGCTAGTTACAACGATCAGGATATGAATCTGCAGCCCATCGCGATTGTCGGAATGAGCTGTCGCTTCGCACCGCAACTTTCCAGCCTGGAGAGTTATTGGGACTTTCTGGTTCAAGGCCGCTGTGCGG
>NZ_NEIQ01000069.1:0-877 GCF_002112765.1 Pseudomonas sp. B6(2017) | reverse complement strand
GACCTGGGGATCGATACCCCGGAAACGGATCTGCTGTTGCAACTGATCGAGCTCAACGGCGGTGGCTATCAGCGCCATCTGCTCACACCGGGGGTAATCGATAAGGCCCACTACGAGGAGACCCGCGCGGCCTGCACCGATGAGCAGTACCGCCAGTTGATCCTGGGGGAGTTCCTCAAATGAGCATCATCCGCCAGATCCTGCTGGGCCTGGCCCTGGTCGGCGTGCTGGGCCTGCTGGCCTGGAATCAGGAACAACGCATCGAGGTCGCCGACAAGAGTCGGGAGTTGGCCGAGAAAGACATGCGGGATGCGTTGGCCGCGGCCGGGCGAAGCGAGGGCAAAGCCAATGCCCTGGAAGCGGCCCTATCCGGCGAGCGCGAGGCCCAAACCCGCCTGCGCACTGAACAGGACCTGCTCCGCCAGGGGCTCGCCAAACGACAACTCACCATCGAGGGACTGAAACGTGAAAACGCTGACCTGCGCGCTTGGGCTGCTCAGCCCTTGCCTGATGCTGCTCGCCGGCTGCGCGAGCGACCCGCCCTCACCGGCGCCGACGCTTATCGTCAGTGGCTGTCCGGCCGTGGTGCCCTGCAGCCTGCCGGCGACCAGCCCAAGCAGTAACGGCGAGCTGATGAACGACCAGGACACCGCCGAGGCCGCCTGGGCCGAATGCGCGGGCCAGGTCGACATGATCTACCGCTACCAGCAGGCCAAGCCATGAACAAACCCGAGAGCCTACGGGTACACCTGCTCGACCGTGTCCCGGAACTACGTCACAACCCTGACCGGCTGCTGATCTTCATCGACAACGGCAAGGTCCGCTGCACCGCGGCCGCCAGCCTCTCGTTCGAGTACAGCTATGACCTGCAGGTGAT
>NZ_NEIQ01000068.1:0-948 GCF_002112765.1 Pseudomonas sp. B6(2017) | reverse complement strand
TGACACGGCACCAGGCCAATACGCTTGTCCGACAGCTCCAGCTCAGCATCGATTGCCGACAGCCCCTTGATGGTCGGGGTGCCGCCGATGATGATCTTGGAACGGCGGAAGGTCTTCAAACGCTCCTTGGCCAGCTTGATGCTGTCCCCCTGCCCCCTCAAGTTGAGGTTGCAATCGTCGGGCTCCTCCACCGCCACCCGAGGCACCGGCGTCGACTTCACGCTGGCCGGGCTGTTGGATCCGACCATCTTCAGGAAGCCACCGGGAAAGCGCTTGAAGTCCTGGCGCTGTTGCAGCTTCCGGCTGCGCAGGTCGACCTTTTTCCGTAGCCGTGGGGTTGCCTCGATCATCGGTTCCAGCTTCTCGGCCACGTACTGCTTGGCCGCCTCGGCCTTGGGAAACAGGATCAGGATCGGCGAGGGGTCGAGGTCGATCCACTTGCCGATGGCATTACCCATCACCCCCGAGGTCCAGGCCACCTGGGCCGACTTGCGACCGACGATCTCGACCACGTTCGGATCATCCAGCGCTTCAAGGGGGCCGCCTGGCCAAATCAGGTGGGGTGTCTTGTCAAAGCGGTACTTACCCGGGGTCGCGGACTCCTCCGGAGCCAGCCAGCGGAACCGGTCGGCCCACTCGACAACGCTCATGCGTGGCGGCGGGGCCCACTTGCGGCAGGCCCGGCGTATGCCCTTAATCGCCGTCTTCTTCAGTGCCTTCCGTGTCGTCTGGCTGGTCAAGATCCCCATCGAGATCGCCATCGTCCTCATAGGCGGACAACCTCCTCAGTATCAGTTCGATGGGCTCACGAACCAGTTGATCGTCCACCTCGACGCCGTAGCGAGCGGACAAGGTGGCCGCCAGTTCATCAGGAAAGGTATTGAGCAGTTCGATCTTGGCGGCGGTGATCACCGCTTCGAAGCGCTGGACGATCTCGGCTTCTATCAC
>NZ_NEIQ01000004.1:0-392142 GCF_002112765.1 Pseudomonas sp. B6(2017) | reverse complement strand
GGTTTCGACTGGGGCAGGGGTGGCGAGGGGGGGGAGGAATGTTGGTTATTCTAGGCTTCGCATCGGCCTTGGGAAGGGGGGGCGCCAGGTATTTTTTCAGCCTCCGCCAAGCCCTTGAAAATATTGGCAAAGCCCCGGGTTACGGGGGCTGTGGGCGATGGGCGGGGCTGCTGGGTGGAGCGTTTGCCGGAGCTTGCCAGGGCGCGGCGCGATGCCCGGGTATCAGGCTGGCGAATGATCACAGACAGTTTCCCCGTGGCTGACTAGATTGCAGTTTCCAGGCGTGTGTCTGGCCCAATAACAATAAGAGAGATCGACCCATGGATAACTCGACTCAAGCGGCGAATGCCTGGCGCATTCTGTTCCTGTTGTTTTTGGCAAACCTGTTCAACTTCTTCGATCGCACCATTCCCGCGATCATCATCGAACCGATCCGCATGGAGTGGCACCTGAGCGATTTCCAGCTGGGGATCATCGGCACCGCCTTCACCATCGTCTACGCCATCGCCGGCCTGCCCCTGGGGCGGCTGGCCGATACCGGCTCGCGCAGCCAGCTGATGGGCTGGGGCCTGGCGGTCTGGAGCGGGCTCACCGCAGTCAACGGCATGGTGGGCAGTTTCTGGAGCTTCCTGCTGGTGCGCATGGGCGTTGGCATCGGTGAGGCCAGCTATGCGCCGGCGGCCAACTCGTTGATCGGCGATTTGTTCCCGGCCCACCGCCGGGCCCGGGCGATGGGCATCTTCATGCTCGGCCTGCCCCTGGGCCTGTTGCTGGCCTTCTTCACCATCGGGGCGATGGTCAAGGCATTCGACAGCTGGCGCGCGCCGTTCTTCATCGCCGCGGTACCGGGCCTGTTGCTGGCGGTGTTCATGTTCTTCATCAAGGAGCCCAAGCGCGGGGCGGCGGAAGCCAGCAAGGTGTCCCAGGAACGCATCGAGCGGCCGATCCGCCGGGTGCTGGCGATCCCGACCTTTCTCTGGCTGACCCTGGCCGGCCTGACCTTCAACTTCGCTACCTATGCCTGCAACTCATTCCTGGTGCCGATGTTGCAGCGCTACTTCCTGATGCCCTTGCAGGAAGCAGCGGTGGCCACGGGGATCATTGTCGGGGTGACCGGCCTGGTAGGCCTGACCCTGGGAGGCTGGATCGCCGACAAGATCCACCAGCGGGTGGCCAACGGCCGGTTGTTGTTCGCCGCCGGCAGCCTGCTGATTTCCACTTTGTGCACGGCCTGGGCCCTGCATGCCGGGCGGATCGAGATCGGTGTGTTCGTGGCGGTGTTCAGTATCGGCTGGTTGTTCGCCTACAACTTCTACACCTGCGTCTACACCGCGATCCAGGATGTGGTGGAGCCGCGTTTGCGGGCCACCGCCATGGCGCTGTTCTTCGCCGGCCTGTACCTGCTGGGTGGCGGCCTGGGGCCGGTGGTGGTGGGGGCGTTGTCCGACCGCTTTGCCCATGCGGCGATGGACGCCGCCGGGGCCGGGCAGATGACCGAGGCGTTCAAGGCCATCGGCCTGCACGATGCCATGTACCTGATCCCGGTGGCGCTGCTGCTGACCCTGGTGTTCCTGTTCATTGCCTCGCGCAGCTTCGTGCGCGATGCCCAGCGCATGCGCGACGGGCTGGCGCCGGGCGAGGCGGTTGGAGCGCCAGCGACGGCCTGAGGCAGGGCTGTTACGGACGACGATAAAAAAAGCCCGCATGTGCGGGCCTTTTTCGTGGTGCCGAAGCCGGGGAATCAGCCTGCTACCAGGACCCGGATCGCCTCCAGGCGCAGCGCGGCTTTTTCGAGCATGGCCAGGCCTTGCTCCCGTTGCTTGCGCAGGGCCACCAGCTCGCTGTCGCGGACGGTGGGGTTGACCGCCTGCAACGCGGTCAGGCGCGCCAGCTCTTCGTCCAGGTCGGCCGCCAGGCGCCGTTGGGCCTCGGCCACGCGCTCGGCGTGACGTGGGGCGATCTTGGCTTCGCCGGCGTTGATCTTCGGTGCCAGCTGGTCGCGCTGGGCCTGGATGAACTTGTTGGCGCTGGCCTTGGGCACGCTTTCCAGCTGGTCGTTGAGGGTCTCGAAGGCCACCCGTGGCGACAGGTCGTTGCCATTGGCGTCCAGCAGGCAGCGCAGGGCCGCCGGTGGCAGGTAGCGGCCCAGTTGCAGCGAGCGTGGAGCGACCACTTCGCTGACGTAGAGCAGTTCCAGCAGTACGGTGCCGGGCTTGAGCGCCTTGTTCTTGATCAGCGCCACGGCGGTGTTGCCCATGGAACCGGACAGCACCAGGTCCATGCCGCCCTGCACCATCGGGTGTTCCCAGGTGATGAACTGCATGTCCTCGCGGGACAGGGCCTGGCCGCGGTCGTAGGTGATGGTCACGCCTTCGTCGTCGCCCAGGGGGAAGCTGGCGTCGAGCATCTTCTCGCTGGGCTTGAGGATCAGGGCGTTGTCCGAATGGTCTTCGCTATCGATGCCGAAGGCGTCGAACAGGGTCTCCATGTAGATCGGCAGGGCGAACTGGTCGTCTTGCTCGAGGATCGCCTCCACCAGCGACTCGCCTTCGCCGGCGCCACCGGAGTTCAGTTCCAGCAGGCGGTCGCGGCCAGTATGCAGCTCGGCTTCCAGGCGCTCGCGTTCACCGCGGGCCTCGTCGATCAGGGCCTGCCACTGGCCGTCGTCGGCATTTTCCAGGAGCGGCAGCAAACGCGGGCCGAACTGGTGCTGCAGGGCGTTGCCGGTAGGGCAGGTATTGAGGAAGGCGTTCAGCGCCTCGTGGTACCACTGGAACAGGCGCTCTTGCGGGCTGGTCTCCAGGTAGGGTACGTGCAGCTCGATCACGTGCTTCTGGCCGATCCGGTCCAGGCGGCCGATCCGCTGTTCCAGCAGGTCCGGGTGCGCGGGCAGGTCGAACATCACCAGGTGATGGGCGAACTGGAAGTTGCGGCCTTCACTGCCGATTTCCGAGCAGATCAGCACCTGGGCACCGAACTCTTCGTCGGCGAAGTAGGCGGCGGCGCGGTCGCGCTCGAGGATGTTCATGCCTTCATGGAAGACCGTGGCCGGGATGCCGGAGCGCACGCGCAGGGCGTCTTCCAGGTCCATGGCGGTCTCGGCGTGGGCGCAGATCACCAGGACCTTGGTGCGCTTGAGCATCTTCAACTGGTCGATCAGCCACTCGACCCGCGGGTCGAATTTCCACCAGCGCTGGTCGTCGTCACTGGCCTCGGGCTGGGCCTGGAAGCTGACTTCCGGGTACAGCTCGGCATGCTCGCCCAGGGGCAGCTCCAGGTATTCGTCCGGGCACGGCAGCGGATAGGCGTGCAGCTTGCGCTCCGGGAAGCCCTGGACCGCGGCGCGGGTGTTACGGAACAGCACGCGGCCGGTGCCGTGGCGGTCCAGCAATTCGCGCACCAGGCGTGCGCTGGCTTCGCTGTCGCCATCGTTGACGGCGGCCAGCAGGGCTTCGCCCTCGTTGCCCAGGAAACCCTGGATGGTCTTGTGCGCTTCGGGGGACAGCCGGCCCTGGTCCAGCAGTTCCTGCACGGCTTCGGCCACCGGACGGTAGTTCTCGCTCTCGGCGCGGAAGGCCGCCAGGTCGTGGAAGCGGTTCGGGTCCAGCAGGCGCAGGCGGGCGAAGTGGCTGTCCTGGCCCAGTTGCTCGGGGGTGGCGGTCAGCAGCAGGACGCCGGGAATGGTCTCGGCCAGTTGCTCGACCAGAGTGTATTCCGGGCTGGCTTGTTCTTCGTGCCAGACCAGGTGGTGGGCTTCGTCCACCACCATCAGGTCCCAGCCGGCGGCGAACAGCGCGTCCTGGGCCTTCTCGTCGTCCACCAGCCATTCCAGGGCCACCAGGGCCAGCTGGGTGTCTTCGAACGGGTTGCTGGCATCGCTTTCGATGAAGCGTTCTTCGTCGAACAGTGCGACCTGCAGGTTGAAGCGCCGGCGCATTTCCACCAGCCACTGGTGCTGCAGGTTCTCCGGAACCAGGATCAGCACCCGGCTGGCACGACCCGACAGCAGTTGGCGATGGATCACCAGGCCGGCCTCGATGGTCTTGCCCAGGCCCACTTCGTCCGCCAGCAGTACCCGTGGCGCGATACGGTCGGCGACTTCACGGGCGATATGCAACTGGTGGGCGATGGGTTGGGCACGCACGCCGCCCAGGCCCCAGAGTGGCGATTGCAGCTGGCGGCTGGTGTGTTCCAGGGTGTGGTAGCGCAGCGAGAACCAGGCCAGCGGGTCGATCTGCCCGGCGAACAGGCGGTCACTGGCCAGGCGGAACTGGATGAAGTTCGACAGCTGGGTCTCAGGCAGGGTGACGGGCTGGTTCTGTGCGTCGAGACCGTGATAGACCAGCAGGCCGTCGACGTCCTCGACTTCCTGCACGGTCATCTTCCAGCCTTCGAAGTGGGTGATGCTGTCACCCGGGGAAAACCTCACGCGGGTGAGGGGCGCATTCCGTAGCGCATACTGGCGAGTGTCGCCAGTGGCCGGGTAGAGCACGGTCAGCAAGCGGCCGTCCTGTGCCAGAACGGTGCCTAGACCTAGCTCCGCTTCGCTGTCACTGATCCAGCGTTGCCCCGGTTGATACTGCTGCGCCATGCTGCCTGACTCCCGCTTTGAAAAAGCCGACTATCTTAACGGAACCTGCTTGCAGTCCAAAGGATTCTGATGAAAACCCCTGGATAAAAAGTAGCGTAAGCGCTGCGTTCGTCGGGGTAGCGGGCACTATCGGCTGACGACTGGGTCACAGTTTTGCGACCGATGGCTCAAGTCGCCCATGCCGCAGCCGACAGCCTGCTGACAGGAGACCTATAACATGCTGCCACCGATGCTCCCCTTGAGTGCCGTGCCCGTCACTTCACAGCAGGATCCGATCCGCCAGCGGCCGGATATCCCACCCGTGGTGCCGGTGCAGGAGAGCTCCAATGAAAGCACCATCGACCTGCAAAAGCGCGATGCCGAGCAGTCGGCCTTGCTGCTGCGCGAGGAACAGCAGCGCCAGCAGGAACGGCAGCGGCGCCAGCGCGAGGAACAGGACGATCCCGAGCAGCACCTGGCGGTGCCCGGGGACGAGTTGAATGCCGACAACACGGTGCCGGTGGCACCGCTGATCGAGGACGCCCCGCGCCAGGGCCTCTGGGTGGACGTACAGGTCTAGCCCGCCGGCCCCCCTTGGGCCAGCTCTTCGAGCGCCCGCAGCAGGCGCTGGATTTCCCCTTCGGTATTGAGATGGCTCACCGCGATCCGCGCGATGCTGGCCAGGCCCCGGGCCTGCATGTCCAGCGGGGTGTAGGCCACGCCATTGGCGCCGATGTTGATGCCCTGGCGTGCCAGTCGCGCCTTGAGGGCAAGACTGTCCCAGCCCTTGAGCGTGAAGGCGATCAGCCCGGATTGCCGCCCAGGCGTGCCCAGGTCCTGGCGTTGCAGGCCGGGTATGCGGTCCATGGCTGTGCGCAGCAGCCCGCTGAGGCTTGCGATGCGCTGCTCGATGGCCTGGATGCCGATCTCCTCGAGTTCTTGCAGCGCATTGGCCAGTCCGGCCAGCAAGACCTGCGACACCTCACTGGTTTCGAAGCGTCGGGCATCACCGCGCAGGCTGAAGCCCTGGCCGTTCCAGGGCGCCGACAGCACATCCCGTTGCTGGGGCTGCAACCGTTCGAGAAAACCAGGCCTCACATAGAGCAGTGCCGTACCCCGCGGGCCGCGCAGGTACTTGCGTCCGGCGGCCTTGAGCACGTCGCAGCCCAGGGCCTGGACATCACAGGGCAGTTGGCCCAGGGCCTGGCCGGCATCGATGAAATAGGGAACATGCCACTGGCGCGCCAGGTGGCCGATGGCGGCTGCGGGGTTGATCAGGCCGCCGTTGGCCGGGAGCCAGGTCAAGGCGATCAGGCGGACCCGTACATCGAGCATCGATTCCAGGGCCGGGACTGACACCGCGCCATGGCTGTCGCAGGGAATGACTTCCAGTTGCGCCCCCGCTGCGATCGCTGGCGCCATGCAGGCCAGGTTGCCACCCCATTCGTGGCGGCCCACCAGGATCCGGTCGCCGCTGCGCCAGCGGGGCAGGGCGTTGAAGGCCAGGCTCCAGGCGGCCGAGCCGCTGCTGGCGAAGGCGATCGCCTCGGCCGAGGTGTTGAGCAAGCGGGCCGCGAGGCAGCGGGCCCGCTCCGGCCAGTCTGTCGTCGTGGCGGCCTCCATCGGCCCTTGCCGGGCCTCGTGCTGCAACTGCTGGTACATGGCGTCCAGGGTGCCCTGGCTGGGCAGCGAGGCGCCGGCATGGTTGAAGTGGCAGACCCGTGCGCAACCCGGCGTGGCTTGGCGTAGCCGGGTGTGCTGGGCCGGGCCCAACAGGGTCACGGTTGCAGCTCGAAGATCCCGTCCACTTCCACGGCGACCCCGGCGGGCAGGCTGGCCACACCCACGGCGGTACGGGCATGCCGGCCCTTGTCGCCGAGGGCATTGACCAGCAAGTTCGAGGCACCGTTGGCTACGCCGCTGTGGCCCTGGAAGTCGCCGCTGGCGGCGATGAACACGCCGAGCCGGCTGATGCTACGCAAGCGCGACAGGTCGTCATCCAGTGCCGCACTCAGCTGGGCCAGCAGGCCGAGGGCGGCCAGTTCGGCCGCCTGGGCGCCTTGTTCCGGCGACAGGCTCTCACCGAGCCGGCCGAGCAGGGTGGGCTGGCCCTGGAGCAGGGGAATCTGGCCGGAGATGAACAGCAGGTTCTGGCTGCGTACGTGATTGACATAGTTGGCGGCCGGCTGGCTGGGCTCCGGTAGTTCCAGGCCCAGTTGCTGCACGTGATGCTTCAAAGAGTGGTTCATGGCGGGTCCTCGGATGAAAGACCAGCAGCATCGGCTTTCGCTCCGGGGGCGACAAACGGATAGATCTAATCCGATGTATCCAAATGGCTCATGGATGTTCGGCCTGTTCTTGCAACCACTGGGCGAAGCAGTGCGCGGCCGGGCTTGCTCCGTTTTGGGCAGTGACCAGCCAGTAGCCGATCTGGCTGTCCAGGGGCGGCAGGTCGAAGGCTTGCACCAGGCTGCCTTGGTCCAGGTGACGCTGGATCAAGCGGCGCCGGCCCATGGCCAGGCCTTGGCCGGCCACCGCCGCCTCCACCACGATGTTGTAGTCGTGCAGCATCACGGGCGGGTGCGGGCTGAGGTCGAAACCATGGCTGACGCTCCAGTCGTGCCACTCGAAGGGCTGCTGGGAGTGCGCCATCAGCCGTGGGGCCCGGTCCAGGGTCGTGGCCTTGAGTTCGGGGCTGCAGACCGGGGCTAGCTGTTCGGTCAGCAGGCGTGTGGCGCGGACCCCAGGCCACACGCCCTTGCCGTAGCGAATGGCCAGGTCGACCTCGGCCCCGGCGACATCCGCCAGTTCGATGCAGGCTTGCAGCTCCAGCTGGATCTGCGGGTAGCGTCGGTTGAAGTCGGCCAGGCGCGGTGCCAGCCACAAGGTGGCGAAGGAGGCCAGCAGGCCGACGCGCAGCACCTTGGGTTCAGGTGCGGCCTGCAATGCCTGGGTGGCCTGGGCGATCTGCTCCAGGGCCGGGTGGATCTGCCGGTGGTAAGCCGCGCCGGCGGGGGTCAGGTCGATGGCCCGGGTACGGCGGATGAACAGCGGCTGGCCCAGGTGTTCTTCGAGCTTGTGCACCTGGTGGCTGATGGCGCTCTGGCTGACGCACAGCTCCCGGGCGGCCTTGCTGAAACTCAGGTGCCGGGCCACGGCCTCGAAGGCGCGCAGGGCCAGCAGCGGCGGCAGGTGCTTGGGCATTTCCACGGTGGCTTTCCTGGGACGGTTCAAGGGGCCATTGTGCGGATAAAAAACTCCCGAGGCAGAGATTTTATTGCGCCGACACAGGTCAGATGACTGGTCAGGGGCCGCGTCACGCCGCATTATTGCCCCTATTCGCCATTGATCTTTCGTGATGCACGCCATGAATCAAGAACCCAAGTTGATCGACCTGAACGCCGAGCGCGCCAAGCGCGTGCATGACCTCAACGAAAAACGCCTGAATGAAGTGCGCCAGGCATTCGAGCAAGCGATGCCGCTGGGCAAGCCGAAGAAAAAACCAAAAAACAAACCGAAAAAGCGCTGAACAGGGCGTTTTCCGTTGATGTAGGTCAGTTATTCCCCCTTCCTCTCTCCCCGTCCTTGGCGTCATTGACGCCGGTCAATTTTCCCCTGCGCCTCTTTGGTTAACTTAGCTCCATCGCAACGAGGCACGAGCAGGAGGCTGGTCATGTTTTTCGACAATGTGGTGTTCGCCGGAGTGCTGACAGTCGGCCTCATGGTGCTGTTCTTCGCAGGTTTTGGATTCTTCATCTGGAAAGACGCGAACAAGCGTAAAAAACCTTAAGTCTCTCCAGAGCAACGAGCACGCAAGGCATTTTGGGCAACTTCGGTTGCCCTTTTTTTTGCCTGCAGGAAAGGGCCGGGCATCGAATGCCGGGCATAAAAAAAGGTGCGTCCCCAGGGGCGCACCTTTTTTCTGGCCGGGATTTGTTCGTCAGCTACCCAGGACCTTCGAGGCGGCCCAGAACAGGCCGGCCGACAGGGCCACGGTGGCTGGCAGGGTCAGGACCCAGGCCATCAGGATGGTCTTCACCGTGCCGCTTTGCAGGCCGCTCTTGTTGGCGACCATGGTCCCGGCCACGCCGGAGGAGAGCACGTGGGTGGTGGACACCGGCAGACTGAACACGTTGGCCAGGCCGATCAGGCCGGCAGCGGTGATCTGCGCCGACATGCCCTGGGCGTAGGTCATGCCTTGCTTGCCGATCTTCTCGCCGATGGTCTGTACTACGCGTTTCCAGCCGATCATGGTGCCCAGGCCCAAGGCCAGGGCCACGGCCAGGATCACCCAGAACGGCGCGTACTCGGTGGTGGCGGTCAGGTCCTTGCGCAGCTTGTCCAGGTCGGCTTTTTCACGGGCGGCCAGGCCAGGCAGCTTGCCGACCTTCTTGGCCGTGTCGTCCAGGCACAAGAGGTAGCGACGGACTTCGATGCGGTCTTCCGGAGACAGCGAATGGTAGTCGGAAACGCCCTTGAGGCTGCTCAGCAAGGCGCTGATGGTCGGTTCGGTCTGCTGCGGGTTACAGCGGAACTTGCCAGGGAGATCGTCCTTCACGCTTTTGCCCAGGGCCAGGAATTCGCCCAGGGACTCGTGGTTGCGCTGGTAGAACTGGTTCAGGTGCAGGGTGGCGTCGCGGGTACGCTCGATCTGGTAGGTGGTGCTGTTGAGGTCCAGCACGAACTGCGCGGGCACGATGCCGATCAGCACCAGCATGATCAGGCCGATGCCTTTCTGGCCATCATTGGAGCCGTGGACGAAGCTCACGGCCATGGCCGAGATCACCAGCACCAGGCGGTTCCAGAATGGCGGATGCTTCTTGTCGTCGACCTTGCGGCGCTGTTCCGGGGTCTTGTGCATCTTCGAGATCGGCCGCCACCACTTCAGGCCGATCAATACCAGCGCTGCAATAATGAAGCCGGCCATGGGCGAAAACACCAGGGACGCACCGATATCGATGGCTTTCTGCCAGTTCACGCCATCGCCCAGGGGGATGTCGTTGAGCAGGGCATTGGCCAGGCCGACACCGAGGATCGAACCGATCAGGGTGTGGGAACTGGAGGCAGGAATGCCGAAGTACCAGGTACCCAGGTTCCAGGCGATGGCAGCGGCCAGCAAGGAGAAGACCATGGCCAGGCCGTGGCCGGTATTGACATTGATCAGCAGCTCGACCGGCAGCAGATGGACGATGGCATAGGCTACGCCGACACCGCCGAGGAGCACGCCGAGGAAATTGAATACACCGGAAAAGAATACGGCCAGGTGCGGCGGCATGGCTTTGGTGTAGATAACAGTGGCAACCGCATTTGCGGTGTCATGAAAGCCGTTGATGAACTCGTAGGCGAGGACAAAAGCCAGGGCGAGCAAGAGGCTCACAAGCACCCAAGCATCCAGTCCGCTGAATAAATCGATCATGAAGGTTTTCTGACCCGGTCATAAGGGGGCGCGATTATGCCAGAAAACCCTGCTAATCAACGCACAAGCTGCTCGCCGGTAACATTCTTCAACGAAAAAACTGACCCGGAGCAGAGTTTTCTCCGATTCCTCCCAGGAACGGCAACCCATTGATTTTATTGGGCCATAACCTGTCGGCTGGTGGCCGGGGGTGGTTTCAATGGGGTTAAAACGCTTGTATGAAATTTCACTCTGAGGGCCTGCCGGGTAGCGTTCCTCGGCTCTATGGCGCGAGGTACCGAGGCTCGGGATGATGAGCATCGATAGTCTGCCTGCCGCCGAGATCATCGTGCAGGCAAGGAAGCAAGCCCAAGAAAACTCAAGTCGCCCGCATCATGGCTGGTCGGCCCTGAGTTCCTTTTCCATTTTCTGCAGTTCCTGGGTGAACGCCTGGTCGCGAATGCTGGCACGTTTGCGCCAAGGTTTGCGTTCAGGTTCGGGCTGGGCGGCATACAGAGTCACTTCGCCACCGTAAACATCCTTGTAACGTTGCTCCTGGCGCTCAAGTTCCGCGCGCAGTTCGTCTTTCGTCACAGTGTTACCTAATTGTGTAAGGTCCATTCCGATGTAACGCATGGCAGGGGCGAGCCTACGGGAAAGCAGACTCCACAGCACTCGGGCGTGGGAGTCGCAATCCTTGCAAACGAGCCTTTAATTGCACGCGGCTACGTCACCGGATGAAAACGCCTGTCGTAGCAACAGCGTCGTCTATTGCAAACGGATTGGCCAAATAGTGTTTGGGGTCAAGCGCTTGCGGCAGGTGCTTGGTTATCGCAGTCAATCACCTGAATGAGGTGGAAGGGTGCTGAGCCCTTTTTCCTCATTCGTGCATTATAGCTTCGGTAGAGATTAGCTGTATGTCTGTGAAGTTTAAAATTGCCAACTTCATTGTGAGGCTTTTGTTACGCGAAAGTTTTAATCATCCCCATGCTTTGGGAGTTTCCCAGGCTCTTTACCGGGACCTGATGGATGAATGAAGCAATGAGCACGGTGATTTTACAGGATGATTGTTACCTTCAATGAATCAATGAACTGCGGATAATCGCTCCGAACCGGTTGATTGCACTGGCCAATGAGCGGTTCGATAATCGCCCGGTATTGCCGTTGCCTGTTGTAGCGCTCGGTTGATACAGCCGTAATGCCGCAGAACCACGCCGCTGGGAGCCTGGAATGAACGATCAGATGCGCAACTCCTTTACTTCGATGGCACCGCCGATCGTGGCCTCGGCGGCGAAGAGGATCCAGGCGTTCACCGGCGATCCGGACTTCATGACCTCCCTGGCCCGGGGCCTGGCGGTGATCCAGGCGTTCCAGGAACGCAAGCGGCACCTGACCATCGCCCAGATCAGCCACCGTACGGAGATCCCTCGGGCGGCGGTGCGTCGCTGCCTGCACACCCTGATCAAGCTCGGCTATGCCACCACCGACGGACGCACTTATTCACTGCTGCCCAAGGTGCTGACCCTGGGTCATGCCTACCTGTCCTCGACACCCCTGGCCGTTTGCGCACAACCCTACCTGGACCGCATGAGCGAGCAGCTGCACGAGGCCTGCAACATGGCGACCCTGGAGGGTGACGACATCCTCTACATCGCCCGTTCGGCCACCACCCAACGGCTGATTTCCGTCGATCTTTCGGTGGGCGGCCGATTGCCGGCCTACTGCACGTCCATGGGACGGATCCTGCTGGCTGCGCTGGATGACTCCTCGCTGCACGAATACCTCGAGCATGCCGACCTGCAAGCCAAGACCAGCCGCACCCTGCATACCCCGCAGGCATTGCTGGAGTGCCTGCAGCAGGTGCGCCAGCAGGGTTGGTGCATCGTCGACCAGGAGCTGGAGCAGGGGCTGCGTTCGATCGCGGTGCCGGTGTACGACGCGTCAGGCCAGGTACTGGCGGCCTTGAACGTCAGTACCCATGCCGGCCGGGTCAGCCACGCCGAGCTGGAGCAGCGTTTTCTTCCCGGCCTGCTGGGCGTCAGCCGCGAACTCAGCGCCCAGCTGTTCACTTAAGCTGTTCGATAAACGCCCAGATCCGCTCCCGGCGAATTGACGTTGTTTCCCCAGGCTGCTTAATGTCGTGCCAGTGTCTTCGGCTGGGCACATCCACAGCCCGCATTTCCTGTGCGATTCACCCAGTTGCGCCATCCAATAATAAAGAAGAGGCCAGCCCCATGAGCATGTTCACAATGCGCCCTTGCCCCCATCACTGCCGCGTCGCTTTGCCTGCCAGCTGATTTGCCCTTGCCGTCATGATCCGGCCTGCCCAGGCGGAATGTTGCGCACCGGTGGCCTTGCATGGATGAACAGCCATGAACCAACCGCAATCCGCAGTAGGGAACTGCCTCGACGTGCAGTCCTTCATCAATGCCCAACCGCTGTCGTCCTACCAGTGGCGGGTGGTGATCCTGTGTTTCTTGATCGTTTTCCTCGACGGCCTGGATACGGCGGCCATGGGGTTCATCGCTCCGGCGCTGTCCCAGGACTGGGGCATCGACCGCGCCAGCCTTGGCCCGGTGATGAGCGCTGCGCTGATCGGCATGGTTTTCGGCGCCCTGGGTTCCGGGCCGCTGGCCGACCGCTTTGGGCGCAAGACGGTGTTGGTGGGCGCGGTGGCGCTGTTTGGCGCCTTCAGCCTGGCGTCGGCCTATAGCGCCAGCGTCCAGCAGTTGTTGGTCTTGCGATTCCTCACCGGCCTGGGGCTCGGTGCGGGCATGCCCAATGCCACTACGCTGCTTGCCGAATACACCCCCGAGCGCCACAAATCGCTGCTGGTGACCAGCATGTTCTGCGGTTTCAACCTGGGCATGGCCGCAGGCGGGTTCATCTCCGCCAAGCTGATCCCGGCCTTCGGCTGGCATAGCCTGTTGCTGGTAGGGGGCGTCTTGCCGCTGCTCCTGGTCCTGGTGCTCCTGGCCTGGCTGCCGGAGTCGGCACGGTACCTGGTGGTGCGCGGTGCTGGCACCGACAAGGTGCGCAAGGCCCTGGTACCCATAGCCCCGGCCCTGGTACGCGAGGCTGGCAGCTTCAGCGTGCCGGAGCAGAAGACGGTGCGGGCGCGCAACGTGCTCGCGGTGATCTTCAGCGGCACCTGTCGCCTTGGCACCCTGTTGTTATGGCTGACCTATTTCATGGGGCTGGTGATCGTCTACCTGTTGACCAGCTGGTTGCCGACGCTGATGCGCGACAGCGGGGCGAGCCTGGAACAGGCAGCCTTCATCGGTGCTCTGTTCCAGTTTGGCGGAGTGCTCAGCGCGGTGCTGGTGGGCTGGGCGATGGACCGCTTCGACCCGCACAAGGTGATCGGCATCTGCTATCTGCTGGCCGGAGCATTCGCCTACGCCGTTGGCCAGAGCCTGGGCAACATGGTGTTGTTGGCCAGCCTGGTGCTGGTCGCCGGCATGTGCGTCAACGGTGCGCAATCGGCGATGCCGTCCCTCGCCGCTCGCTTCTATCCGACCCAGGGCCGGGCCACCGGTGTCTCGTGGATGCTCGGTGTCGGTCGCTTCGGCGCGATTCTCGGTGCCTGGATGGGCGCGACCTTGCTGGGTATGGGCTGGAGTTTCGCGCAGGTGCTCAGCGCCCTGGTGATTCCTGCGGTATTGGCCACCACAGCGGTGCTGATCAAGGGCCGGGTCAGCCACGCCGATGCCACTTGAACCCGGGGCCTTGGCCCGCCTGCCGGCGAGCAGTCGATGGTTGCGAGCGCTGCGGGGCAATAGGTAGCTTCGCAACAATGTGTTCGATAATCGAACGTTTAGTCGATTATCGGATTGTTTCGTGGTTTTGCCCCGGCTTAACCTTCAGTCACTGCGGCGCCACCTGAGCGCCTTTCTCCAGTCGCTGGATACCCACCGGGAGCCCCCTCCATGGCTGCAATCCTCTCGCTGCACGAGGCCGTGAAGCAGTTGATCAACGACGGCGACACCGTCGCGCTCGAAGGTTTCACCCACCTGATCCCCACGGCCGCGGGCCATGAAATCATCCGCCAGGGCAAGCAGGACCTGACCCTGGTGCGGATGACCCCGGACCTGATCTACGACCAGCTGATCGGTGCCGGCTGCGCCCGCAAGCTGATTTTCTCCTGGGGCGGCAACCCGGGCGTGGGCTCCCTGCATCGCCTGCGCGACGCCGTGGAAAAACAATGGCCGCGGCCGCTGGAGATCGAAGAGCACAGCCATGCCGACCTGGCCAATGCCTATGTCGCCGGGGCCTCGGGTTTGCCGTTCGCCGTGCTGCGGGCCTACGCCGGCTCCGACTTGCCCAAGGTGAACCCGCTGATCAAGAGCGTGACCTGCCCCTTCACCGGTGAAGTGCTGGCGGCGGTGCCTTCGGTGCGCCCGGATGTCACGGTGATCCATGCGCAGAAAGCCGACCGCAAGGGCAACGTCCTGCTGTGGGGCATCCTCGGCGTGCAGAAGGAGGCGGCGCTGGCCGCCAAGCGTTGCATCGTCACCGTCGAGGAGATCGTCGATGACCTCGATGCGCCGATGAATGCCTGTGTGCTGCCGACCTGGGCCTTGAGCGCGGTGTGCCATGTGCCTGGCGGTGCCCATCCGTCCTACGCCCACGGGTATTCCGAGCGCGACAACCGTTTCTACCAGGCCTGGGATCCCATCGCCCGCGATCGCCAGAGCTTCACCGCATGGGTCGACCAGTACATTCGCGGCACTGCCGATTTCAGTGAATTCCAGGCCAAGCTGGCCGCAGCCCGGGAGGCCCGGCAATGACTTACTCCACCAATGAAATGATGACCGTGGCCGCGGCGCGGCGCCTGCGCAACGGTTCGGTCTGCTTCGTCGGCATCGGCCTGCCGTCCAAGGCCGCCAACCTGGCGCGTCTCACTTCGTCGCCAGACGTAGTGCTGATCTACGAATCCGGCCCGATCGGTGCCAAGCCCAGCGTCCTGCCGCTATCCATCGGCGACGGTGAACTGGCGGAAACCGCCGATACCGTGGTCCCCACCGGGGAAATCTTCCGCTATTGGCTGCAAGGTGGGCGGATCGACGTGGGTTTCCTGGGGGCGGCCCAGGTCGACCGCTTCGGCAATATCAACACCACGGTGGTCGGCGATTATCACCAGCCCAAGGTGCGCCTGCCGGGAGCTGGCGGTGCGCCGGAGATCGCCGGCTCGGCCAAGAGCGTGCTGATCATCCTCAAGCAGTCCGCCCGGTCCTTCGTCGACAAGCTGGACTTCGTCACCTCGGTCGGCCATGGCGAAGGCGGCGATTCGCGCCAGCGCCTGGGGCTGCCGGGCGCCGGTCCGGTGGGGATCATCACCGACCTGTGCATCATGGAACCTGAGGCAGGCAGCCATGAGTTCGTCGTCACTTCCCTGCATCCGGGAGTGACCCGCGAGCAGGTGGTGGAGGCCACGGGCTGGGCCGTCCGTTTCGCCGAGCAGGTGGCCCAGACCAGCGCGCCCACCGCGCTGGAACTGACGGCGCTGCGCGAATTGGAGGCTCGCACCGCCGCCGCCCATGGCCAGACCCCGGGAGAAGCCTGATGCGCGACGTATTCATCTGCGATGCCATTCGCACCCCCATCGGCCGCTTTGGCGGCGGCTTGTCCGGCGTGCGGGCCGATGACCTGGCGGCCCTGCCGATCAAGGCGCTGATGGAGCGCAACCAGCAAGTGGACTGGAGCGCCCTGGACGAAGTGTTCCTCGGCTGTGCCAACCAGGCCGGCGAAGACAACCGCAACGTGGCACGCATGGCGTTGTTGCTCGCCGGCCTGCCGGACAGCGTGCCGGGCGTGACCCTCAACCGTCTTTGCGCTTCGGGCATGGAAGCTGTGGGTACGGCGTTTCGTGCCATCGCCAGTGGCGAGATGGAGCTGGCTATCGCCGGCGGCGTGGAGTCCATGTCCCGTGCGCCTTTCGTGATGGGCAAGGCCCAGAGTGCCTTTTCCCGCAGCATGCAGCTGGAGGACACCACCATCGGCTGGCGTTTCATCAACCCGTTGATGGAGGCCCGGTACGGGGTGGATGCCATGCCCCAGACCGCCGACAACGTCGCGGATGAGCGGCAGATCTTGCGGGCCGACCAGGACGCCTTCGCCCTGCGCAGCCAGCGCAAGGCCGCGGCGGCCCAGGCGGCGGGGTTTTTTGCCGAAGAAATAGTGCCGGTGCGCATCACTCACAAGAAGGGAGAAACCCTCATCGAGGATGATGAGCACCTGCGTCCGCAGACCACCCTGGAGGCCTTGAACAAACTCAAGCCGGTGAATGGGCCGGACAAGAGCGTCACCGCTGGCAATGCCTCGGGGGTCAACGACGGCGCCGCCGCGCTGATCCTGGCCTCGGCCGATGCGGTGAGGCAGCACGGCCTGACGCCAAGGGCCCGGGTCCTGGGCATGGCCAGCGCCGGGGTGGCGCCACGGGTCATGGGCATTGGCCCGGTGCCGGCAGTGCGCAAGCTTACCCAGCGCCTGGGCCTGGCGGTGGGTGACTTCGATGTGATCGAGCTCAACGAGGCGTTCGCCAGCCAGGCCCTGGCGGTGCTGCGTGAACTGGGGTTGGCGGATGACGCGCCCCAGGTCAATCCCAACGGTGGCGCCATCGCCCTGGGCCATCCGCTGGGCATGAGCGGGGCCAGGCTGGTGCTGACCGCCTTGCACCAATTGGAGCGGACCGGCGGCAAGAAAGGCCTGGCCACCCTGTGCGTGGGGGTCGGGCAGGGCCTGGCCCTGGCCATCGAACGGGTCTGACGCCGATTGCCCGCAGCTGTCGATACGACTGCGGGGCCACCTTGTCATGGGGACTGTGGAACGGGAGTGTTGCCAAGTATGTCTAGACTGACACTGTCCCCCATGAGTGAAAAGACATGACTACAACTACAAGTCACTACACCGGAGAGGAACGCAGCAAAAGGATCTTTGCCATTGTCGGTGCTTCGTCCGGCAACCTGGTGGAATGGTTCGACTTCTATGTCTACGCCTTCTGCGCCATTTATTTCGCCCCGGCGTTCTTTCCCTCGGACGACCCCACGGTGCAGTTGCTCAACACCGCTGGGGTGTTCGCCGCCGGATTCCTGATGCGCCCGATCGGCGGCTGGTTGTTCGGCCGGGTCGCCGACCGCCACGGGCGCAAGAACTCGATGATGATCTCGGTGCTGATGATGTGCGCCGGCTCCCTGGTCATCGCCTTCCTGCCGACCTATGCCAGCATCGGTGCCTGGGCGCCGTTCCTGCTGCTGATGGCGCGGCTGTTCCAGGGGTTGTCGGTGGGCGGCGAGTACGGCACCACCGCCACCTACATGAGCGAGGTGGCGCTCAAGGGCCAGCGTGGTTTCTTCGCTTCATTCCAGTATGTGACCCTGATCGGCGGGCAACTGCTGGCGGTGCTGGTGCTGGTGATCATCCAGCAGTTCCTCGACGAGGCCGAGCTCAAGGCCTGGGGCTGGCGCATTCCGTTCGTGATCGGCGCCATCGCGGCCTTGATCTCGTTGCTGCTGCGCCGTTCGCTGAAGGAAACCAGCAGCCGGCAAACCCGCGAGGACAAGAACGCCGGCAGTGTCGCCGCGCTGTTCAAGCACCATTCGGCGGCCTTCATCACGGTGCTGGGCTACACGGCCGGTGGTTCGCTGATCTTCTACACCTTCACCACCTACATGCAGAAATACCTGGTGAACACCGCCGGCATGCACGCCAAGACCGCCAGCTATGTCATGACTGGCGCCTTGTTCCTGTACATGTGCATGCAACCGCTGTTCGGCATGCTCGCCGACCGCATCGGCCGGCGTAACTCGATGCTCTGGTTCGGCGCGCTGGGGACGTTGTTCACGGTGCCACTCCTGCTGGCCCTGAAGACCGTCAGCAGCCCGCTCCTGGCGTTCGTGCTGATTACCCTGGCGCTGGCCATCGTCAGTTTCTACACCTCCATCAGCGGCCTGGTGAAGGCTGAGATGTTTCCGCCCGAGGTCCGGGCGCTGGGCGTGGGGCTGGCCTATGCGGTGGCCAATGCGATCTTCGGCGGTTCGGCGGAATGGGTGGCCCTGAACTTCAAGAACATGGGCATGGAAAACACTTTCTACTGGTACGTTACGGTGATGATGGCCATCGCCTTCCTGTTCAGCCTGCGATTGCCCAGGCAGGCCGCCTACCTGCACCACGATCTTTGAACCACGAGCCTGCGTCCGGGTGGGCGCAGGCTGCCAAGGACCCTTATGACCCTAGCTGCGAGCAACCAGCTGTTCGATGCCTATTTCACCGCCCGGCCAATGCGCAGGGTGTTCTGCGACCAGGGGCGGATCCAGGCCATGCTCGATTTCGAAGCCGCCCTGGCCCGGGCCGAGGCCCGGGTGGGGTTGATCCCGGCCAGCGCCGTCGCGCCGATCGAGGCCGCCTGCCAGGCCGAGCTGTATGACTTGCACGCCCTGGGCGAGGCCATAGTCACGGCGGGCAACCCGGCCATCCCGCTGGTCAAGGCCCTGGGCCGGCAGGTGGCCGCAGACGCCTGCGAAGCCGAGCGCCATGTGCACCTGGGCGCCACCAGCCAGGATGTGATGGACACTGGCCTGGTGCTGCAACTGCGCAGCGCCCTGGATCTGCTTGAACACGACCTTGAGCGCCTGGGCCAGTGCCTGGTGGCCCAGGCCGAGCGATACGCCGACCTGCCCCTGGCGGGCCGGACCTGGCTGCAACATGCCACTCCAGTCACGCTGGGCATGAAGATCGCCGGTTGGCTGGGAGCGGTGACCCGCAGCCGCGAACGCTTGCAGCAACTCAAGCCGCGCTTGCTGGTGCTGCAATTCGGCGGTGCCTCCGGGACCCTGGCGGCCTTGGGCGAGCAAGCGCTACCGGTGGCTCGGGCCCTGGCCGAGGAACTGCGCCTGGGCCTGCCGGAGCAACCCTGGCACACCCAGCGTGATCGCCTGGTGGAGTTCGCCTCGACCCTCGGCCTGTTGGCCGGCAGCCTGGGCAAGCTGGGCCGGGATATCAGCCTGCTGATGCAGACCGAGGCGGCGGAGGTGTTCGAGCCGGCGGCGGCGGGCAAGGGCGGCTCCTCGACCATGCCGCACAAGCACAATCCGGTGGGCTCGGCGGTGCTGATCAGCGCCGCGACCCGGGTTCCGGGGTTGCTGGCGACACTGTTTTGCGCCATGCCCCAGGAGCACGAGCGCAGCCTGGGGCTGTGGCATGCCGAATGGGAAACCCTGCCGGAGATCTGCTGCCTGGTATCCGGTGCCCTGCACCAGGCCCTGTCACTGGCCGAGGGCCTGGAGGTGGACCGCCAGCGCATGGCGCACAACCTCCAGTTGACCCAGGGGCTGGTTCTGGCCGAGGCGGTGAGCATGGCCCTGGCCCAGCGCCTGGGGCGCGAGACCGCGCACCATTTGCTGGAACAATGCTGCAAGCGCGCGGTGGCCGAGCAACGCCACCTGCGCGGGGTATTGGGCGAGGATCCCCAGGTCAGTGCCGAGCTGTCGGCGCTGGAGCTGGATCGCCTGCTGGATCCGGCGCATTACCTGGGCCAGGCCAAGACCTGGGTCGAGCGCGCCGTGGCTGAACATTTTGCCTTGAAGGCCTGAAGGAGATTGCCGTGGGATTCGTGAAACTCGCCGGGGGCGAACTGCATTATCAACTGGAGGGACCGGAGCAGGCGCCGGTGCTGGTGTTGTCCAACTCTTTGGGTACCAACCTGCACATGTGGGACAGGCAGATGCCGCTCTTCACCGAGCATTTTCGGGTCCTGCGCATGGATACCCGTGGCCATGGCCGGTCCCTGGTCACCGCGGGGCCCTACAGCATCGAGCAACTGGGGCGCGATGTACTGGCGTTGCTCGATGCCCTGGATATCCCGCGTGCGCATTTTTGCGGCCTGTCCATGGGCGGGTTGATCGGCCAGTGGCTGGGGATTCATGCCGGCGAGCGCCTGGGCAAGCTGGTGGTGTGCAACACCGCGGCCAAGATCGGCGACCCTTCGGTGTGGAACCCGCGGATCGAGACGGTGCTGCGTGACGGCCAGGCCGCCATGGTGGCGCTACGGGATGCGTCCATCGCCCGCTGGTTCACCCCGGACTACGCCGAGGCCCATCCGGACCAGGCCAAGCTGATCACCGACATGCTCGCCGCCACTTCGCCCGAGGGCTACGCGGCCAACTGCGCCGCGGTGCGCGATGCCGACCTGCGCGAGCACCTGGCGGCGATCAAGGTGCCGACCCTGGTGATCGCCGGCAGCGACGATGCCGTAACCCCACCGGCTGGCGGGCACTTCATCCAGCAGCGGGTGCAGGGCGCCGAGTACGCCGAGTTGCGCGCCGCGCATCTGTCCAACGTCCAGGCCGGGGATGCCTTCAGCACCCGGGTCCTGGACTTCCTGCTGACCTGAACGGTCGCCCAAGGAGCCATTCGTGGATGAAAAACAACGTTATGCCGAAGGCCTGCAGGTGCGTCGCGCGGTGCTGGGCGAGGCCCATGTCGAGCGCAGCCTGGCAGCCCTGAACGAGTTCAACTCGGAGTTCCAGGACATGATCACTCGCCATGCCTGGGGGGATATCTGGACCCGTCCGGGACTGCCCCGGCATACCCGCAGCCTGGTCACCATCGCCATGCTGATCGGCATGAACCGCAACGAGGAACTCAAGCTGCATCTGCGGGCGGCCGCCAACAACGGCGTGAGTCGGGGCGAGATCAAGGAGGTGATCATGCAAAGCGCGATCTACTGCGGGATCCCGGCGGCCAACGCCACCTTCCACCTGGCCGAGTCGGTGTGGGATGAACTGGGAGTGGAGTCGCGCCAGGCGCCGTAGGCGAGGGCGGGGCGGTCGACCTTGGCCGTGGACTACAAATGAAAAACCCACCGTGAGGTGGGTTTTTCATGCAGCCGGTTCAGGCTTCAGAACAGATGCAGCTCAGGGGCTTTCTTTTCCGCCGTTTGCTCGTTCTTCGCGCTCTGCTCGTTCCAGCCACCGCCGAGGGCCTTGTACAGGTTGACCTCGCTGGTCAGCTGCGCCAGGCGGTCGGTGATCAGCGCTTGTTGGGCGCTGAACAGCGAGCGCTGGGCGTCGAGGAAGGTCAGGTTGCTGTCGACCCCGATGCGGTAGCGGCGCTCGGCCAGACGGTAGTAGTCCTGGTTGGCGCTGACGAAATCACGCTGGGCCTGCAACTGCTGGTTGTAGGTCTGGCGTGCGGCCAAGCCATCGGAGACTTCCTGGAAGGCGGTCTGGATGGACTTCTCGTACTGGGCGACGCTGATGTCCTTCTGGATCTTGGAGTAGTCCAGGCTGGCGCGCAGGCTGCCGGCGTTGAAGATCGGCAGGCTGATCTGCGGCTGGAACAACCAGGTACCCGAGCCACCCTTGAACAGGCCGGAGAGATCCGGGCTCAGGCTGCCGGCGTTGGCCGTCAGGCTGATGCGCGGGAAGAACGCCGCGCGAGCCGCGCCGATATTGGCGTTGGCCGCCTTGAGCTTGTACTCGGCCTCGAGGATATCCGGACGCCGTTGCAGCAGCTCCGACGGTAGCCCGGCCGGCAACTCGCTCAGCAGGTCGGCCGACAGTGGCTGGGCCGCCGGCAGGTTGGCCGGGATCGCGGTGCCGAGCAGCAGGGTCAGGCTGTTTTCATCCTGGGCTACCTGGCGGGTGTAGCGCGCCAGTTGCACCCGGGCGTTTTCCACGGAGGTACGCGACTGGCTCAGGTCCAGGGCCGAGGCGACCCCGACCTCGTTGCTGCGCGAAGTCAGGCGGTAGCTTTCCTCGTAGGTCGCCAGGGTTTCCTGGGTCAGCTTCAGCAGCTCCTTGTCGGCCTGCCAGGTGATGTAGGCATTGGCGACGCTGGCCACCAGGCTGATCTGGGTGCTGCGCCGGGCTTCTTCAGTGGAGAAGTAGTTCTGCAGCGCTTGCTCGCTCAGGCTGCGTACGCGACCGAACAGGTCCAGCTCGTAGGCACTGATGCCCACGGTAGCCGAGTGCTGGCCGGAGATCCGGTCATCGCCGGTCCCGGATACCCGGGCCGGCAGGCGCTGGCGCTGGCCGCTGACGTTGGCGGAAATAGCGGGGAACAGGTCCGCCCGCTGGATCTGGTACTGCGCGGCATAGGCGTCGATGTTCAGCGCCGCGACCTTCAGGTCGCGGTTGTTTTCCAGGGCGACCTGGACCAGCTGCTGCAGGGCCGGATCATGGAAAAACTGCCGCCAGCCTTGTTCGGCGGCCGCCACGTTGGCGGCCTCCTTTGGCGAATAGGCCGGGCCTTGGGGGAATTGCGCCGCCACCGGCGCGTCCGGGCGCTGATAATCCGGTATCAGCGAGCAACCACTTAGCGCGATGGCGGTGATTGCCAGGGAGAGTAGCGACTTGCTCATTGGCCAGCCTCATTAGAATTTGCTGTGGTTTCTGATTGGTCCGCTTTCCTGCGGCCCATGGACGACACGACGACGAAGAACAGCGGGACCCAGAAGATCGCCAGGATCGTCGCGGTAAGCATACCGCCAATCACGCCGGTACCGATTGCATGCTGGCTACCCGCCCCAGCGCCGCTGGAAGTGGCCAGAGGCACGACCCCGAGGACGAAGGCCAAAGAAGTCATGATGATCGGCCGCAGACGCATGCGGCAGGCTTCGACCGCGGCGTCGATCAGGGAGCGGCCCTGTTCGTGCAGTTCCTTGGCGAACTCGACGATCAGGATGGCGTTCTTCGCCGCGAGGCCGATGGTCACCAGCAGACCTACCTGGAAGTACACGTCGTTGGACAGGCCGCGCAGGCTGGTAGCCATCAGCGCGCCGATGATCCCCAGTGGCACCACCAGCATGACCGCGATCGGAATCGACCAGCTTTCATACAGGGCTGCCAGGCACAGGAACACCATCAGCAGGGACAGGGCGTATAGCGCTGGCGCCTGGGAACCCGACAGGCGTTCCTCGTAGGACAGGCCGGTCCAGGAAATACCGACACCTGGTGGCAGCTTGGCGGCAATGGCTTCGACCTCGGCCATGGCTTCACCGGTGGTGTAGCCGGGGGCCGGAGAACCGAGGATCTCCATGGCCTCCACGCCGTTGTAGCGAGCCAGCTTCGGCGAACCGTAGATCCATTCGCCCTTGGCGAAGGACGAGAACGGCACCATGGTTCCGGCACTGTTGCGCACGTACCACTTCTTCAGGTCCTCGGGGCTCATGCGAGCACCGGGTTGGCCCTGGACGTACACCTTCTTCACCCGACCACGGTCGATGAAGTCGTTGACGTAGCTACTACCCAAGGCGATCGACAAGGTGCTGTTGATATCGCTCAGGGTCACGCCCAGGGCGCTGGCCCGCTCGTCGTCGATGGTCAGCTGGTACTGCGGTTCATCGTTCAGGCCGTTCGGACGGACCTGGGCCAGCACCTTGCTCTGGGCTGCCATGCCGAGGAACTGGTTGCGTGCCGCCATCAGTTTCTCGTGGCCGATGCCGGCGCGGTCCTGGAGGAACACGTCGAAACCGGTAGCGTTACCCAGCTCCAGTACCGCCGGAGGAGCGAAGGCGAACACCATCGCGTCACGGAAGCTGAAGAAGTGCATCTGCGCACGCTGGGCCAGGTTGAACACGCTGTTTTGCGCAGAGCGTTCGCCCCATGGCTTGAGCATGATGAAGGCCATGCCCGAACTCTGGCCACGACCGGCGAAGTTGAAGCCGTTCACGGTGAACACCGAGGCGACGGTGTCCTTTTCCTTGTCCAGCAGGTAGGAGCGCATTTCGTCGACCACCACCTGGGTCCGCTCGGCACTGGAGCCGGCTGGCGTCTGGACCTGGGCGAACAGTACGCCCTGGTCTTCTTCCGGCAGGAACGCGGTCGGGATACGGGTGAACAGCCACATCATGCCCACCACGATCAGCAGGTAGGCCAGAAGGTACGGCGCCTTGTGCCGCAGGATGCTGGCGACGCCGCGCTCGTAGCGCTTCACGCTGTAGTCGAAGCTGCGGTTGAACCAGCCGAAGAAGCCACGCTTCTCGCCATGGCCTTCAGGTATGGCCTTGAGCATGGTGGCGCACAGGGCCGGGGTGAAGATCAGGGCAACCAGTACCGACAGGGCCATGGCCGAAACCACGGTGATCGAGAACTGCTTGTAGATCACGCCGGTGGAGCCGCTGAAGAACGCCATCGGCAGCAGTACCGCAGACAGCACCAGGGCGATACCCACCAGGGCGCCCTGGATCTGGCCCATGGATTTCTTGGTCGCTTCCTTGGGCGACAGTCCTTCCTCCTGCATCACCCGCTCGACGTTCTCCACCACGACGATGGCGTCGTCCACCAGCAAGCCGATGGCCAGCACCATGCCGAACATGGTCAGGGTGTTGATGCTGAAACCGGCCGCCGCGAGGATGCCGAAGGTGCCCAGCAATACCACCGGTACCGTCATGGTGGTGATCACCGTGGCACGGAAGTTCTGCAGGAACAGGAACATCACCAGGAACACCAGCACGATGGCTTCCACCAGCGTGTGCACCACGCTCTTGATGGATTCGGTCACCACTGGGGTGGTGTCGTACGGGAATACCACCTTCATGCCTGGCGGGAAGAAGGGCTCCAGGTCGCTGATGGTCTTGCGCAGCGCCTTGGCGGTATCCAGGGCGTTGGCGCCGTTGGCCAGTTTCACCGCCAGGCCGGAAGCCGGGTTGCCGTTGAACTGGGCGCTGATGGCGTAGTTCTCACCGCCAAGCGCCACGTCCGCGACATCGCCCAGGCGTACTTGCGAACCATCCTTGTTGACCTTCAGCAGGATCGCCTTGAACTGCTCTGCAGTCTGCAGGCGGGTCTTGCCGATGATGGTGGCGTTCAGCTGTTGGCCAGGCATGGCCGGCAGGCCGCCGAGCTGGCCGGAGGACACCTGGACGTTCTGCGCGGCGACCGCGGTCTTCACGTCCACCGGGGTCAGGTTGTAGTTGTTCAGCTTGGCCGGGTCGAGCCAGATCCGCATGGCGTACTGGGCACCGAACACCTGGAAGTCACCGACGCCCGGGGTCCGGGAGATCGGGTCCTGCATGTTCGACACGATGTAGTTCGACAGGTCGTCCTTGGACATGCTGCCGTCCTCGGAAACCACGCCGATCACCAAGAGGAAGTTCTTCACCGCCTTGGTCACGCGGATACCCTGTTGCTGTACTTCTTGCGGCAGCAGCGGGGTGGCCAGGTTGAGCTTGTTCTGCACCTGGACCTGCGCGGTATCGGAGTTGGTGCCTTGCTCGAAGGTCGCGGTGATGGTCATGCTGCCGTCGGAGTTACTTTCCGAGGACACATAACGCAGGTTGTCGATGCCGTTGAGTTGTTGCTCGATCACCTGGACCACGGTGTCCTGCACGGTCTGCGCCGAGGCGCCCGGATAGGTCACGGAGATCGCGATCGAGGGCGGCGCGATGCTCGGGTACTGGTTGATCGGCAATTTGAGGATCGCTAGTGCCCCGACCAACATGATCACCAGGGCGATAACCCAGGCGAAGATCGGACGGTCGATAAAGAATTTCGACATGGTTTACTCCCCTTTGCCGCCTGCAGTCTTGCCAGTTGCCTGGGCAGGGGCCGGGTTCTTCGCAGATACGTTGGTGGCTTCGGTGGCCTTGACCTCGATGCCGGGCTTGACGAACTGCAGGCCTTCGGTGATCAGGCGATCGCCGG
Organism: Pseudomonas sp. B6(2017); assembly: GCF_002112765.1. NCBI lineage: Bacteria > Pseudomonadati > Pseudomonadota > Gammaproteobacteria > Pseudomonadales > Pseudomonadaceae > Pseudomonas > Pseudomonas sp. B6(2017). The sequence goes on along the minus strand of NZ_NEIQ01000004.1, from coordinate 366,533 downwards.
CCTTCAGGCCATCTTCCACCAGCCATTGGCTGCCGACGGTGCGGCTGGCCTTGAGCTGGCGCAGCTCGACCTTGTTGTCGGCACCTACCACCAGGGCGGTCGGAGTGCCCTTGAGGTCACGGGTCACGCCTTGCTGTGGCGCCAGGATCGCCGCGCTGTTGACCCCGGCTTGCAGCTGGGCATGCACGAACATGCCGGGCAGCAGGGTGTGCTCAGGGTTCGGGAACACCGCACGCAGGGTCACCGAGCCAGTGGTCTCGTCCACCGAGACTTCGGAGAATTCCAGCTTGCCGTCGAGCTTGTACTGGCTACCGTCTTCCAGGGTCAGCTTGACCTTGGCGGCGTTGTCGCCAACTTTTTGCAGGCGGCCGCTTTCCAGCTCGCGACGCAGCTCCAGCAGTTCAACCGAGGACTGGGTGACGTCGACGTAGATCGGATCCAGCTGCTGGATCACCGCCATGGCAGTGGCCTGGCCATTGCTCACCAGGGCACCTTCAGTGACCGAGGAGCGGCCGATACGACCGGTCAGCGGCGACAGCACCTTGGTGTAGCGCAGGTTGATCTGGGCATTTTGCAGCGAGGCCTCGGACTGCAGGCGGTTGGCCACGGCAGTGTCGTATTCCTGGCGGCTCACGGCCTGCTCGTTGACCAGCTGCTTGTAGCGATCGGAAATCGAGCGGGTCGATTGCAGGTTCGCCTCAGCGCTCTTCAGCGTAGCTTCATAGATCGATGGGTCGATCTGATAGAGCTGCTGTCCTTCCTTCACATCACCGCCTTCCTTGAACAGGCGTTTGAGGATGATTCCGTTTACCTGTGGGCGAACTTCGGCGATACGGAACGCAGTGGTCCGGCCCGGGAGTTCGGAAGTCAAGGTAAAGGCTTGTGGTTGCAGGGTGACGACGCCGACCTGAGGTGCTTGAGGGGCAGGTGCCGCCTCTTCCTTTTTACATCCGCTGAGCAGCGATGCCAGGGCGACGGCAGTGACCAGAGCGGTAACAGCTGGCTTGAGTTGCATGAAGATCCTCGGGTCAGGCACGCGAGATGCGCACAAGAAAAGTGGAAAGGTAAAAAGAGTTGGCTGGGTGGATAAGTAGCTTGCTAAGGAATATACTTACGTACATGTCTGTTTGTAAATACCTTGGTGGCGTACCCATCCGGTTACAAAAGCTCCCGCAAGTGTTGAATTGTAGGTTGGGTAAACGGCACTCGAGATGTCGTTCCATATTTATTCAGAAGGTCTTTGCGCATCGCTGAAAGATCCTGATCGAGGTTTTACTGCCATGGTCCGTCGTACCAAAGAGGAAGCTCAAGAAACCCGCGCCCAGATACTCGAGGCGGCCGAGAAGGCCTTTTACGAGCGGGGCGTGGCGCGGACCACCCTGGCCGATATCGCGACGCTGGCGGGAGTCACGCGTGGCGCGATCTACTGGCATTTCAGCAACAAGGCCGACCTGGTCCAGGCCATGCTCGACAGCCTGCACGAACCCTTGGGCGAGATGGCGGCCGCCAGCGAGGATGTGGATGAAGTGGACCCTCTGGGTTGGATGCGCAAATTGCTCATTCACTTGTTTCATCAAGTTGCCCTGGACCCGAAAACCCGACGCATCAATGAAATTCTGTTTCATAAGTGCGAGTTCACCGATGAAATGTGCGACCTGCGTCGTCAGCGCCGCGCGGCCAGCCTGGAGTGCAACCTGCATATCGAACTGACATTGAGCAACGCGGTGAATCGTGGGCAGTTGCCCGAAGATCTCGATACAAGGCGGGCAGCCATCAGCATGCGGGCCTTTGTCGATGGTCTTCTCTACCAGTGGTTGTTGGCCCCGGACAGCTTTGTCCTGCATACCGAGGCGGAGCGCTGGGTCGATATCGGGCTGGATATGTTGCGCCTGAGTCCGAACCTTCGTCATTAAGACAAAATGCGTAATTGAATCTGGTTATGTCAAGATCTGCGCAATGAAGCCATGCATCCCCGGACCACAGGGTCGAAACGGGGGCATTTATATACCGGGCCGGCCCTGTCTTGATAGATAGCGAGCTATGTATTTTGTAGGCAATTTGTTGCGGGGATGTGAATGAGTGTGAGCCCTTCACCATTCAAAGGTGCGGATCATCCCCTGAAGGGTATCGTCCTGATTTGCCTGGCGGTCCTGCTCTTCGCCAGCCACGACACACTGTCCAAGTACCTCTCGGCCTTCTATCCGATCGTGATGGTGGTCTGGGCCCGCTATGTAGTCCATACCCTGTTGATGCTGGTGGTGTTCGTGCCGCGCAGTGGTTTTTCCGCCGTGGTGCGGACCAAGCGTCCCGGCCTGCAATTGCTGCGGGCCCTGTGCATGATCGGCACCAGCCTGCTGTTCACCACCGGCCTGCGCTATATCCCCCTGGCTGAAGCCACCGCGGTCAACTTCCTCGCGCCATTGCTGGTCACCGCCTTGTCCGTGCCGTTCCTGGGCGAGCGGGTCAGCCGCGCCCAGTGGCTGGCGGTGCTGATCGGCTTCGTTGGCGTGCTGATCGTGGTGCGCCCCGGTGGTTCGCTGTTCACCCCGGCGATCCTCTTTCCCCTGGGATCGGCGCTGTGCTTCGGCTTCTATCAATTGCTGACCCGCAAACTCAGCGGCATCGATAGCCCGACCACCAGCAACTTTCTCATCGGCATCATCAACAGCCTGATCATGAGCGCGTTGTTGCCGTTCTTCTGGAGCACTCCGAGCCTGGTCCATGGCCTGTTCATGATCGGCCTGGGTGCCTGTGGCATGTTCGGCCACCTGCTGCTGACCCAGGCGTTCCGCCATGCCGCTCCGGCGATGCTGGCGCCCTTCAGTTACGGGCAGATCCTGTTCGCCGGAATGTACGGCTACCTGATCTTCGGCCATACCCCGGACAGCTACGGCCTGGTGGGCATCGCGGTGATCTGCCTCAGTGGCCTGGCCGTGGCCTGGGCCCAGCGCAAGCGCTGATCCTTGCGGCATACAGGCAGGCAATAAAAAGCCCCGGCTCTGGTGAACCGGGGCTTTTTCATGGGCAATGCTTACAGCATCGGGTAGTCGATGTAGCCGACCGGGCCCTTGGCATAGAAGGTTTCAGGATGCGGTTCGTTCAGTGGCGCATCGGCTTTCAGGCGGGCCGGCAGGTCCGGGTTGGCGATGAAGGGGACGCCGAAGGCCACCGCGTCGGCCTTGCCTTCGGCCAGCCAGGCATTGGCGCTGTCCTTGGTGAAACGCTCGTTGGCGATGTACAGGCCGCCGAAGGCTTCCTTGAGCCGTGGGCCCAGGCTGTCGGTGCCTTCCTTCTCGCGGGCACAGATGAAGGCGATGCCGCGCTTGCCCAGTTCACGAGCGACATACAGGAAGGTCTGCGCCAGGTCGGCATCCCCCATGTCGTGCAGGTCGGCTCGTGGCGACAGGTGCACGCCGACGCGGCCGGCACCCCAGATCTCGATCATCGCATCGGTCACTTCCAGCAGCAGGCGAGCACGGTTCTCCAGGGAGCCGCCGTATTGGTCGGTACGCTGGTTGGTGGTGCTCTGCAGGAACTGGTCCAGCAGGTAACCGTTGGCTGCGTGGACTTCCACACCGTCGAAACCGGCGGCCTTGGCATTTTCCGCACCGACCCGGTAAGCCTCGATCACATCGGCGATCTCGGCGGTTTCCAGGGCTCGCGGAGTAGGGAAGTCGGCCAGCGGGCGCACCAGGCTGACGTGGCCCTTGGGTTGGATGGCGCTGGGGCCTACCGGGGTTTCGCCGTCCAGGTAGGAAGGATGGGAAATCCGCCCCACGTGCCACAGCTGCATGAAGATCTTGCCGCCGGCGCCGTGCACCGCCTTGGTCACGTTGGCCCAGCCACGGACCTGGTCGTTGGACCAGATGCCGGGGGTATCCGGGTAGCCCACGCCCATCGGCGTCACCGAGGTGGCTTCGCTGAGGATCAGCCCGGCCGAGGCCCGCTGCACGTAGTACTCGGCCATAAGGGCATTGGGCACCCGGCCGGCATCGGCGCGGCAGCGGGTCAGCGGCGCCATGATGATGCGGTTGGACAGTTCGAGGTCGCCGAGCTTGAGCGGATCAAAGAGAGTGGTCATGGAATGCAGCCTTCTTTAAAGGAAAGGAACGTTTCAGTGAGTCGCAGGGGCCAGTTCGGCATTGCCGCCCTGGCGGAAAGTGATCAGCGTTACCAGCAGGGCCAGGATCGCCAGCGCCGCGGCTGCCAGCGGCACGCTGGTGAGACCGAAGCCGTGGGCGATGACGCTGCCGCCGACCCAGGCACCCAGGGCGTTGCCGATATTGAAGGCGCCGATGTTCAGGGTCGAAACCAGGTTGGGCGCGGCCTTGCCGAAGGTCACTACGTTGACCTGCAGGGCCGGGACCGCGGCGAAGGAGGCGGTGGCCCAGAGGAACAGGGTGATCTGCGTGGGGATCAGCGCCACGCTGGTCCAGGTCAGCACGGTGGAGACCACGGCCATGGCCGCGAACACGCCCACCAGGGTGGCGCCCAGGCGCTTGTCGGCCATCTTGCCGCCGATGATGTTGCCCAGGGTCAGGCCCAGGCCGATCAGCAGCAGGGTCCAGGTCACGCCCTTGGGCGATACGCCAGTGACTTCGCCCAGCAGCGGGGCCACGTAGGTGAACAGGGTGAACATCGAGGCTGCGAACAGTGCGGTCATGCCCAGGGACAGCCAGATTCCGGCACCCTTGAGGGCCGCCAGTTCCGCACGCATATCGAGTTTCTCCTCGTCGCGCTTGGCTGGCAGGAACCGCAGCAGGCCAATCAACGCTACCACGCCGATCACCGTCACCGCCCAGAAGGTCGAGCGCCAGCCGGCTTCCTGGCCCAGCGCAGTTCCCAGGGGGACGCCGAGCACGTTGGCCAGCGTCAGGCCGGTGAACATCAGGGCCACGGCCGAGGCGCGCTTGTTGGCCGGCACCAGGCCGGCGGCCACCACTGAACCGATACCGAAGAAGGCTCCGTGGCACAGCGCCGTAATCACCCGTGCGAACATCAGCACGTTGTAATCACTGGCCAGTGCACACAGCAGGTTACCGATAATGAAGATCCCCATCAGTGTCACCAAGGCGGCCTTGCGTGGCAGCCGGGCGGTGGCCAGGGCCATGAATGGCGCGCCGATGGCCACGCCCAGGGCGTAGCCGGTCACCAGCCAGCCTGCGCCTGGAATCGACACCCCGAGGTCCGCCGCCACATCGGGCAGCAGGCCCATGATGACGAACTCGGTGGTGCCGATGGCGAAGGCACTCAAGGCCAGGATGAGAAGCGAGAGGGGCATTATCGGGTCCTTGTCAGGTCAGAGCTGTTGGCTCATTTGCGTGAGGAACTGCTGGATGGTTTCTTCGTTGCGTTTGAAAAAATGCCATTGGCCGACTTTGCGGCTGCTGACCAGGCCGGCACGCTGCAGGGTCGCCAGGTGGGCCGAGACGGTCGACTGCGACAGGCCGCAGCGTTGGTCGATCTGCCCGGCGCAGACACCGTGCTCGTTACTGTGGGCCTGGTCGGGGAATTCGACTGCCGGATCTTTCAGCCAGTGCAGGATTTCCCTGCGAACCGGATGCGCCAGGGCTTTTATTATTTCGTCGAGGTCGATGGACATGGCGTTGCTCGCTTTTCCATGAAACGTTGTATCGCGATGAGGCGAAATTTAAATCGATATTTCGCGATATACCAATATGATTTCGATCTTAGCTCAGTCTTTATCGGTATATCGGGTTATAACGATATGATGTGCGCGGTGCTAAGCTGCGCGGATGAATTATCTCGCACATCTGCACCTCGGCGGCCAGCGCCCGGGTCAATTACTCGGCAGCCTCTACGGCGACTTCGTCAAAGGTCGCCTGCAAGGGCAGTTCGCTCCCGAGGTCGAGGCGGCGATCCAGCTGCATCGGCGCATCGACACCTATACCGACAGCCACCCTTTGGTGGCGGCGGCGCTGGCGCGTTTCGCCCAGACCCGCAGGCGCTACGCCGGCATCGTCATCGATGTGTTCTTCGACCACTGCCTGGCCCGTGACTGGGCGCAGTACGCCGATCGACCCTTGCAGGCGTTCACCGCCGACGTGTACCGGGCTCTGGCCGCCGAGCCACAACTGCCGGGGCGCCTGGCGCAGATCGCACCCTACATGGCGGCCGATGACTGGCTGGGTTCCTATCGGGACTTCCAGGTGCTGGAGCAGGTCCTGCGGGGGATTGCCCGGCGCTTGTCGCGTCCCGAGGAGTTGACCGCGGCCATGGGCGAGCTGGAACGGCTGTACCAGCCCTTGAGCGAGGATTTTCGCGAGTTCTACCCGCAACTGCAGGCGTTCGCCGAGCAGTACACCGCCCCGTCGCCGGGGCGCTGATTCCACTCAGGCAGCGACCAGTTCGCCAGCGCGGCGTGGTTCGGCCGGCTGCAAGGCATCGCCGAACAGGGCTTTCTGGACCGCCTGCTGGGCCTGGAAGGCCAGTGCCGCGCGCTCCTGGCCCTGGCAGGAAATCGGCTTGAGCAGGTGGATCTCCACCTGGCCCTGGTCGTTGGCGAACAGGCGCAACAGGTGAGACAGCAGGTCGTCGTCGCCGATGAAGGGCGCCAGGTCGTCGACCTTACCGTCGCGCAGGTAGCGGATCGCTACGGGTTGCAGGCAGGCCTCGGCCTCGATGGCGCTGGCCAGCAGGCGTCCATGGAAGGTCCGCAGGCCACGGCCATCGGTGGTGGTGCCTTCGGGGAACAGCAGCAGCGGATGCTGTTCTTGCAGGTGCCGGGTCATCTGCTTGCGGATCAGCTGGCTGTCGCCGGCGCCACGGCGGATGAACAGGCTGCCGGCCTTGGCGGCCAACCATCCGGCCACCGGCCAGGTGCGCACCTCGGCCTTGGACAGGAACGACAGCGGAGTGAGCATGCCCAGCAACGGGATGTCGGTCCAGGACACATGGTTGCTGACCCAGAGCATGGGCTGGCGTGGGAGTTGGCCGTGCACCCTGACCTGGAAGGGCAGGGCGTTGCCCAGGCGGGCCATGAAGAACCGCGACCAGCGCTGGCGGCGGACCATGGAGTTGCTGACCCCCAGGCGCTCCAGCACGCCGAAGATACTGGCCATGCTCAGGCCCAGCGCCACCACCAGCAGCACCCGGGCGATACGCCCGTAGACCCGTAGCCGGCGCATCACACGGCCGCCTTGAAGTGCCGGGCGTAGCGTGGGCACAGCTCGTCGCGCTTGAGCAGGATGAACACGTCGGCCACCTGGAAGTCCTGGTCCCAGCAGGGCTCGCCGCAGATCTTCGCCCCCAGGCGCATGTAGGCCTTGAGCAGTGGCGGCATTTCGGCGATGACGTTGGACGGCAGGTCCAGGTTCGGCAGTGGGTGCCTGGGCTCGGCCCGCAGGTGCTCGGTGCTCAGGTAGCGCTCGCGCAGGCGCTGCATGATCGCATGGGCCTGCACTCCGCCGTCCTGCATCGGGATGCTGGCGCAACCCATCAGGTAGCTGTAGCCACCCTCGTTGAGGACTTCGGCCAGCTCGCCCCAGAGCACGGCGATGGTGCCGCCGTTGCGGTAGGCCGGGTCGACGCAGGTACGGCCGATCTCCAGGATCGGGCCCTGGAGTTGCACCAGGCCGTGCAGGCTGAACTCTTCTTCACTGTAGAAGCGCCCCAGGCTGCTGGCGGCCTGGTGGTCCAGCAGGCGAGTGGTGGCCACCAGGCACCCGCTGTTCAGGTCGCGTACCCCGATATGGCTGCAATGAACATCGTAGTCGTCCATGTCCAGACCCAGCTCCGCGCCCTTGAGCTTGGCGTTGAACTCGCCGCTGAAGACCTTGAACCGCAGGGCTTGGGCTTCCTGCAGGGCCTGGGCGCCGATCAGGCGTTCGGCTTGCAGGCGGCGTTCAGTACCGGTGTCGTTGATGCGGGCGATCTGAGTCATCGTGAATCTCCGTGCGGGCCAGCGACCCGCCTTGGGTTGCAGCCAATCGACTTTGTTGTGCAAAGTCAGGCTATGTAGCCGCGGTGTCATCGCCATGAAACTTTGGTGATGCTTGTGTGACAGCCCCTGAGGACCTTCGAAATGCCCTGGCAAGCCCTGCTCGAGAGCCATGAACGACTGCCCGCAACCCCTGATCTGGCGGAGGGTTACGGCGCTTTGCTGGCCCACCTGGGCACGGTCACGCCATTCGAGCTGGCGGTGCTTGGCGGGCGCCTGATGGCGACCCCGGGCCTGGCGTTCCTGGTGGGTTACCAGGCGGCATTGCGCATGTTGTGGCCCAGTGCGCCGCTGAGCCTGGGCGCCTTATGCGCGACTGAACGTCGCAGCCTGCGCCCGGCGGACATGCAGACCCGGCTGCAGGATCTGCGCCTGCACGGGCGCAAGGATTTCGTCACCGCCGGGGACGCCGCCGACTGGCTGCTGGTGGCGGCCCGTTGCGAGGCCCCCGGGGAGCGGGCGGCGCTGCGGCTGACTGTGGTCTATCCGGGCGAGCCCGGGGTCAAGGTCCAGACTCTGCCGGCGATCGCCCTGATGCCGGAGATCAGCCACGGTTGCCTGCTCCTGGACAATGCTGCCTGTGAACTGCTGGCCGGCGATGGCTGGGATGCCTATGTCAAACCCTTCCGCACCCTGGAAGACATCTATGTCCTCAGCGCCATGGCGGCCTGGCTCCATGGTGTCGGCCAGGACAGCGGCTGGCCGCAGCCGCTGCTCCTGCAATTGCTGGCGTTGCTGGCCGGCTGTGCCGAAGCCAGCCGGCAGAACCCGGCCCTGGCCGGCGGGCACGTCCTGCTGGGTGGGTTGTTCGTGCAGTTCGAAACCCTGAAGCCGGAGATCGCCATGGCATTCGCCCAGGGGCCCGAGTTCTGGCGCGAACAGTGGAGCCGCGACCAGGCCCTGCTCGAGCTGGCCGCCGGCGCCCGGGCCCAGCGCCTGGCCAAGGCCCTGGCGGCCTTGCAGCAACCGGCTGGCCGCTGAGCCCCGGCGCTTGCAGCAAAACTGTCATCAACCTCGATTAGGCTCGGCCATCGGTTTTTCTCGAGTGTCGTCCATGGCCAAGGGCTCGATCCTGCTGGTGCTGCTTGTCGTGCTCGGCCTGCCGGCCCGGGCCGAGGACTGGCCAGCCGAGCAATGGCCGCGCGAAGCCTTGCCCTCGGGTCCGGCGCTCCAGGCCCTGGAGGCCTATGCCTTCGCCCCGCGTGACGACGAGTCGCGCCAGGGGGTACGCACCGATGCCCTGCTGGTGGTGCGTGATGGCCGGCTGGTCTACGAACGCTATGCCGGCGAGACCGGGCCACAGACTCCCCACCTGATCTGGTCCGCCAGCAAGAGCGTGCTGGCGGTGCTCATGGGCGTCGCGTCCGGCGAGGGGCGCTTCGGCCTGCAAGATCCGGCGGCGAATTTCTATCCGGCGCTCAAGCCCCACCCTGGCATCACCATGGCCGACCTTTTGCACTGGGCCTCGGGCCTGGACTGGCAGGAAGACTACGAGTACGCGCCGCTCAATTCATCGGTGGTGGCCATGCTCTACACCCGGGGCCACCGCGACATGGCGGCGTTCGCCGCGCAGCACCAGGCGGCCAGCCCACCGGGCCAGGCCTTTCGTTATTCCAGCGGCGACAGCAACCTGTTGGCGGCCAGCCTGCGCGGCATGCTGGGGGCGCAGCAATATCCGGACTATCCCTGGCGTGCCCTGTTCGAGCCCCTGGATATCCGCCAGGCAGTATGGGAGCGGGATGCGGCCGGCACCTTCGTGGCGTCTTCCTACCTTTATATGAGTGCCCGGGACCTGGCCCGCATCGGCTTGCTGATGCAGCGCGAGGGGCGCTGGCACGACCGGCAACTGCTGCCCAGGGCCTGGGTCGAGTTCTGCCGCACGCCGTTCGCCGGCTACCGGGCGGGCCAGGACGTTGCCGTGGCGGGTGGGCACTGGTGGCTCAATCGCATCGTGGACGGCGCGCCCCGGCCCTGGCCGGATGCGCCGGAGGATACCTACGCCGCCCTGGGCCATTGGGGCCAGGCGCTGTACATAGTGCCGCAGCAGCGCCTGGTGATCGTGCGCTATGGCGACGATCGCGACGGCAGCTACCAGCACAACGAATTGCTCAAGCGGGTGCTGGCGGCATTTCCTACCCCGGAGCAGCCATGAGCCGCCGGGCCTTCGTCCTGCGCCACCCGCTGCTCTGCCTGCTGCTGGCCGGGTCGCTGGCGCTATCGGGCTGGGCCTGGCAGCAACGGGAGGCGCTCCAGGCATTCCCGGATATCCTCGGCGCCTACACCGCCAAGGAATACTGCTCCTGCCGCTATGTGATGGAGCATCCGGCTGATTATTGCCGCGGGTACGTGCGCCAATACCTGCCCATCAGCAACCTGGTCGATGAGCCGGCATCACGGCGGATCACCGCCAGCGCCCTGGGGCGCACCCACAGCGCCACCTGGCAAGGGAACCGGCAGGGCTGCCGCCTCGATCCCTGAACCGCCTGCTGTTCCATCCTGTGGAACCACATTCGATTGTCCCTGGCGCCGGGTCGCGGTTAGCTACCACCGAGCTGCGTACAACAAGCACGGGAACCCACCCGGCCAGAGGACAGACGCCATGACCCGACACCAGCACATCCTTGCCTGGCTCAATGACATCGCCGGCGACTTGCGTGCCATCCGCCACGACATCCATGCCCACCCCGAACTGGGATTCCAGGAAAACCGCACCGCGGCTCTGGTGGCTCGCTGCCTGCAAGACTGGGGCTACGAGGTGCACCAGGGCATCGGCTGCACCGGGTTGGTGGGCGTCCTGCGCAACGGCAGCAGCTCGCGCACCCTGGGCCTGCGGGCGGACATGGACGCCCTGCCTATCGTCGAAGCCAGCGACGCGCCCCACAGCAGTCGCCACCATGGCTGCATGCACGCCTGCGGGCATGATGGCCACACCACCATCCTGCTCGGCGCCGCCCGCTACCTGGCGGCCACCCGGCAATTCGACGGCACCCTGAACCTGATCTTCCAGCCGGCGGAGGAGGGCCAGGGCGGTGCCGAGGCGATGCTCGCCGACGGCTTGCTGGAGCGTTTCCCCTGCGATGCGCTGTTCGGCCTGCACAACATGCCGGGCTTGCCGGCAGGGCACCTGGGGTTTCGCCAGGGAGCGATGATGGCGTCCCAGGACTTGCTCGAGGTGGTGGTCGAAGGTGTAGGTGGCCATGGTTCCATGCCGCATCTGGCGGTGGATCCGCTGGTGGCGGCGGCCAGCATGGTCATGGCCTTGCAGACGGTGGTGGCGCGCAACATCGATGCGCAGCGGGCGGCGGTGGTCACCGTCGGCGCCCTGCAGGCTGGCGAGGCCGCCAACGTGATTCCCCAGCAGGCACTGCTGCGCTTGAGCCTGCGCGCCCTCGACGCACCGGTGCGTGAACAGGTGCTGGAGCGGGTCAGGGCGATCATCCAGACCCAGGCCGCAAGCTATGGCTGCACCGCCAGCATCCTCCATCGCCCGGCCTATCCGGTGCTGGTCAACAGCCCGGCCGAGACCGAGTTCGCCCGGCAGGTGGCCGTGGAATTGCTGGGGGACAGCGCAGTGGATGGCAATACGCCAAAGCTGATGGGCAGCGAGGACTTCGGCTGGATGCTCCAGCGTTGCCCGGGCAGCTACCTGTTCATCGGCAATGGCGTGGGGCAGCCGATGGTGCATAACCCGGCCTACGACTTCAACGACGACATCCTGCTCACCGGCGCCGCCTACTGGGGCGCCCTGGCGGAGAGTTGGCTCAAGCCGCTCTGAGCGTCGTTCTCCAGGTATTTGCCAGTTCCCCGGGTGCCCTTGCGTGCGCCCGGCACTTCAACGAGCCCGCAAGAAGGCTCAAAAGTCCGTGTGGAGCTTTCCATGAGCCTTTCGCCCCCCGCTGTTTCCAAGACCCGGCAGGTGGTTGCCGCCGTCATCGGCAATGCCCTGGAGTGGTACGACTTCATCATCTACGGCTTTCTCGCCAGCTTCATCGCCCGCCAGTTCTTTCCCGGCAGCGATGAATACACTTCCCTGCTGATGGCCCTGGCCACCTTCGGCGTGGGCTTCTTCATGCGTCCGGTGGGTGGTGTGTTGCTGGGCATCTACTCCGATCGCAAGGGGCGCAAGGCGGCCATGCTGTTGATCATCCAGTTGATGACCCTGGCCATCGCGATCATTGTCTTCACCCCCACCTACGCCGCCATCGGGCTCGGCGCGCCGTTGCTGGTGGTGGTGGCGCGCATGCTCCAGGGGTTCGCCACCGGCGGCGAATATGCCAGTGCCACGGCCTACCTGGTGGAGAGCGCACCGCCCCACCGCAAGGGCCTGTACGGCTCATGGCAATTGGTGGGGCAGTGCCTGGCGGTGTTCAGCGGTGCGGCGATGGCGGCGGCGGTGACGCATTTCTTCTCGCCCCAGGCCCTGGAGCAGTGGGGGTGGCGCCTGCCCTTCGTGTTCGGCCTGCTGATCGCTCCGCTGGGCCTGTGGATTCGCAAGTACATGGACGAACCGCAAGTCTTCGTCGAGGCTCGCAAGCAGGTGCGTGGCAAAGGCCCGGGGCTGCTGGAGATCATCCGTACCCATCGCCGGGGCATCCTGGTGGCCATGGGCCTGGCCTGCGGTGCCACGGTGTCGTTCTATGTGCTGCTGGTGAACATGCCGACCTTCGCCCACAACAATCTCGGCCTGCCCCTGGACCAGGTGCTGCTGGTGCAGATGCTTGCGGTGGCGCTGATGACCCTGGTCATCCCGCTGGCCGGGGCATTGTCGGACCGTCATGGCCGGCGGCCGGTGCTGATGGTCTTCACCCTGGTGTTCTTCGTCATGGTCTACCCCTTGTATGCCTGGATCGCGGCCGCACCGTCCATCGAGCGCCTGCTGGTGATGCAACTGCTGCTGTGCAGCGCCATCGGCGGTTGCTTCGGCCCTGCGCCCACCGCCCTGGCCGAGCAGTTTCCCATCGAGGTGCGTTCCACCGGCGTGTCGGTGGCGTATAACGTCGCAGTGATGCTGTTCGGTGGCTTCGCACCGCTGGTGGTGACCTGGCTGAGCAAGACCATGGCCACGCCGGTGGCGCCTGCGTTCTATGTATTGCTGACGTCGCTGCTGAGCTTGCTGGCCATCTACTACCTGCACGATCCGCTCCGGCAGAACAAACCTGCGACCTTGCCCCTGGGAGGTGCGTCTTGAGCAAGCTTCACGAACCCGTGTCTGGCGACTCGATCGTCGAACTCGATGCCCTGGCATTGTCCGCGGCGATCCATGGCCGCGAACTGTCCTGCCGGGAGGTGATGCAGGCCTACCTGGCGCAGATCGAGCGCGTGAACCCGCAGGCCAATGCCCTGGTTTCGCTGCGTGCGCCCGAAATCCTCCTGGACGAGGCCGACCAGCGCGACCGACAACTGGCCCGGGGCCAATCCCTGGGCTGGATGCATGGCATGCCGCAGGCGATCAAGGACCTGGCAGCCACCGCCGGGCTGACCACCAGCCTTGGTTCGCCGCTGTTTGCCACTCAGGTGCCCGGCGAGGATGCCATCAGCGTGGCCCGGGTACGCGCCAGCGGGGCGTTGATCGTCGGCAAGAGCAATGTCCCGGAGTTCGGCCTGGGCTCGCATACCTACAACCAGCTGTTCGGCACCACCGGCAATGCCTACGACAGCAACCTGAGCGCCGGCGGCAGTAGCGGCGGGGCGGCAGTGGCCCTGGCGCTGCGCATGCTGCCGGTGGCCGATGGCAGCGACATGATGGGCTCGCTGCGCAACCCGGCGGCGTTCAACAACGTGTTCGGCATGCGCCCCTCCCTGGGCCGGGTGCCCCATGGCCCGGCGCCGGAGCTGTTCGTCCAGCAACTGGCCACCGAAGGCCCCATGGGCCGCACCGTGGCCGACGTCGCCCGGCTGCTGGCGACCCAGGCCGGCTACGATCCCCGCGCGCCTCTGTCGCTGAAGGATGACCCGGCCGCGCTGGGGGCCTCCCTGCAGCGGGATGTACGCGGGCTACGCCTGGGCTGGCTGGGGAACTACAACGGTTACCTGGCCATGGAGCAGGGGGTGCTGGCGCTGTGCGAGAAGGCCCTGGGGGATTTTCTCGACCTGGGTTGCGAGGTGGACAGCTGCCAGCCGGAGTTCTCCCTGGCCCAGCTGTGGGATTGCTGGCTGGTGCACCGGCACTGGCTGGTCCAGGGTTCCCTGGGCCTGCTGTACAACGATCCTGACAAGCGTCGCTGGCTCAAGCCCGAGGCCCGCTGGGAGGTGGAGGGCGCGGCCAGCCTCGGCGCGGCCGATGTGTATCGCGCCTGCCAGAGCCGCAGCGATTGGTACCGGGCGCTGCTGCGGTTGTTCGAGCGTTACGATTTCCTGCTGCTGCCCACCGCCCAGGTGTTTCCTTTCGATGCACGCCAAGCCTGGCCACGCCAGGTCGCCGGGCAGGAAATGGACACCTATCACCGCTGGATGGAAGTGGTGATCGGCCCGACCCTGGCCGGCTTGCCCTGCATCAGCATCCCGGTGGGCTTCAACCTGGCCGGCCTGCCCATGGGCATGCAGATCATCGGCCCGCCCCAGGCCGACCTGGCCGTGCTGCAACTGGCCCAGGCCCATGAGCAACTCACGCAGTGGGTGCGCCGGCGACCTCCTGGCAATATCCGGTAATCAGGCAGGGGCAATGGCGAGGTCGCGGGGGCCCGCATCTTGCTGAGAAATTCCTTACTCATCCTCAAGCAGAGAGTCCGGACCATGGCCAGCAAGTTAGAAAGCGCAGGCGTGCGTTCAGTGGAGCGGGCCTTGGCCATCGTCGAGCTGTTGGGCCAGCACCAGGCCCTGGGCCTGGAAGAGTTGCACTACCTGACCGGCTTGCCCAAGGCCACGGTGTCGCGCCTGTTGCTGACCCTGCAAGAGCAGGGTTGGATCTACCGTGGCCTGAGCGACAGGCGCTATTGCCTGAGTGCCCGCAGCCTGTTCGGTGACAGCCGGCAGCGCTTCAAGCGCCAATTGGCCGAGCGCGCCGGGCCCTGGCTGCTGGAGCTGAGCGCCCGCACCGGGCTGGTCAGCGACCTGTCGAGTTTCGACGGCGAGCACCTGGAGGTCCTGGAGAGCGTGGTGCCCGAGGTCTTGCGCAAGCGCTATCCGAGCAGTAGCAGCCGCGTGGTCGGCCAGCACGCCAGCCTGTTTCATTCAGCCATGGGCAAGGCCTGCCTCGGTGCCTTGCCCAGGGCGGAAGTCGAGCGCCTGGCAGCACGCGAAGCCGAGCCGATCGAGGCCTGGCTGCAACCAAGCGTGCAGTTCCAACACCAGGGGTTCGGCCAGCGTACCGAGGGCTATTGGGAATACCCGGTGCGCCTGCCGTTCCTGATCCGTGCCGTGGCCCTGCCGCTGCAGGTCGACGGCCGGGTGGTGGGCAGCATTGCCCTGCATTGGCCGCAGGATCTGTCCTGTGTCGAGCAGGTACGCCATCAGTACCTGGGGCTGTTGGCCGAGACGGTCGGGCAATTGCAGAAGACCTTCGCCTGAATCCCGCCTGCCGCCGTGGCTTTCCCGCGTCGACGCATGGGCGCCTTGCCCTGATCAGCCATCGTGCAGGTGGCCTGGCCATGATTGCCGACACCTCTTTTGGCACCGTATCAATCGCCTTTAGCCCCGGCTAACGGTGTCCCGAGGGTTTGCCAGCCTCCGGGCGCCCGGTTAAGGTGGCGCCTTCTGTTCTCGGGAGCTTGCATGCGTACCTCGATCCGCCTTCTTCTCAGCCTGCTGGCAGTGCTGGCCCTTCCGGCCCAGGCCAACTGGTACCTGGACAACGAGTCCTCGCGTATTTCCTTCGTGACCACCAAGAACGCCAGCATTTGCGAGGTCCAGCGCTTCCTGGTGCTGCATGGCAAGGTCGATGGCAAGGGACTGGCCCAGCTGCAGCTGGAGCTGGACTCGGTCAGCAGCGGCATCCCCCTGCGTGACGAACGCATGCGCCAGGACCTGTTCCAGGTCCAGCAGTTTCCCGAGGCCCGGGTCACTGCGCAGATCAACCTGCGGCCGATCAACGACCTGGCCAATGGCGCGCAGATCGAACTGCTGCTGCCGATCACTGTGAGCCTGCACGGCCAGGAGCACACCTACAACGCCGAGTTGCTGGCCACGCGCCTGGACGAGCGGCGTTTCCAGGTGGTGACCCTGGAGCCCCTGGTCCTCAACGCCGAGGATTTCAACCTGGCGCCGGGCCTGGACAGCCTGCGCAAGGTCGCCGGTTTGTCGGCCATCAGTTTCTCGGTACCGGTGGGTGCGGTGCTGATCTTCACGGCGCGCTGAAATGCGCGGAGCGGTTTTCCCCTGGCGCGAAGGCAACCGCTTCGAGTTACTGGTCGACGGGCCCGAGTTCTTCCCACGCATGCTGGTGGCCATTGCCCGCGCCCAGCAGCAGGTGGAGCTGGAGTTGTACCTGGTGGAAGCCGGCTCCTGCGCGCAGGCCATGGTCCAGGCTCTGGTCCAGGCCGCCGAGCGCGGCGTACGGGTACGCTGCCTGTTCGACGACTATGGCAGCCTGGCCTTCACCCAGGCCCTGCGCCGCAGCTTGACCGACGCTGGCGTCGAGTTGCGCTTGTACAACCGCCTGCAGTGGCGCCAGGGCTGGCTCAACCTCTATCGCGATCATCGCAAGCTGCTGTTGGTGGACCGTTCCCTGGCGGTGGTAGGGGGAACCGGGGTCACCGACGAATTCTGGCTGCCGGAACGCAACAGCTGCGACTGGCACGAGGTGATGGTGCAGATCAGCGGCCCGATGGTGGCTGACTGGCAGGTGCTGTTCGACCGCCAGTGGGATGCCAACCCGCATCGCGGAGCCTGGAAACCCAACGCCGATTTCGGCCTGCAACGCTTGCCGCGCCTGCCCGATAGCGGCGAGGGCATGGGCCGGGTGGCCTATGCCGATGCCCGCCAGCATCGCGATATCCTGCATTCGTTGATCCGGGCCCTGCACAGCGGCCAACGACGGGTCTGGCTGGCCACGCCGTACTTCCTGCCCACCTGGTCGGTGCGTCGCTCGCTGCGCAAGGCGGCGGCCCGGGGCCTGGATGTGCGCCTGCTGCTGACCGGCCCCCGTACCGACCACCCGGCGGTGCGCTATGCCGGGCACCGCTACTATCCGCGCCTGCTCAAGGCCGGGGTGCGGATCTTCGAGTACCAGCCCTGTTTCCTGCACCTGAAGATGGTGCTGGTGGACGATTGGGTGAGCGTCGGCTCATGCAACTTCGACCACTGGAACCTGCGCTTCAACCTGGAAGCCAACCTGGAAGCCCTGGACCCGGCGCTGACCGCCGCAGTGGTGGCGAGCTTCGAGAGGGACTTTGTCCAGAGCGAGGAGGTCAGCCTGGCGGTGTGGCGCAACCGGCCTTTGTGGCGCCGGATCAAGCAGCGGATCTGGGGCTGGGTCGATCGCCTGGTGGTCAACCTGCTGGATCGGCGCGGCTGACCGTCACGGCTGATACGGCTGACTGTAGCCGCTGCCGCAGGCTGCGCATGAGCGCGAAGCGGTCGCGGCGGTCGTGGGTCCGATGGAGGCTGGCGGGAGATCGACAAGCAAGGTCCTGCGGACCTTTGCGCAGCCTCCCAGGCTCGGCAGCGGCTGCAGATATTGCAGCGATTGCGGGGATTACAGGGGATTGCAGAGGCAGCCGGCCGACGCAGGTCATGCGCCAGCCGGTGAGGGGGATCAGAGCAGTTCGAAGCTCTGTTGCTGGACGTCCTGGGAATCCAGGCCGATCTGTACGTTGAAGTCGCCAGGTTCGGCGGCGTACTTGAGCTGGGCGTTGTAGAACTTCAGGTCGTCTTCGTTGATGTCGAAGCGGATGACCTTCTCTTCGCCGGCCTTGAGCATGACCTTCTGGAAGTTCTTCAGCTCCTTGATCGGACGAATGATCGAGCCGGCCACATCCTGGATGTACAACTGCACCACGGTCTCGCCATCACGCTTGCCGGTGTTCTTCAAGGTCACGCTGGCCTCCAGCTTGCCGCCCTTGTGCAAGGTGGTGGCGGACAGGGCCATGTCCGACAGGCTGAAGCGGGTGTAGCTCAAGCCATAGCCGAACGGGAACAGCGGGCCGGTGATGTCATCGAAGTACTGCGAGGTGTAGTTGCCCGGCTTGCCCGGGGTGAACGGCCGGCCGATGGTCAGGTGGTTGTAGTAGGTCGGGATCTGGCCCACGGAGCGCGGGAAGGTGATCGGCAACTTGCCCGAGGGGTTGTAGTCGCCGAACAGCACGTCGGCGATGGCGTTGCCGCCCTCGGTGCCGCTGAACCAGGTTTCCAGGATCGCGTCGGCCTGCTGGTTTTCCTCCAGCAGGGTCAGTGGCCGGCCATTCATCAGCACCAGCACCAGGGGCTTGCCGGTGGCCTTGAGGGCCTTGATCAGCGCCCGCTGGCTGGCCGGGATGTTCAGCTCGGTGCGGCTCGAGGATTCATGGGACATGCCCCGCGACTCGCCCACGGCGGCGACGATCACGTCAGAAGCCTGGGCTGCCTTCACGGCCTCGTCGATCATCTGTTGCGCCGGACGTGGGTCGTCCACCACTTCCGGGGCGTCGAAGTTGAGGAAGTTCAGGTAGTCCACCACCTTCTTGTCGTCGGTAATGTTCGAGCCCCGGGCGTAGACCAGCCGGGCCTGGTCGCCCAGCACATTGCGCATGCCGTCGTAGAGGGTCACCGATTGCGCCGGCACGCCGGCGGCGGCCCAGCTGCCCATCATGTCGATCGGTGCCTTGGCCAATGGGCCGACCACGGCGATCCTGGCGGTCTTTTTCAGCGGCAGGGTGTCGTTCTGGTTCTTCAGCAGTACCAGGCTGCGCCGGGCGATATCCCGGGCGTCGCTGCGGTGCAGGCGGCTCTCGGCGTTGGTGTCGGCCGGATCGTCCTCGGCCTTGCCGATGCGCAGGTACGGATCCTTGAACAGGCCCATGTCGTACTTGGCCCCCAACACCTCACGCACGGCGTTGTCGATGTCCTTCTGTTCGATCTCGCCGGACTTGAGCAGCCCGGGCAATTCCTTGCCATACAGCGAGTCGTTCATGCTCATGTCGATGCCGGCCTTGATCGCCAGCTTGGCGGCCTCGCGACCGTCCTTGGCGACGCCATGGCGGATCAGTTCGATGATCGCGCCGTGGTCGCTCACCGCCAGGCCCTTGAAGCCCCACTCCTTGCGCAGCAGGTCGTTCATCAACCAGGTGTTGGAGGTGGCGGGCACGCCATTGATCGAGTTCAGGGCCACCATCACCCCACCGGCACCGGCGTCGATCGCCGCGCGGTAGGGCGGCAGGTAGTCCTGGTACATCTTCACCGGGCTCATGTCGACGATGTTGTAGTCGCGACCGCCTTCCACCGCACCGTACAGGGCGAAGTGCTTGACGCTGGCCATGATGCTGTCGGGTGCCGCCGGGCTCTTGCCCTGGTAGGCGTTGACCATCACCTTGGCGATTCGCGAGACCAGGTAGGTGTCTTCGCCGAAGCCTTCGGACGTCCGGCCCCAGCGTGCATCGCGGGAGATGTCGACCATCGGTGCGAAGGTGATGTCCAGGCTGTCGGCGCTGGCTTCCTGGGCGGCGATACGCCCGGAGCGGCCGATGGCGTCCATGTCCCAGCTGGAGGCCAGGGCCAGGCTGATGGGGAAGATGGTCCGGTGGCCGTGGATCACGTCGTAGGCGAAGAACATCGGGATCTTCAGGCGGCTGCGCATGGCCGCGTCCTGCATCGGCCGGTTTTCCGGGCGCGAGATGGAGTTGAAGGTGGCTCCGATATTACCGGCGGCGATCTCCTTGCGGATCAGTTCCCGGGGCATTTCCGGGCCGATGCTGATCAGGCGCAACTGGCCGATCTTTTCCTGCAGGGTCATCCGCTTGAGCAGATCGGTGATAAAGGCTTCCTTGTTCTCCAAGGGGACCGGGGCAGACTCGGCCAATACAGGGTGACTGGCCAGGCTGACCAGCAGCCCCAGCAAACACAGCTTCTTCATGAATTTGTTCTCAAGGGCTCAAGACCGACGCATGAGTGACGCGCCGAACAGCCAAAATTTAGGGGGCAGCTATTGTTGTTCAGATAATTCCCGCACACTTCAGGCCGTGTGAAAACTGCTGCATTCGGCAATACGGCGTTAAAAACAGGCTTGTCTTGCCTTGACTCGCGACGTTTTCACACAGTCTTATTTCTGAACTCTTTTTCGCGCTGGGCATCTTTTAGCCCATCAGCGCGATGCATTCCAGTAGCGTTGGCAGATTTTGCCCTGCCAGGGCCTGAAAACACGGGCAAAAGATTCTCTTCAACCAGGTTGTGCAAGGAGCCTCACCCATGAACCTCACCCAAAGCCTGCGCTCGAGCTGGCCTGTCGCCGCCCTGTTGCTGCTCACCAGCCTGCTCAGCGGCTGCGGCATCAACAACATTCCTACCCTCGACGAGCAGGTCAAGGCCGATTGGGGCCAGGTGCAGAACCAGTACCAGCGCCGTGCCGACCTGATTCCCAACCTGGTGGAGACCGTCAAGGGCTACGCCAAGCACGAGCAGGAAACCCTGACTGCGGTGATCGAGGCCCGGGCCAAGGCGACCTCGATCCAAGTGGACGCCAGCACCCTGGACAACCCGGAAAAACTCAAGCAGTTCCAGCAGGCCCAGGACCAGTTGAGCGGTGCCCTGAGCCGCCTGATGGTGGTTTCCGAGCGCTACCCGGATCTCAAGGCCAACCAGAACTTCCTGGCCCTGCAATCCCAGCTCGAGGGCACCGAGAATCGTATCGCCGTGGCCCGCCGTGACTTCATCCTGGCGGTGCAGAAGTACAACACCGAGATCCGTACCTTCCCCGGTCGCCTGTGGCATAGCCTGATGTACAGCGACCTGCCGGTGCGCGAGTCGTTCGAGGCCACCAGCCCCGACGCCGACAAGGCCCCGCAAGTGAAATTCTGATGAACCACGGGCAGCGCGTGCTGCGAGGCGCGCTGCTGTGGCTATGGCTGGTGAGTGGCGCCGTACTGGCGCAGCAACCAGGGCCAACGCCCACGGATGGGATGCAGTTGCGTTCGGCGCAACCCACTGTCCAGGTCGGGCCCGTACCGGCCACTGCGACAGCGGTGCCGCTTGAAAGCCTGTTCCCCAAGCTGACGGGCAGGGTGGTGGACACGGCGCAGATGCTCACGCCTTCGGCGCAGGTCTACCTGACGCAGATGCTCGAACGGCTCGAGCAGAGCACCACCGACCAGGTGGTGGTGGTCACTGTGCCGAGCCTGGGCGGCTACAGCATCGAGGAGTTCGGCCTGCGACTGGGCCGGCACTGGGGGATCGGCCAGAAGGACAAGAACAACGGAGTCCTGCTGCTGGTGGCCAAGGATGATCGCAAGGTGCGGATCGAAGTGGGTTACGGCCTGGAAGGGCGGATCGACGATATCTGGGCGCACCTCATTATCAACGACTCGATCATTCCGTATTTCAAGGATGAGCTGTACTCCTCCGGGATCATTACCGGCACCACCTCCATCGTGCGTCTGCTGGAGCCCAACAGCACGCGGATGCTGGCGCACCGCTGGGTGGTGCAGAGCTGGTACCAGCAGATCGAATGGATGTGGTGGTTCAAGGTGTTGTTCTTCCTGGTGTTCGCTGTCTTGCCCCTGGGCGCGATCCTGGCTTCGTGGCGCAACAGCGAGGCTGAACCAGGCCGTGCCAGCGATGATCCGCCCACACGTGAACCCAGGGCCGAGCGTGATTCGGGATCGAGCAGTTCATTCGACTGGTTCGACTCCGGCAGTTCGAGTTCCGGCGCAAGTTCCGATTCGGATGGTTTCAGGGGCGGCGGTGGCGGTTTTGGTGGTGGCGGGGCATCCGGCAGTTGGTAGTGCAAGCGAAAAGTCATTGAGGACGAGGTGCTGATGCGACTCTATAAAATCGGCCTGGTGCTGTTGCTCTGGGTCTTGGCGATTTCGGCCCAGGCCGAGCTGAAGTTCCCGGCCCTGAGCGGGCGAGTGGTGGACGATGCGCAGATGCTCGAGCCGGCCACGCGCGCCCAGTTGACCCAGGAACTTGCAGCCCATGAGCAGGCCACCAGTGAACAATTGGTGGTGGTGACCCTGGCGAACCTGCAGGGCGCCACCATCGAGGATTATGGCTACCAGCTGGGGCGCCACTGGGGCATCGGCCAGAAGGACAAGAACAACGGCGCGCTGCTGATCGTTGCCCGGGATGAGCGCAAGCTGCGCATCGAAGTGGGCTATGGCCTGGAGGATCGCCTGACCGATGCCCAGGCCTCGGTGATCATCAACCAGGTCATCACCCCGGCGTTCAAGAACGGGCAGTTCAGCAAGGGCATCAGCGACGGGGTTTCGGCGATGCTCCTGGTGCTGGGCGGCACGCCGCTGGATGAGCCAGCCACCGCATACGATACGGGGCAGAGCAGTGGCCAGGATGACTTTGTGCAGCGCCATCCATTGCTGTTCATCTTCCTGGTGCTGCTGTTCATCCTGGTGATCATGGTCGCGCAGGCGCTCGGTTTGATCTCCACCACCAGCGGCCGCGGTGGCGGTGGTGGTTTCGGAGGCGGCGGATTTGGCGGCGGGTCCGGCGGTGGCGGTTTCAGCGGTGGCGGCGGCAGCTTCGGCGGCGGTGGTTCGTCCGGTGGCTGGTAACTCAAAATAAAAAATCGGATATCCAACGACATGGCATTACTCAGTGAATTCGAACAACGGCAGGTGGCCGAAGCCATTGCCCGGGTGGAGCAGCAAACCGACGCCGAACTGGTGACGGTGCTGGCCGCCCGAGCCGACGACTACGCCTATATCCCGCTGCTCTGGGCCAGCCTCGTGGCGCTGGTGGTGCCAGGCCTGGTGCACTACGTCACCGGCTGGCTGAACATGCACCTGTTGTTGCTGGCGCAATGGGCGACCTTCATCGTGCTGTGCCTGGTGTTCCGCCTGCCGCGGATCACCACCCGGCTGATCCCGCGTTCGGTAAGGCATTGGCGGGCCTCGAACCTGGCCCGGCGCCAGTTCCTCGAGCAGAACCTGCACCACACCGTTGGTGGTACCGGGGTGCTGATCTTCGTCAGCGAGGCCGAGCGCTACGTGGAGATCCTGGTGGACGAGGGTATTTCCAAGCGCCTGGACGACAAGCGCTGGGACACCATCGTCCGCGCCTTCACCCAGCAGGTGAGGCAAGGCCAGACCTTGCAGGGCTTTCTCGACTGCATCGACTCCAGTGGCGAGCTGCTCAAGGAGCACGTGCCCCTGACCCAATCGCGCAACGAGCTGCCCAACCGCCTGGTGGTGCTCAACTGAGCCCTGAGGGCTCGGTTGCTGAAGAATCTGCGCCGTCGGGTCAATAACTCCGTGCCCCGACGGCCCATCCCCCCTAAAATACCCGCCATTTCCCGATTCGCACCCCGCACCGCCCGAGGCTCCTGCCCCCATGTCCGTCACCGCACCTTCCGTCCGGCCCGCGCCGGACCACCATGCCCAGTTCCTGCAATTGCTGGAGACCAGCCTGGCGCAAAACGCCTTCATCAAGCTGGTGCTGGCCAAGCACGTGGGCGCCGAGGCGGACCTGCAACGGCTGATCATCAAGCAGCTGACGGTCAAGGAGCAGCCGTGCCTGTCCTTCGTCTATCGCTACAAGACCCGCGATATCACCAAGAACTTCTCCCTGGACGAAGGCATTGCCGCCATCGCCGAGCTGCTGCCGGCTTCGTTCAAGAACGCCCATTTGCTGACCCTGACCGATGAGATCCAGCTGGAGTACAGCAAGAAGGGCAAGAGCTCGTTGTTCAAGGGCAAGCCGCAAACCCAGCGCGATGTGCCGTCCGCCGAGCACAACCGCGAGAAGAACCGCTTCCTCGACCTGGACCGGCCGTTCCTCGCCGACCTGGGCGTGACCAACAAGCAGCACGAGCTGATTCCGGCGATGTCGCGCAAGTGGAAGCAGATCAACAAGTTCATCGAAGTCTTCAGCCATGCCCTGGGCAGCTCGCCGATCGACCTTGCGCAGCCGGTGCGAGTGGCGGACTTCGGCTCAGGCAAGGGTTACCTGACCTTCGCCATCCACGACTACCTGCGCAATACCCTCAAGGCCCAGGGCGAGGTCACCGGGGTCGAGCTGCGCGAAGACATGGTGACCCTGTGCAACGCCGCCGCCGCGCGCCTGGAGCATCCCGGCCTGGTGTTCAAGTGCGGTGATGTGCGCAGCGTGGCCCCCAGCGAACTGGAAGTGATGATCGCCCTGCATGCCTGCGACATCGCCACCGACTACGCGATCCACACCGGCATCCGCTCCGGGGCGGCGATCATCATGTGCTCGCCGTGCTGCCACAAGCAGATCCGCCAGCAGATCCAGAGTCCGGCGTTGCTCAAGCCGATGCTGCAATACGGCCTGCACCTGGGGCAGCAGGCCGAGATGGTCACCGACAGCCTGCGGGCGCTGTTCCTCGAGGCCTGTGGTTACGAAACCAAGGTCTTCGAGTTCATCTCCCTGGAGCACACCAACAAGAACAAGATGATCCTCGCGGTCAAGCGTGCCGAGCCCCAGGATCCGACCCAGTTGCTGGCGCGGATCGACGAACTCAAGGCCTTCTACCGCATCAGCGAACACTGCCTGGAAACCCTGCTCAAGGCCGACGGCTACCTCGCGGGATAAGCTTCGAACTTGCCGCTTGTGGCTTGCAGCTGTAGTAGTCGGTTATTACCCGGCCGCAAGGATAAGGACTACCTTGAATACTCCTTCCGCCCACGTGCTTGTTTAAAAGGAGTCCACTCCATGGCCGCGAAAAAGATCCTCATGCTGGTTGGCGACTACGTCGAAGACTACGAAGCGATGGTGCCGTTCCAGGCCCTGCTGATGGTCGGGCACACGGTGCACGCCGTGTGCCCGGACAAGAGCGCCGGGCAGACCGTGCGCACGGCCATCCACGACTTCGAGGGCGACCAGACCTACAGCGAGAAGCCTGGGCACCTGTTCGCCCTGAACTTCGACTTCGCCAAGGTGCAGTCCAGCGACTACGACGCGCTGCTGATCCCCGGCGGCCGTGCCCCGGAATACCTGCGCCTGAACGAACAGGTGCTGCAACTGGTCAAGGAGTTCGACCGGGCTGGCAAGCCGATTGCCGCGGTATGCCACGGTGCGCAACTGCTGGCGGCGGCGGGCATCCTCGAAGGCCGCGAATGCAGCGCCTACCCGGCCTGCGCTCCGGAAGTGCGGTTGGCGGGAGGCACCTATATCGATATCCCCGTGACGCAAGGCCATGTCCAGGGCAACCTGGCCACAGCCCCGGCCTGGCCGGCCCATCCCAACTGGCTGGCCGGTTTCCTGGGCCTGCTGGGCACCCGGATCACCCTGTAAGCGAGTACCACGCCATGTGCGAGCTGTACGTCAAGGCCGACCCGATCCTCTACGAATCGCGTTCGCGTTCGCTGCGCATCTGTGGCGTGGTCACCACCCTGCGCCTGGAAAACCAGTTCTGGGACATCCTCGGCGAGATCGCCGAAGTGGACGGCATGACCACCAACCAGCTGATTGCCAAGCTGTATGAAGAGGTCATGGACTACCGTGGCGAGGTGGTGAACTTCGCCTCCTTCCTGCGGGTCAGTTGCACCCGCTACCTGAGCCAGCGACGCACCACTGCCCCCGACCTTAACCTGGTTCGCCTCAACCGATGATCAGTCGAGAACTATCGCGTCTGTAAACGCGATAGTCGAGATACAAGCCGCTGCCGAGCCTGCGAAGCTGCGCACGCCCCGAAGGGGCGCAAGGTCTGCGCTGTAGATGCCAAGCAAGGTCCTGCGGACCTTTGCGCAGCCGCAAAAGCTCGAAAGGGGCTACAGGGGCTATAGGGGCTCTGCTCAAGGCCGAAGGTCACAACCCCAGGCGCACCAGCTGGCGCAGGTCGGCGATCACCGCCGGGTTGCCGCCTTCGAGCACATCCAGGCGGATCTGCGCGATCAGTGATTTCAGCAGTTCGGTCTGGGTCATCCGCGTCGCCTGCAGCAGGCGCGCGAGATCCTCGGCCACATAGTGGTTCACCTTAAGCGACAGGCGTTTCATTGCATTCACGGCAGGTATCTGGCGGACCTCGGCCTGTTGGGCCAGGTACTGGGCGAAGTCGTCGTGCACTTGTTCCAGGGCAGGTACAAGGGGGGCGCTGAAGTAATAGCTGAAGAACAGCTTGCGCATCTGCACCCCGGCGTCCTCGGCCACCGAGTGCATCGCGGCGTCCAGCACGTCGAGGTAGACCGCAGGCAGCCGCGCCTCGATGGAGGTCAGTTGCTGGCGGCGCGCTTCCTTGATCGCCGGGGTCGACTGGGGGGGAATGGCTACCGTGGTAGCGCACTGATCGCAGACCCCCACCAGGATCTCCCGGGCCTGGCCGTTGCCGTCGCTGAAGGGCACGTCGCGTCGGGTGTAGGTAATGCCCATGACCTGCTGGCAATGCTCACAAAGTGCCTTGCCCCGGTCGCCCTGAAGATAGAGTTTCATGGGTTGTCCTCATCGGTGAACGCTGATGAACCACGCATCTGGCTCGATAAAGTAGAACTTGATGTACCAGCCCGCCTTCTTCAGCACATGGACGGCAAGGTCCGGGACGCTGTGGTGGGCACTGCACTGGTGGTCGCTGCCCTTGCAGGCACCGATGACCTCGATCAGTTGGCCGGCCGAAACCTCGCCGGTGGCCAGCAGGTTCTTGAGTTCGATCGAGCCGCGTGCGGCATGCAGATAGTGACCGCTCTGTAGTGCACTGATCAGGTCCCGCCTGACCTTCCTGAAGCCTCTGTCCATGATGCTTGCCTGCTTGTACGATATCTATCGTACAGAATCAATATGGAGTTGACTGAAAGCGCCCAAAGGCATTTCAGCGGTTTTCAGGGGGGAGTCGATCTTAGCCCGGCAGGCGCGGGCAGGAGGGCAGGGTTAAAGGCTTGCAATATATCGGTGATGCTTCGCCTGGCGCAGCGTGCTGTGCCAGGCGAAGGCCTTCAGAAGAACCGCGTCACGCTGATCTTGGCGTTGCGCCCCAGGCTGTAGGCGTTGTCGCCACTGAGCGGTGGGCGGTAGTCGCGGTTGAACATGTTGTCCAGGGTGAAGTTGACTTCGGTGCCCTTGAGGTAGGCCTGCTGGGGTTTCCAGTTGGCGAACAGCCCGTGCACGTTGTAGCGGTCGTTGCCGTACTGGTTCCAGTAGGAGTCGCCCAAGTCGCTGGCCGGACCGCTGGGGTACTTGTCGCTGGGCAGGCGGTCGGTCTGGCGCACCCATTGGCCCTGCCAGCCCACCTGGGCATCCCACTGGGGAATCTTCAGGCCCAGGGTCGCCACCCATTTGCGCGGCGGAATGTCCCGGGCCCAGACGTTCGGCCCCCAGGGATTGGTGTAGGCGCCCTGGTGTTTGCCGGTGATCCACGAATAGGACAGCGCGCCGAATAGGTAGGTGGAGTCGTAGTAGCTTTCGACTTCGAAGCCCTTGATGGTCAGGTCGCCGATATTGCGATACACCGACATCGGCGACTCTTTGCACACCTGGGCGATGCTCTTGCCGGTGCTCAGCTGCTCGGCGCAGCCGATGCCGGTGGCCTTGAGAATCTCGTCGCTGATCTTGTTCTGGAACACCGTGGTGCGGATCTGCGCGCTGTCGTTGTCGGTCAGCAGCTTGGAGAAGTTGTGGATGGTTCCCGCCCGCAGCGCGGTGATGCGTTCCGGGTCCAGGTTGCGGCTGGTGGCCGAGCGGGTGCTGCCGGGGGCCTGCACTTCGTACTGTTCGTCGATCACCGGCGCGCGCCAGGTCTTGCTGTAGTCGGCGAACAGCGCCAGGTTCGGGTTGACGTTCCAGTACGCCGAGAGCCGTGGCGACCAGCCGGTGTAGGTCTTGTCGCCATAGTCATGGCCGTCCTTGGGGTTGGTGCTGTTGTACAGCGGCGCGTCGTTTTCCTGGCCACGGTTGCGCACATGGTCATAGCGTAGCGACGGGGTCAGGGTGAAGTCCCCTAGGGTCACCGCGTCCTGAATGTAGAAGGCGTTGTTGTCGACCTTGCCATGGGGCATGAACCCCGGCTGGTAGTGGCCGTAGTTGTACTTGGGCACTTCATAGGTCTTGCCCGGCATCCACATGTCCACCTCGCGGGTGTGCTTGCGGATCTGCGTGCCGAGAGTCAAGGCGTGGTCCAGAGGACCGGTGCTGAAGCGGCTGATGTTGGTCACTTCGAGAATCTTGTCCTCGTAGCCCACGGTGATCTTGCGCCCGCCGGTGACCGGTTGATAGAAGGCGGTCGGGCCGCGTTCGTCGGTCTGATCGGTCTTGGAGTTGGAATACTGGACCTTGAGGTCGACCCAGGGGTTGTCCACCGGCTGGTACTCGTACTTGGCCAGCCAGGTGGTGTCGATGGTGTTGCGCTGGGCCAGGTAGCGCTTGGTGGCGCCGTCATAGCCGTACTTGTCGATGTTGGCCTTGCTTGGCGGCTCCGGGTAGTTCTTGGCCGAGAAGGGGGCCCAGATATCGCTGTCGGAGCTGCTGTAGGTGAAGCCCAGGCGCTGCTCGTCGGTCAGTTGCATGTTGAGCTTGAATAGCTGGCCGTCCAGGTCCTGGGCGGTATTGGGCTGGCGCTTGGGGTTGACCAGGTACTGGTTGCGCGGATCGGGGATCGAACTGGCCAGCTTCATGTCGTCGCCATCGCGTTTGGTCCAGTAGGCCAGGGCATCGAAGCGATGATCGTCGGTGCGGCCATAGACCGCAGAGGTGTAGGCCTGCTGATGGTCGTTGCTGCTGTAGCCGTACTTGACCATGGCACCGACATTGCGCCCGTCCTGCAACAGGTCCGGGGCGTCCTTGGTCTCGGTGTGCACGGTGCCGCCGAAGCCACCATTGCCGGTCTTGGGCGAGTGCGGGCCCTTTTCCACCTCGACCCGGCGGATCAGTTCCGGCTCGATGAAGATCACCCCTTGCTGGTAGCGCTCGAAGCCGCTCTTGGTGGCGCCGTCGACGGTGATCGGCACATCCTCGGCGTCTCCCAGGCCCCAGATATTAATGGTCTGGCCACCCGGTTTCAGCGAGCCGCCCAGGCTCACGCCGGGCAGGGTATCGATCAGGCTGACCACGTTGTTGGCCTGATGGCGATCGATCTCCGCCTGGTTCAGAGTCGAGCGGCCGACGCTGGAGGAGTCCACCACCGAGCCGTTGCCGATCACGCTCGTGGCCCCCAGTTGCAAGGCCGAGCCGCTGCTCTGGCTGGTTTCGGCAGGGCGCACGATATAAGTGTTGTCGACCTTGACCAGGCTGAACTGACCGTTGCGCAGCAGCTGGCGGATCGCCTCTTCCGGGCTGTAGTCGCCTTGCAGGGCTGGCGCCTTGGCGTTACGCAGCAGTTGCTCGTCGAACAGCAGCTGGATTTTCGCTTGCTGGGCGATCTGGCTCAGGGACGCGGCCAGGGGCTGCGCCGGCAACTGGAAATGGATCGGCCCGGCATGGGCCTGCAGGCTGAAGGCCAGGCAGGCGGCCAGCAGGGTCGGGCGGGAATGGACTAAAGGTACAGGCAAGAGCGCGCGAAACATGACTTCCCCCAAATCGGCTTAAAGGCCGGAAAAGCGCTGCGGACAGATTGCAGACGGGAGGAAGACGGGGCAGTGAAAAAAAACCTCATATGCAAATGAAAAATATTCTCATGTGTCGAATTCAACGGGCTTCGATCTTCACCTGGCCATTGGCCAGGGCCACGGTTTTAACCGGGATCAGCGCGGGCAGGGCCTTGATCAGCGCATCCGGGTCGTTGACGTCCAGGTTGCCGGAAACCTTGTATGCACCCAGTGGACCTTCGGCCAGTTGTACCGGCTGGCGGCGGTAGAGGTTCAGCTCGTCCACCAGGCTGGCCAGGTCGCGGTTGCGAAAGGCCAGGTGCCCGGTACGCCAGTCGGCCACGTCATCGTTGTCCAGGGTCTGCTGGCGCAGGGTGCCCTTCTGCAAGTCGTAGATGGCTCGTTGCCGAGCACCCAGCAGTGCCAGGTCGTCGGTCCGGCCGTCCGGGCTGAATGCCACCTGGCCATGGGCGACGCTGACCACCAACTGGTGCTGGCCGCGCCGCACGTCGAAGGCGGTACCCACCACGCGCACCTTTGCCGCGCCGCTGTGGACCCACAACGGACGCTCCTTGTCGGCGGCCACCTCCAGGTACAGCTGGCCCTGTTGCAAGTAGACATCGCGCTGCTGCGCACTGAAGTCGACCTTCACCCGGGTGTTGGCATTCACATACAAAGTGCTGCCGTCGGGCAACTTGAAAGCCCGTGCCCCGTGTTCCTGGGCCGCGATCTGCTGGACATGGGGAGCTGGGGAGGTTCCCAGGTTGAGCGCCAGCACCGCGCACAGCACGGCGGCGGCCGCTGCCAGGGCCGGGCGCCAGGTCGGTGCCTTGCGCCGGGGCAGGGGGATCGGGCGGCTCAGTTGCTGCAACTGCGCCAGGTCGACCCAGAGTTCTTCGAATTCGGCATAGGCCCGGGCATGGGCCGGATGCGCCATCCAGGCATCGAAGGCCTTGCGGCTGGCGCGATCCGGGTCGTTGCGGTTACGAGCGAACCAACTGGCGGCCTCGACATCGATCTGCTCGTTGTCGTTGTCGTCGTGGCGGCCGGGAAAGCGGGTCATTCAGGCAGCTCCTTGCCGTTTTCTCGTTGTAGATGCTGCTTGCAGTGCAGCAGGGCAAAGGCGATGTGTTTTTCCACCATGCTGACGGAAATTCCCATGCGCTTGGCAATCTGTGCCTGGCTCAGCCCTTCGAAGCGGTGCAGCATAAGGGCTTCGCGGCGGCGCGGCGAGAGTTGGGCAAGGACTTCTTTCAATTGTTCCAGGCGTTGCAGGCGCTGGGCGGCGGGCAGCGGCTCGTGCCGTTCGTCGGCCAGGGGCTCGTTGTCGAAGCTGTCTTCGGGGTGGGCGTCCTGGTGCACCTTGCTGCGCACCTGCTGGCGTCGCCAGTGATCGCGCAACAGGTTGCGGGCCATCTGGAACAGGAAGGCCCGGGGCTGTTCCACCTGGGCCCGGTCACGGTAGTCGAGCCACTGGGTGAATACGTCCTGGGTCATGTCCGCCGCGTCGCTGGCGTTGTCCGTGCGCTTGCGCAGGAAATGCAGGATGTCCGCATAGAACCCGCGAACTGAGTCCACCGAAGCAGAGTCGGGCTTGGAGCGAGACATGGATATCCTTCTTGACGACGCGTTGGGCAGGAGGTCGCGAATGATATCGAGAATTATTGCTATTTGTCACTTGGCCATTTGATGGCACTTTCCAGGCGTCCATCAGCCCCCCGCAATGGCTTGTCGACCCGAGCCGACAAGCCATTGGCTGCCTTCAGATCACGAAGAACCCATGAGTGCCATCGCGTCCCAGCTGCGCCACCAGGCCGAACTCCCAGTCCAGGTAGGCCTGCATGGCGTCCCGGGGATTGTCGGTGCCCTCATAAGGGCGCCGGTAGCGATCGATGCGAGGCGAGGCCAGGCGCTGCTGGCCTTGCTCCACGGGCAGCCCGGCTTCGATCCAGGCACTGGTGCCGCCGCTGAGAACGAACACCGGGCGTTGGGCCAGGGCCTGCAAATGCGGGGCGACGAAGCGCGCCAGCAGGCTGCTGCCGCAGGTGAGGACGAAGCGCTCGGGTGGCGGCAGTTGCTCCAGGGCCTGGGCCAATTGGCTGGGCAAGACCCACCAGGCACCGGGGATATGGCGTTGTACATGGTTGGCGCTGGCAGTCACGTCCAGCACCAGGGTGCCGGGCTCGCGCAGCCAGTCGGCCAGGGTCCGCGGATTGATTTCCTCGACCGCCGGGCTGTCCGGCAATGGCGCCTGCCACGCCCCGCGCACGCTGAAATCGCTGCCCCGCAAGCCGTCGAGCACGGCCACTTGCCAGCCCATCTGCGCCAGCCAGGAAGCGCTCATGTTGGCCCGCACGCCATCGTCGTCCACCAGCACCAGGCGCGCGCCGCGCACGCTGGCGAAATGGTCGGTCTCCTGCACCAGCTGGCCGCCTGGGGTAGAGCGGGCGCCGGGCAGGTGGCCGGCGGCGAATTCTTCCGGGCTGCGCACATCGAACAGGTAGCTGGTGCGCTGGGGTTCGGCCTGCCAGCGGCGCCACTGGGCCAGGTCGATACGCGCCACGTCGGCCCGATCGGCCACCGCCCGGGCCGCGGCCTGGGCTTGCGCGCGATGGGCGCCGGCGTGTGCGCTGAAGCGCCGCTGCTGGCCGTGTTCCAGGGCCTGGCCGGCGAGGGTCCAGCCGATGGTGCCGTTGCGCAGGGCCGCCACCGGGTTGGGAATGCCGGCGTTCACCAGCGATTGGGTGCCGATGATGCTGCGGGTGCGTCCGGCGCAGTTGACCACCACCCGGGTTTGCGGATCGGGCGCCAGTTCGCGGACCCGCAGCACCAGTTCGGCCCCGGGCACGCTGGTACTGCCAGGGATGCTCATGGTCTGGTACTCGTCGAAGCGCCGGGCGTCGAGCACCACCAGGTCGGCTTGTTGATCGAGCAAGGCCTGCAACTCCTCGGCGGCCAGCGATGGCGTGTGGCGCTCGGCCTCCACCAGTTCGCCAAAGGCCTTGCTCGGTACGTTGACGTCCTTGAACAACTCGCCCCCGGCGTTGCGCCAACCGTCGAGGCCGCCCGCAAGCAGGGCGACATCGCTGTAGCCCAGTTGCCGCAGGCGGGCCGCGGCGCGTTCGGCCAGGCCTTCGCCCTGGTCGTAGAGGGTGATGGCGGTATCGCGCCTGGGGATGCGCGCATACACCTCCAGCTCCAGTTTCGACAGCGCGATATTGGCGGCGAACAGCGGATGGGCTTCGGCGAAGGGCGCTTCTTCACGCACGTCCACCAGGGCCAGCTCCTGGCGTTCGAGCAGGGCCTGGCGGATCTGTGCCGGGCTGCGGGTCGGGAAATCGGTCATTGCAGGGGCTCCTTCGACAGGTCCCAGAGGTTGGGCAGCAAGGTGTTGGAATAGCCGGAGATGAAGAGCTTCTCGTGACCGTCCAGGTCGTGCACCCCACGCCGCACCGCGCCGATGTTGGCACCGTAGACATGGATGCTGATGGACACCCGGTCGGCATGGGCGTTGGTCACCTGGTGGATATCGCCAATCTTCGGTGACACCGCTTCCACCTGGCCCGGCACCAGGCGCACCGGTGCCCCGGCAGGTTGCAGGCGGCCGTCGGCCAGGCGCTCGAAGCCCTGGGAGTCCTCGGCGCCGCGCAGCATGCCGATCAGGCCCCAGGTGCGGTGGTCATGAATCGGCGTGCGTTGGCCCGGGCCCCAGACGAAACTGACGACGGAGAAGCGTTGGCGCGAGTCGACGTGCAGCAGGAATTGCTGGTAGTGCTGCGGATCGGCCTGGGCGAAGGCGTCGGGCAGCCAGTCGTCCTGGCTTACCAGGCGTTGCAGCAAGGCCGCGCCCTGGTCCAGGACCCGGGCTTCGTCGGGATGACTGTCGAGCAGTTCGGCCAGCTCGCCGATGAAGCCGCGCAGGCGGGCCAGGTTGGGTGAGGCGATGGAGACGGTCGAGGCGTTGTGGGGCATGGGTTCCCTCCGTGGACACAGGACGAACGACACGAACTACACGGTCGAGCTAAAAGGTATTATTCTTATCGAACATTTTTCCAGTCATTTATTATGCGAAAAAAGAATGAAGATAGATGATCTGAACGCATTCGTGGCGGTGATCCGCTGCCAGACCATCAGCCAGGCCGCCGACGCCCTGCAACTGACCCAGCCGGCCATCACCCGCCGGGTGCAGAACTTCGAGGAGGCGCTCGGGGTCGAGCTGCTCGATCGCAATACCAAGCCGCTCAAGCCCACCAGCATGGGCCTCAGGGTGTATGGCCAGTGCCTGGAAGTGCTGCGCAGCATCGATGCGTTGAACGAGCTGGTGGCCAGTGACGGCGCCCCCAGCGGCGCCCTGCGCATCGGCGTGCCACAGACCATCGGCGATGTGGTGCTGCTCGATGCCCTGAGCCAGTTGAAGGCCCTCTACCCGCAGTTGCAGACCTCGGTGGCCACCGGTTGGGGCAGCCACCTGCTGGGCAAGGTCGAGAACGGCGAGCTGGATGTGGTGGCCGCGCTGTTCCCTGCCGGCAAGGTGTTTCCCGAGGCGGTGGTGGGGCGTTCCCTGGCCAGCATGAGCCTGGTGGTCGTGGCGGCCCGGGGCGAAGCACGCAAGCGCTCGTGCAAGCTTGCCGATTGTTACCAGCGCGGCTGGGTGCTCAATCCCGATGGCTGTGGTTTCCGCGCCGGACTGCAACGGGCCCTGAGTGCCCAGGGCCTGTCGCTGCAGATCAACCTGGAGACCTTCGGCACCGAGCTGCAACTCGGGCTGATCGCCAATGGCCTGGGGTATGGCCTGGTGCCGCTGCCGTTGCTGGAGAACAGCAGCCACCGGGACAAGCTGGAGATAGTGCCGGTCA
This sequence comes from Pseudomonas sp. B6(2017), assembly GCF_002112765.1. NCBI lineage: Bacteria > Pseudomonadati > Pseudomonadota > Gammaproteobacteria > Pseudomonadales > Pseudomonadaceae > Pseudomonas > Pseudomonas sp. B6(2017). The sequence goes on along the minus strand of NZ_NEIQ01000004.1, from coordinate 332,169 downwards.
GTGATTTCAAGCCGGTGATCGACCTCTGGCTGATCCATCCGCGCTTCCTCGGCAACCTCCAGGAGCCGGTGAGCATGTTCGGCGAAATGGTGGCCGCCCGTGTCGGCCAGTCACCGTCCTGAACGGCGTGGACAGCTCGCCGATATTAAAGTTAATTGCATATATCGATTGTCAGTTAATGCAATTTTTGTATATTAATTTAGAACCAAAACGAATTTCACGGACGTTTTTTATGTAGTTAGCATGGGATTCGAACGCGCTGAAATAGGGATGTTGAAATGCCTGAGCAAGCCCCGCTCAAAGTCTTCGGCCATTGGACCGCAAGCCCTGGATACCGGGTCCTGGTGCAGCTGCTGCTACGCCTGGCCAGCCCCTTGCTGCTGCTCTTGCTGTGGGAGCTGGCCGCGCGCACCGGGTTGTTGCCGGCGCGAGTCATCGCCGCCCCCAGCACCATCGGTGCCACCCTGTGGCAGATGCTGGGCAGCGGTGAACTGGGCGGGCATCTGTGGGTGTCCCTCAAGCGTGCGTTCGCTGGCCTGGCCATCGGCGTCAGCCTCGGTACGCTGCTCGCCCTGTTGGCTGGCCTGTCACGCGGTGGCGAGCTGGCCATCGACTCGCCGATGCAGATGCTGCGTACCTTGCCGTTCCTGGCCATCGTGCCGCTGTTCATCCTCTGGTTCGGGGTCGGCGAGACGCCCAAGATCGCCCTGATCGCCCTGGGCACCACCTTTACCATCTACCTCACGCTGTTCTCCGGCATCCGCAGCCTCGATCCCAAGCTGGTGGAAGCCGCGACCCTGCTGGGCCTCAAGCGCTGGGAACTGATCGTCCACGTGATCCTGCCCGGGGCCCTGCCGGCATTCTTCGTCGGCCTGCGCTACGCCTTCGGCATCAGCTGGCTGGGCCTGGTGGTGGTGGAGCAGATCAACGCCAGCGCCGGCATCGGCTACTTGGTCAACGACGCCCGGGACTTCATGCGCACCGACGTGATCGTGATCTGCCTGCTGGTCTACAGCGTGCTCGGCCTGGGCATCGATGCCCTGGTACGGGGCCTTGAACGTTTCGCCCTGGCCTGGCGGCCGACTTTCATCAGGAGTTGAGCCATGCACCTGTCATCTTCGCCACCGGGCCCGACTGCCGCTGGCCATTCGTCGGCCGCTGTCGAAGGCCGTGGCATCACCCGGCGCTTCGCCGGGCAAGCGGTGCTCGACGAACTGGACCTGGACATCGCCCCGGGAGAGTTCGTCGCCCTGCTGGGCCGCAGCGGCTCGGGCAAGACCACTTTGCTGCGCGCCCTGGCCGGCCTGGAACCCATCGACGCCGGGCGCTTGCAGGTACCGACGGCCATGGCCGCGGTGTTCCAGGAGCCACGCTTGATGCCCTGGAAGCGCGTTTGGCGCAACGTCGCCCTCGGCGTGCGTGGCGAGCAGGTGCGCCAGCGGGCCCAGGCGGCGCTGGAGGAAGTGGGCCTGGCCCATCGCCTGGCTGCCTGGCCCGGCACCTTGTCCGGTGGCGAGGCCCAGCGCGTGGCCCTGGCCCGGGCCCTGGTGCGTGAGCCGCAGCTGTTGTTGCTGGACGAACCCTTTGCCGCCCTCGACGCGCTGACGCGGATCCGCATGCATCGGTTGATCATCCGCCTGTGGCAGGCCCATGCCCCGGCGGTGCTGCTGGTGACCCACGATGTCGATGAAGCCCTGCTGTTGGCCGACCGCGTGCTGGTGCTGGCCAACGGGCGCATTGCCGAACAACTGCCGATCCGCCTGCCGCGCCCGCGCCAGGCCGGCCTTCCCGGGTTCCAGCAACTGCGTGGGCAGTTGCTGCAATTACTGGGCGTCGAAACCGAGGCCGAGCCGGCCTCCCTTGTTGCCCCACCACTGAGCAGGATTGCCAGCCGATGAGCCTTTGCACCGAACCATCCATCGCCACTGCGGCGTCCCTTGAGCTGGACTCCGTAGCGTTCGCCGACCTGCTTCAGCAGTTGAGCGAGGAGTTTGCCGCCACGGCGGCCCACTATGATCGCCACAGCGAGTTTCCCCATGCCAACCTGCAACGCCTGCACCAGCATGGTCTGCTGGCCTTGACCGTACCCCGGGCCCTGGGCGGCAGCGAGGCGACCCTGGCCCAGGCGCGGCGGGTGGTCGGCGCCGTGGCCCAGGGCGAACCTTCTACCGCCCTGGTGCTGGTGATGCAGTATCTGCAGCACACGCGCCTGCAGCAGAACACCGCCTGGCCCCTGCACCTGCGCCAGCAAGTGGCCCGCGAAGCGGTGCAGGATGGGGCGTTGATCAATGCATTGCGGGTCGAGCCGGACCTGGGCACTCCCGCTCGTGGCGGCCTGCCGGCGACCCTGGCGCGGCGGGTCGAGGGCGGCTGGTCGCTCAGCGGTCGCAAGATCTACTCCACCGGCATTCCCGGGCTGACCTGGCTGGCGGTGTGGGCCCGCAGCGACGAGCCCGAGCCCCGCGTGGGTACTTGGTTGGTACACCGTGACAGCCCGGGCATCCGCATCGAGGAAACCTGGGACCATCTGGGCATGCGTGCCACCGGCAGCCACGATGTGATCTTCGACGAGGTGTTCGTGCCCCTGGAACAGGCGGTGGACATCCAGCCGGCCAACGTCCCGCGACCTTCGGAGCTGGACAGCAAGGGCGTGCTCTGGCTGACGGTCTTGCTGTCGTCGATCTACGACGGGGTGGCCCGCGCCGCCCGCGACTGGTTGCTGGGCTGGCTCGCTCAACGGGCCCCGGCCAACCTCGGCGCGCCGCTGTCGAGCCTGCCGCGTTTCCAGGAGCTGATCGGGCGTATCGATGCCTTGTTGCTGAACAACCGGGTACTGCTCGACGCCGCCGCCGAAGGGCGGATCGCCGCCAGCGAGGCCACCCAGGTCAAGTACCTGGTCACCAGCAACGCCATTAGCGCGGTGGAGTTGGGGATCGAGGCCATCGGCAACCCGGGGCTGGCCCGGGGCAATCCCATCGAGCGCCACTATCGCGATGTGCTGTGCAGCCGCATCCATACGCCGCAGAACGACGCCATCCTCGGCGCGGTGGGGCGTGCCGCGTTCGCCTTGCCCAGCCGTGGAGCCCAGGTGTGACGCGCATCGCCAGCCAGCTCGATGCAGCCTTCAACCGGCAGTTGCGCCAGTGGCTGCCCGGGATCGAGGTGCTGGACCTGCCCCGGGGCATTCCCGTCGGCTTGCCCACGGATATCCAGGTGCTGCTGGCCGCGCCCCATGCCGATTTTCGCGACGCGGCGCAGCCACCGACCGGCTGGCCCTTCGGCCTGGGTTTCGTGCAACTGGCCAGTTCCGGCCTGGATTATTTCCCGCGCTGGCTGTTCGAGCACCTGCCGGTGGCCAGCGCCCGGGGCTGCACTGCGTCCAGCATCGCCGAGTTCGTCCTGGCGGCGATCTTCGCCGCCGCCAAGGGATTGCCCCAGGTGTGGGTCGAGCGCGCCGAACATTGGCAGCAACGACCGCTGGCGGCGGTGGCCGGCAGCACCCTGGGCTTGTTCGGTTTTGGCAGCATTGCCCGGGAGCTGGCACCCAAGGCCCTGGCGCTGGGCATGCGGGTGCTGGCCTTGCGGCGTTCGCCGCAGCCTTTGCAGGTGCCCGGAGTGGAAGCGGTGAGCGACCTGGGGCAACTGTTTTCCCGCGCCGACCACCTGTTGCTGGCGGTGCCGCTGACCGAGCAGACCCGCCAGGCGATCGACGCCGATGTGCTGGCCATGGCCAAGCCGGGGCTGCACCTGATCAATATCGCCCGGGGCGCGCTGATCGATCAGCCGGCGCTGCTCAAGGCCCTGGACAGCGGGCGCATCGGCCTGGCCAGCCTGGATGTGGCTGATCCCGAGCCGTTGCCCGAGGGGCATCCGTTCTACCGCCATCCACGGATTCACCTGTCGCCGCACACCTCGGCCAACTCGCCCGGGGTCTACCTGAATATCGCCCGGCTGCTGGAGCGCAACCTCCGGCGTTGGGGCGATGGTTTACCCCTGGAGAATCCGGTGCAGATCCAGCGTGGCTACTAGCCTGCGGTGCCTAGGTCTTGCGGTGATCGCCAGGCAAGGCCCATGGCGGTTTGTGTCGCCGCTGCCGAAGGCTGCGTAGCAGGCGCGGGGATCTTGAGACCGCAGAGGGGCAGGCGGGAGCAGGGTATTGATGAGCACTTCAAGGAGAGTGGATATGACCGCACATTTTCGTCCCGCGGTGTATGACTTGCCCCGCGATGGGCATACGGTTTTTCGCTGGGAGCACCCGCCGCGCCAAGCCAGCGTCGAGCTCGAGCGATTGCAACGCAAGCAGAGCCTGGCGGCGGCGTTCCGGGTTTTCGCCCGGTTGGGTTTCGACATGGGGGGGGCCGGGCATATCACGGTGCGCGACCCGGGGCGCCCGGAGCATTTCTGGGTCAACCCGGTGGGGGTGTATTTCGGCCATGTACGGGTCTCCGACCTGTTGCTGGTGGACCCCGACGGCGCCATCGTCGAAGGCGAGGGCGCGTTGAATCTTGCAGCCTTCGCCATCCATGCGGCGCTGCACCAGGCCCATCCCGAGGTGGTGGCCGCCGCCCATGCCCACTCGTTGCACGGCAAGGCCTGGTCGAGCCTGGGTCGCCTGCTGGACCCGCTGACCCAGGATGCCTGCGCCTTCTATGAGCGGCACGCGCTGTTCGACAACTTCTCCGGGGTGGTGCTGGAGGCCAGCGAAGGGGCGCGGATCGCCGCTGCCTTGCACGGGCACAAGGCGCTGATCCTGCAGAACCATGGCCTGCTCACGGTGGGCGAGACCGTCGAGGCGGCGGCCTGGCGCTTCATCGCCATGGACAACGCCGCCCAGGCCCAACTGCTGGCGGAGGCTGCCGGTACGCCCCGGCCCATTCCCCATGAAGTGGCCCGCCACACGGCGCGCCAGGTGGGCACCGAGTTCGGTGGCTGGTTCAGTTTCCAGCCCTACCGCGAGCGCATCCTGCGCGAAGAAGCGGATTTTCTCGATTGAGGACAGCCAGCATGCAGCGTCGTCGTTTCCTGCAACTCTCGGCCCTTGCCGGCCTGGCCGGCGCCTTGCCGCGCCTGGGCCTGGCAGCCGCCACCGACTGGTCCGGGGTCACTTTGAACGTCGCCACCTACAAGGGCGCGGCCCCGAGCTTCTTTACCCAGGCGGGTATCGAACCACCCCCTTACCAGGTCAGGTACGCCGAGTTCACCGGCGGCAACCTGAGCTTCGAGGCCCTGGTCAGCGGCACCCTGGACATCTCGCCGATGAGCGAGATCCCGCCGATCTTCGGCATCAAGAACCAGGCCCCGGTGAAGTTGATCGCGGTGCTCACCGGCGACGTCAACAACCAGGCCTTCATCGTGCCCAAGGGCTCCACGGTGCAGTCGGTGGCCGAGCTCAAGGGCAAGCGTATCGGCTACATCCGTTCCACCAGTTCCCATTACTTTTTACTCAAGGCGCTGAAGGAGCAGGGGCTGGGTTTCGCCGACATCGTGCCCATGGCCCTGACCCCGCAGGATGGTTTCGCCGCGTTCCAGAACGGCGCCCTGGATGCCTGGGTCAGCTTCGGCTACTTCATCCAGCTGGCCGAGTTGCGTGCCGGGGCCCGGGTGCTCAAGACCGGGCAAGGCTACCTGTCGGGCAACTACGTGATCGCCGCCAACCAGCAGAGCATCGCCGACCCGCGCAAGCATGCGGCGATCACCGACTACATCCTGCGCGAATACCGCTCCTGGCAGTGGATCGCCAGCCACCCCGAGGAGTGGGCGACCCGCAGCGCGCAGATCCTCGGCATGCCCCGGGAAGTGTTCCTGGCCCAATACCGCGCCCAGAGCGGCCCGCGCTTGCTGCAACCGGTGGACGATGCGGCGGTGAAGTCCCAGCAGGACGTGGCCGATCTGTTCTACGAGGCCGGGGTGTTGCCCCAGCCGCTGGATGTTTCCGGCCTCTGGGACCGCAGCTTCCATTGGGGCTGAGGGCCTGAGTGTCCTTCCAACCGGCCCTGGAGGCCCCATGCTGCGCCGATCCTTGCTGACCCTGGCCCTGGCCAGCCCCTGGGCGCTGGCCCAGGAGCCCGCCGCGGCCCTGCACCAACGCCTGACCGTACTCGACAGCCACCTCGACACCCCGATGCAGCTGGCCCGGCCGGGCTGGGACATCCGCCAGCGCCATCGCTACCAGGACGACCTGTCCCAGGTCGATCTGCCACGGATGCGCGAGGGCGGCCTGGATGGCGGCTTCTGGGCGATCTTCACGCCCCAGGGGCCGCTCGATGCCGAAGGCCGGACCCAGGCCAGCGAGCACGGCCTGGCGGTGTTGACCCGAATCCGCGACCTGGTGGCCGCCCATCCCCAGGACTTCGCCCTGGCCCTGCGTGCCGAGGATGTGCCGGCCATCGTCGGCCGTGGCCAGCGCGTGGTGTTCATCAGCATGGAGAACGCCGAGCCCCTGGCGGCCGATCCCCAACGGCTGCTCACCTACCATCGCCTGGGCCTGCGCATGCTGGGGCTGGTGCATTCGGCCAACAACGATTTCGCCGATTCGGCCACCGCGTTGCCGCAATGGCGGGGCCTGAGCCCGGCCGGACGCGAGCTGGTGAGCGCGGCCAATCGCCTGGGAATCCTGCTGGATGTGTCCCATGCCTCGGACCAGGTATTCGACCAGGTGCTGGCCCTGTCTACGGCGCCGATCATCGCTTCCCATTCCAGCAGCAGGGCCATTACCCACCATCCACGCAACCTGGATGACCAGCGCTTGCGCCAGCTGGCGGCCAAGGGCGGGGTGGTGCAGGTCAACAGTTTCCCCAGCGACCTGATCGACGCCGTCCCCAACCCCGAGCGTGCCAAGGCCCTGGGGCCGCTGTACCGCGAGTTTCGCCTGGCCGCCAGCCTCGGCCCCGGACAAGTGGCGGACCTGGCAGAGCGCATCCGCCAGGTGGAAGCCCGCTACCCGCAACCCAGGGCGACCCTCGACGACTACATGAAGCACCTGCTGCATATCCTCGACGTGGTGGGGCCTGAGCATGTGGGCATCGGCGCCGACTGGGATGGCGGTGGCGGGGTCGAGGGGCTGGAGGATGTGACGCAACTGCCACGCATCAGCGAACGCCTGCTGGCGGCGGGCTACAACGAAGCCGACCTGGCGAAGATCTGGGGCGGCAATCTGCTGCGGGTGCTGGCAGCGGCCCAGGCCAAGGCAGTTGCGGATAACTGAGCCCAGGTCAGGCCAGGTGAAAGGCTTGCCTGATTCGCTGGAGCACGGCGGGCAGTTCTTCGTTCAGGCCAAGGGTTGCCGGCTCAATCGACTGTTCGGCCAGCAGCGCCAGGCACCGGCTCAATTCCTCGGCGATGGCTTGGGGCAACACTATTGATCGGGGGGCCAGCAGCACCGAAAGGCTGAGGATGTCGTTGCGATGCTTGCGAATATTCCTGCTATCGACACTTTCACCGTTGCTCTGTTGCTGGGTCAGGTTCAGCCAGGCATGAGCCTTGAGGGGGATCAGGCGATCGGCCCCGATGTGGCTGATGAAGTCGGTTTGCTGTATGCCGCCCAGCAGGAAGTCGTAGTAACGGTCGTCGAGCAGGATGGCGGACAGGCTCGATACGGCTTCTTCGACGGGAAGCGGGCTCAAGGTTGCCCCGTCGGCGAGGTCGATTCCACTGGGGCTGCGTGAGAAAAGTTCGAGCTGCGCTGGAAAGCTGTCGTCTTGCGGTGTGGTGAATCGATAGAAGACCGGCCTGTCGTTACGTTGCCTGATCCGATAACCGCCATGGCGCACAAAGTCCCAGAAGCTGGCGGCGAAGGAGCTGTCCAGGGCCTCGACGATCAGCACGATGTCCAGATCCCTGGTGGCCCTGAATGCCTGGCCGGCTTCCTCCATGCTCAGGTAGGCGGCTACCCCGCCGATCAGCACATAGCGATCGCTGTAGTCGGCAAAGAATTCTCGAAAGCGCTCCAGCCCCTTCACCACTGCATGTCTTCCTCCAGTTGGCCCAGGGCGATCTGGATCCGTTCATCCTTGCTCTCCTGCAGGCTCAGGAGCAGCGAGAAAGGATCGACCCAGGGTTTGGCCCACGCATAGATCGTGGGTTCGTAGGACCAGATTTCCAGCGCGCAGGCTGCTTCGTCCCGAGCGACTTCGATGATCGTCGCGTCGATGCCCTGGAGCCTGGCCAGGGTTTCACTCGAGCAGGCATAGATCGGCAACCGGGGGGCGACCAACAGTGTCTGGCCTGCCAGGGCCGACTCGCCCGCGAGCAGCAAAGGCTGCCCATCGAGCTGCGGGACCGTATTCAGCCACAGGGTTCTCCTGGTCGGGGAGCGCATGTGTTTCCTGGCGTTGCGCCAGAGCTGGCGGGCAGGAGTATGGATCTCGATGTGTTGCTGGCGATCTGCGCCCAGCGTGACCAGATCCAGACTCTTGAGCTCCTTCACTGCCCGCGAGATGGTCATCTTGGAGTATTTGAACGGTTGGCCCAGGGTCGCCTGGGAGAGCTGCAGGGAGGATGTGCAGTTGTTCATCAGCAGGTGAATCAGCATGGCTTGGGTCGCCGGGCTCAGGTGTTCGATCTTTTCCTGACGGGCCCGGAAGTATTCCCGCAGATCCAGGCCCAGCTCGGGAATGAACAGCTGGTTGCCTGGCACGATGAACTGCACGCCTGCTTCGATTAGCCGCTTGCGTTCATAGGAAGCCAGTGCGGGCGCCACCAGCAGCAGTGGTGCATCGGTCAGCTTGCGCAGGGCCTGCAGGTGTTTCTTGATATCGGGAAGGCTGATGGACACCTGCTGGTTTTGCATGAGCACGATACAGGCCTGCCCCAGCAGCTTCATCTCCAGGCAGGAATAGGTACTGGTCAGGTAATGGGGGAGTTTGGCGGCCTGGGACCAGGTAGCGAATGTTGGCCGGTCGCCTAGCACGGTTTCGATATAGGCGGCCAACAGCAGCAGATCTGCTTCGATTGGCTGGAAATCTTGAGTCATGACTCATCCTTGGTAACTATTTTTTTGAACGGTATCATCATAAATGTTACCGTTCAATAATTATGTTATAGACGTAGGCGAGTGGAGCCAGGCGAGTCTTTTCCACGCAGTGCACTGAGGCTATGCAGGGGTGAATATTTATGCGTGTGACGCAGTTCATAATCGCTTGAATATGAAACAAAGTAATATTTGCATATGCTTAAAATGTATTTCTCTTATTAAATAAGCGCCCCTAGGATGGCTTTCCATAGACCCAAGTGACTGCACAAGTCGCCGGGCTATAACCGAACGTACTATCCATCCGCAGCAGGGAGCGCTGGCATGCCACTGACCAGAAGACAATTGATCGCCCGTATCGCCGCGGTCGGCGGCGTCCAGGCGGCGAGCGCGGTCCTGGGCTTGTTCGGCATGGCGGGCAATGCCGAGGCGGTCGAGGAAAACTACGCCTCGTTGCCGGCCATACCGGTGGGCAAGGGCGCCAGGGTGGTGGTGATCGGTGCCGGGATCGGCGGCCTGGTCAGTGCCTATGAGCTGCACAAGGCCGGGTTCAAGGTGACCTTGCTCGAGGCCCGCGACCGGGTCGGCGGGCGCAACTGGACGGTGCGCGGCGGCGATCGGGTGGAGTACAGCGATGGCAGCGCGCAAGTGGCGCGCTTCGATCCGGGGTTCTATCTCAATGCCGGCGCCGGGCGCCTGCCCAGCCACCATCAATTGATGCTCGGCTACTGCCGCGAGCTGGGGGTGGAGCTGGAGGTGCTGGTCAACACCAGCCGCAATGCCCTGGTCCGCCCTGACTTGAACCAGCCGGCGCTGCAGATCCGCCAGGCGGTCAATGACAGCCGCGGGCATTTTTCCGCACTGCTGGCCAAGGCGGTCAACCGCCACGCCCTGGACCTGGAACTGAGCGCGGCGGATCGCGACAACCTGCTGAGCTTCCTCAAGACCTGGGGCGACCTGTCGGACAAGCTCGAGTACCTGGGTTCGGCCCGCTCCGGCTACAAGGTCTGGCCCGGGGCCGGCGACCAGCTGGCGCAGAAGAACGATCCACTGCCCTTGCAGACCCTGCTCAATCCGGCGCTGACCACGGCGCTGATGATCGACGAATACCCGGAGTTCTCGCCCACCATGTTCCAGCCGGTGGGCGGCATGGACCGCATCCCCCAGGCCTTTGCCCGGCACTTGAAGGGGCAACTGCGGCTGCACAGCGAGGTGCGCTCGATCAGCAACCGCCAGGACAGCGTCGAGGTGACCTACCTGGACCGGCGCACCGGCCGCAGCCAGCGCCTGGTGGCCGACTATGTGATCAGCTCCTTGCCCTTGCCGCTGCTGGCCCGGGTCGAGAACAACTTCAGCGCACCGGTGCGCCAGGCCATCGCCGCCGTGCAGTTCGGCTACGCCAACAAGGTGGCCTGGCAGTCACGGCGCTTCTGGGAGAGCCAGTACCAGATCTACGGCGGGCTGTCCTTCATCAACCAGGAGGCCTCGGGGCTGTGGTATCCCAGTGGCGGCTTCAACCAGCCCGAAGGGGTGCTGGTGGCGGCCTACAACAATGGCGAGACCGCGCGCAAATTCGGCGAGAAGAGCCTGGCCCAGCAGATCGAGATCTCCCGCCAGGCAGTGGAGCTGCTGCACCCGGGGCACAGCCATGAACTGCGCAATCCGCTGGTGATCGCCTGGAGCCGGATTCCCTACAACTTCGGGCCCTGGATCAGCCATGAAGTGGTCGAGCCGGACTACAGCCTGCTCAACCAGCCCCAGGGCCGGGTCTACCTGACCAGCGACGGCCTGGCCCACAGCGGCGTGGGTATCTGGCAGGAGGCCGCCGCCGGCGCCGCCCGCCGGGTGGTGCGGCAACTGTTCCAGCGGGCGCAAGGCGCATCGCTACAACAAACGGCCTGAACCGGCCGAGCATTCATAAAAACAGCGGTAACCCATGCCGGGTAGCGGACCTCCGAGGCTGGCAACCACAACCTTGGGAGCGTCTTTGCATGTCTTTGAAAAATACCGTCGTAGGGCTGGGGCTGTTGTTCGCTGCCGCCAATAGCTGGGCCGCAGGAATTCAGCGCATACCGTCCACCTATCCCAATTCGCCGATCCTGCAGGCCGTGACCCTGCCGGCCAATAGCGAGGTGACCTACCTGTCCGGCCTGTTGCCGGACCCGGTGGACCCCAAGGCCGCCAAGGAGCAGATCCACGCGGTGGGCAATACCGAGGCCCAGGCGCGGGTGGTGCTGGGCAAGGTGCGGGCGATCCTCGCCAGCCAGGGCTTGGGCCTGGGCGATGTGGTGCAGCTGCGCATCTACCTGGTGGGCGATCCGGCCCTGGGCGGCAAGCTGGACTTCGATGGCCTGCAAACCGCCTTTCGCGAGTTCTTCGGGACCCAGGAACAGCCGCTCAAGCCAGCCCGGACCACGGTGCAAGTGGCGGGATTGGTCCTGCCCGGTGCCTTGATCGAAGTCGAAACCGTTGCCGCCCGAGCGCGCTGAGCATTCTTCGAAAGGATCTGAAGTCATGGGTATTTCCTTGCATAAAATCGCCTTGGGCGCTGCCCCCCTGGGCCTCGGCCTGCTGGGCCTGGCCCCGGCGCAACAGGTGCTGGCCGCCGACGAGACCCTGGGCACCGTGGTGGTCACCGGGGTGCGTGGCAGCCAGCAGCGCACGGTCACCGACAGCCCGGCGCCGATCGATGTGATCGACAGCGAGCAACTGCGCAGCATTGGCCAGAACGGCCTGAAAGAGATGCTCGGACGGCTGCTGCCGTCGTTCAACGTGCCCACCATCAACGGTGGCGGTACCGCGTTCCTGGTGCGTGGGGTGAGCATGCGCGGCCTGGGCGGCGACCAGGTGCTGGTGCTGATCAACGGCAAGCGCCGGCACAACTCGGCGCTGATCAACAACGGAGCGCGGGTCGGTAACGCCTCGGTGCCGGTGGACCTGGACCTGATCCCCACCGCCGCCATCGAGCGTATCGAGGTGCTGCGCGATGGCGCGGCGGCCCAGTACGGTTCCGACGCCATCGCCGGGGTGATCAACATCATCCTCAAGCGCAATGCCGAGGGCCTGACGTCCGACACCAGCCTGGGCCAGTACTACGACGGCGACGGCACCACCGGCCACGAGGCCTTCAACTGGGGCAGCAAGCTGGGGGACAGCGGCGGGTTCATCAACCTGTCCTGGGACGCCAAGCTCCAGGAACCCTACGAGCGTTCCAGCGCCGCCAGCGGCCAGCTGTATTTCAACCAGCCCGATGGCTCGCCCGACCCCAGGGAAAGCCATCGCCAGGGCTGGGGCACCGAGTACGGCCTGGGGCGCGATCGCACCACCAGCCTGGCCTACAACGCCGAATTGCCCCTGGAGGACGACCTCAAGCTGTATTCGTTCTCCACCTTGAGCTACCGCAACAGCAACAAGGACCTGGGGCACCGCAAGCCCACCGACATCACCAGCCTGGCCGGGGTGCCCAACGCCCCGTATCCCAACGGTGGCCAGGCCCGCCGTGAAATCCGCGAGACCGATTTCCAGGTCGCCGGCGGCGCCAAGGGCCTGTTGGGCGGCTGGGACTGGGACCTGTCCAGCACCTATGGCAAGGATCGTGGGGTGCTGGACACAGCCAACAACCTGAACATTTCCAACGGCCCCTACAGCCAGCACGACTTCCACCTGGGCAACCTGGTGTTCGACCAGTGGACCAACAACCTGGATTTCTCCCGGGCCCTGGACATCGGCTGGAGCAGCCCGCTGGAGACATCCTTCGGCGTGGAATACCGCTGGGAGAAGTACGCGCTGGAGGAGGGCGAGGCCAACTCCTATAACCAGGGCAGTTATGTCCCGGCCACTGGCCCCTTCGCCGGCGTGGTGCCCGACCCGGGGCTGTTCTCGGTCAACGGTACCACCCCCGAGGACGCCTACAGCCTCAAGCGGCATAGCGAGGCGGCCTATATCGACCTGGGCCTGAACATCACCCCCAACTGGTACGTGGGGGCGGCGGCGCGCTACGAGAAGTACAACCTCGGGGTGGGCGACACCACCAGCGGCAAGCTCACCACCCGCTACGAGTTCCTGCCCGGCTACGCGGTGCGGGCGGCGGTGAGCAACGGCTTTCGCGCACCGTCCCTGGCCCAGAGCGTGTTCTCCACCACCAGTACCGTGACCCAGTTCGGCGCGGCCGGCACCACCACTTCGGTGCGCACCAAGCAGATGCGTCCCGATTCGCCCGAGGCCATCGCCCTGGGCGCCAAGGACCTGGAACCGGAAACCTCGCGCAACTACAGCCTGGGCTTTACCGCCGAGCCCACCGAGCGCCTGCGCCTGACCGCCGACTTCTACCTGATCGACATCGACAAGCGCATCCTCCAGACCGGCATCCTCAAGGGCCCGGCGGTGTCGCAGATCCTGGTGGAGAACGGCCTGTCGCCCAACCTTGCCGGGCAGTACTACACCAACGCCGCGGACACCCGGACCAAGGGCGTGGATGTGGTGGCCGACTACAGCCAGTCGTTCGGCGAGTACGGCACGGCCAAGTGGAGCATCGCCTACAACCACAACAAGACCACCATTCGCGACCTGGCCGACACCCCGGCGGCGCTGTCGCGGCTGGGGGCCGGTTATGTGCTGTTCGACCGCCAGCAACAGATCGACCTGACCCAGTCCACGCCCAAGGACAAGTGGATCCTGTCCACCAACTACAAGGTCGGCGACTGGACCACCAACCTGCAGCTGACCCGTTTTGGCGAATACACCGAAGGCTCGAACATCCCGGCCAACGACCGGACCTACAGCGCCAAGTGGATCACCGACCTGGACGTGGCCTACGACGTGACCCAGAACCTCACGGTGGCGGTGGGGGCCAACAACCTGTTCGATGTCTACCCGGACAAGATCGGTCTCAAGGCCTGGGCTGGCACCTACGAGTACGGGATGTTCTCGCCCTACGGCCTGGGTGGCGGCTACTACTACAGCCGCGTCAGCCTGGCGTTCTGAGTGATGGCCGAACCTACCGGCAAGTCCTGGCGCCAGCGCTTGGGCCAAGTGATCGCGCTGTGCGGCGGCTTGCTGCTCGGCGCCCAGGCCCTGGCCGAACCGACGCTGCGGGTCTCCAGCCAGAAGCAGTCGCTGAAGATCCTGCTGCAAGCGGCTGGGGAGCTGGAGCAGGTGCCGTATCCCATCGAGTTCGCCTCGTTCGCTGCCGCCGCGCCCACCGCCGAGGCCCTGGCCGCCGGAGCGGTGGACATCGGCAGCCTGGGAGATGCGCCGTTCGTGTTCGCCGCCGCGGCTGGGGCGCCGCTCAAGACGGTGGGGGTGATCAAGCTCAAGGTCACCCCCACGGCGGTGGCGATCGTGGTCAGGGACGCCTCGCCCTTGCAGGACGCCACCAGCCTCAAGGGGCGGCGCATCACCACCACCCGGGGGTCCATCGGCCATTTCCTGGCGCTGGCGGCGCTGCGCTCGGTGGGCCTGCATGGCAGCGATGCGCAGTTCATCTTTCTCCAGCCTGCCGAGTCACGCAGCCTCTTGAGCAACGGCCAGGCCGACGCCTGGGCGACCTGGGACCCCTACACCAGCATGGTGCAGCTGGAAGGCGGCACCCGGGTGCTGGTCAGCGGCGCGGGGTTGTTCGCCGGGCATATGCTGCTGGTGGCCAACGACCAGGCGATTGCCGAAAAACCTGCGCAGATCGCCGATTTCCTGCGTCGCCTGGGGCGTGCCTATGCCTGGGCCAACCAGCACCAGGAGGAGTTCTCGCGGATCCAGGCCGTTTACAGCGGGCTGCCGGTGGAGGTGCACCTGCGTTCCAACCGTTATGCCGAACCTCGGCGTATCGCCGTGGGGCCGCCGGTGGTGGAAGACCTACAACGCACCGCCGACCTGTATCGGGAAGAGGGCATCATCCAGAAGTCTTTCGAAGCCTCGGCCCATATCGATCGGCAGTTCAATGAAGTTGAATGAAAGATGGCGATTTGATTAATAAAACTCAGGAGGAAAGAGCAACTATCCAGTTGAAGATGTGAATCTTTCAAGTTAACTATCAGTGAATTTAATACTTGTTCCGCAGCCTGTTAAAAGGACCTGTGATGGCCGGTATTTGCCTGATTTTCGATACGTTTTTAAGTTTGGATATTAGAGATAAAGGGTATTTCACAAGCCTTGGGGGACTGCCTAAGGTGGCCTTGCAACAAATTCTTACGTTCCATCCAGATGCACTTCATCGCTACTTCCAGGGAATAAGGGAGCTTGCATGTTCACAGTCACTACTGCCGACAAACTTGAAGCGCGGCACATTATCGATGTGGTGGAAAAACGCTCTTACGGCGTTCAGCTCAAGGGTTTCTGTCCGCCGGATACCTTGCAGGTGGCACGCGACCACCTGTACCAGCAGGATCTGCGCAGCGCCTTCAGCCAGCAGCAGGAGTTCGTGCGCATCGGCAAGGCCTATATCGAGATCCAGGATGAGCAGAGCCGGGCCGAGTACCACGCCCTGGCGCTGCCCAACATCCGCAAGATCCGCAACCTGTTCCGCCCACTGGCCTCGCCCATCGATGAGCTGCGCCTGCTGCTGGACGAGGTCTGGCCCCAGGGGGCGCACCTTTTGCAAGTGGACGGGCAGAAGTGCTTTGTCGGTATCGCCCGTTTCCAGGGCTCGGGGGTCGATCTCACGCCCCATACCGACAAGCTCGAGCGCAATGCGCCAGAGGGCCACAGCCCACCGTTGCTGACCCAGCTGTCGACCAACATCTACCTGGAGATTCCCGAGGACGGTGGCGAGCTGGAGATCTGGGGCATCGAGCCGGACGAAGAGGAATACGAGCGCCTGCGCGGCGAACGGGCCTACGGCATCGAACGCCACCTGCTGCCGCCGCCGGACTTCGTGGTCAAGCCCGAGCCCGGCGACCTGATCCTGCTCAACCCGCGGCTGATCCACGCGGTGCGCCCCTCGGCCACCAGCACCCGGGTCACCCTCGGGGTCTTCATCGGTTACTACGGCGAACAACAACCTTTGGCCTACTGGAGCTGAATTCATGAGCAAGGTGCAGGAAATCAACCTCAAGGCCTACTTCAACAAGGGCGGCGAAGAGCATCAGTTCGAGGGTAAGCGGGTGGTACTGGCGGTCAGCGTCGGCCAGGAGTACCACGAGGACCAGAAGCTGCGCTCGACCATCCACCTGATCAACCAGTCCGGCTTCAGCCACGTCAAGGTGGTGGTGGCCGACACCCTGCAACGGCACAACAAGCATGGCCAGTCGCCGGGGGAGGCGCTGTCGGCGGCGATCCGCGATGGCGATGCCTGGCTGGCGCGCAACCAGGTGATCCTCGATGGCCTGCGGGTGCCCTACCACATCACCCGCTGGAACCAGGAGCTGGCCAGCGATCGTTATGCCGAACTGCGCCAGCAACTCAACCAGGTCTACCAGCAGCAGGCGGAACTGCGCGAGGCCATCGACAGCACCATCGGCGTGTTCATCGAGCGCCTGCGCCTGCGTGACGAACACGCTGATCTGGAGCGGGCGGCGGCCCAGTGCCGGGAATACATCCTCGAGGAGATCCCGATCATCCTGCCGCTATGGGCCGACGAGGGTTACCACTACGTGCTCTATCCACAGCAGATGACCACGGCCATGGCCACCAGCCGCGACTTGCTGATCGAGCCCCACAGCCCGGACCGGGTGCGCTGGTTGCCGCTGAAGTTCAAGAAGCGCGGGATCCCGATCCCGTTCACCTTGCCTGGTGCCATCCACCCGAACTGGACCAGCGGCGCCATCGCCATCTGAGTCCATGTTTTTTTCTGCCAATGGCCGTCGCCTTGGGGCACGGCCAACGGGATTTTTGAATTCAAGGAGTTTCCATGGGCGTTTTTGCGCAACAGCAACGCAAATGGTGGGCCTTGCTCGGAGTGAGCATCGCCAGTTTTCTCGGTTGTGTGGATTTCACCATCGTCAATACCGCGCTGCCGGCCTTGCAGGCCGACCTCGGGGCGGCGGTGGACAGCCTGCAATGGGTGATCAACGGCTTCATCCTGGCGTTGTCCAGCTTCATGGTGCTGGTGGGGCGGCTGGCCGACCTGCACGGTCGCAAGCGAGTGCTGTTCATTGGCCTGAGCGTGTTCGGCCTGGCTTCGCTGGCGGCGGGCCTGGCCGGGCAGATCGACACCCTGATCGCGGCCCGGGTACTCCAGGGGCTGGCTTGCGCGGTGCTCTACACCGCCTCGGGCGCCATCGTCTCCAGCACCTTCGACAGTGCCGAGCAGGGCCGGGCCTTCGGTGTGCTGTTCGGGGTCAACGGCGTGGGCCTGGCGGCCGGGCCGGTATTGGGCGGGCTGATCACCAGCAGTTTCGGCTGGCAGTGGATCTTTTTGATCAACGTACCGTTCGTGCTGCTGAGCCTGGGGATCTGCAGCTTCAGCGTCAGGGAGTCGCGAGCGGCGCAGGCCGGGACCCGGCTCGACGGCTGGGGCGCCTTGCTGTTGCTGATCGGCCTGCCGAGCCTGGTGCTGGTGATCGTCCAGGGCGCGGCCTGGGGCTGGGGATCGCCGCCGGTCCTGGGCCTGGCGCTATTGGCGCTGCTGGCCCTGGGCGGGTTCGTGGCAGTGGAGCGGCGGGTCGCGGCGCCGATCATCGATCTCAAGCTGTTCGCCAACCGGCGTTTCGTCGCGGCGGTGGTGGCGAGCTTCAGCCTGGCGGTGTTCTATTGCGTGGCGTTCTTCGTCATGCCGCTGTACCTGGCGCAGATCCGTGGCGCCTCGGTGCAGGCCAGCGGCCTGTTGCTGCTGCCTACCACCCTGGGCGTGGCGTTGCTGTCGCCGCTGGTGGGGCGCCTGGTGGACCGCAAGGGGCCGGGGTTGTTGATCAAGGCCGGGCTGGCGCTGTTCATCCTGTCCGCGCTGTTGCAGGCCGGGTTCGAGCGCCAGACATCGTTGCCCTACCTGCTGGGCGCCTTCGTGGTCATGGGCCTGGGCTGGGCGAGCATCCTCGGGCCATCGACGGTGCTGGGGATTTCCTCGGTGCCCCAGGAGGTGGGGTCGGTGGCCATGGGCTCGCTGATGACCTTGCACAATGTCGGCGGCGGTATCGGGCTGGCCGTGGGCGTCGGCTTGTTCCATCAGTTCGCCGCTGCGCCGGCGGGCGATGTCCAGGCGGCCTTTCTCAATGGTTATCAGACGGTGATGGGCTTCCTGGCATTGGTCAGCCTGCTGGCCTGGAGTGCGGTGAGCCTGTTGCTACGCGCCGCAACCGCCCCGGCGCCGGTGGCGCAGGAGGAAACCAGCCGTGGCTGAGCGCGGCGGGCAGATGGGGCTGGGAGCGTTTCTTTCCGGCTCCGGTGCCCATGGCGGTAGCTGGCGTCACCCCCTGGCGGATGCCGATGCGTCGTTGAATTTCGAGCGTTACCGCCACTATGCGCAGACCCTGGAGCGGGGCTGTTTCGATGCCCTGTTCCTCAACGACAACGTGGCGGTGGGCGAGCTCGATCCGCGGGTGTTGGCCCACAGCTCCTACAGCCTGCGCTGGGACCCCTTGACCCTGCTGCCGGCCCTGGCGGTGGTGACCCGGCGTATCGGCCTGATCGCTACCGCCAGCACCTCCTACAACGAGCCGTACAACCTGGCGCGCAAGTTCGCCTCCCTGGATCACCTGAGCGGCGGTCGGGCTGGCTGGAACCTGGTGACCGGGCTGATCGGCGGCGAGAACTTCAACCATCCCCAGCCCCCCGAACATGACCTGCGCTACGAGCGGGCCGAGGAGTTCTTCGATGTGGCCAGCGGCCTGTGGGACAGCTGGGCCGATGATGCCTTTCCCCGGGACAAGGCCAGCGGCGTGTGGCTGCACCCGCAGCGGATGCACCTGTTGCAGCATCGCGGCCGGCACTTCCAGGTCCAGGGCCCGTTGAATGCGCCAAGGCCGGTGCAGGGCTGGCCGGTGATCGCCCAGGCCGGCTCCTCGGGACCGGGGCGCGAGCTGGCGGCACGCTGCGCCGAACTGGTGTTCACCGCCCAGACCGACCTGGCCCAGGCCAAGGTTTTTTATGCCGGGCTCAAGGAACGGCTACCCCATTACGGGCGGCATGCCGGCCAGTTGAAGATCTTCCCGGGGATCGCTCCCACCGTGGGCCGCAGCCTCAACGAAGCCGAGGAGAAGTATCAGCAGTTGCAGGAGCTGCAGGATCCCCAGGCGCAGCTCAAGGCCTTGTCCTATCTGCTGGACCTGGGCATCGACCTGTCGCGCCTGGCGCTGCATGCGCCAGTACCGTTGCCGGACGACGGCAGCTCCACCGAACGCCACCAGAGCCGGCGGCAACTGGTGGTGGAGCTGATTCGCCGGGAGCGGCCGACCGTGGCCCAGTTGCTGCGCAGCCTGTCTGCCAGCGGGCACAAGGTGCTGGTGGGCACCCCGGAGCAGATCGTCGATGAACTGGTTACCTGGTACCAGGAGTACGCCGCCGATGGCTTCAATGTGCTGTTCACCCACCTGCCGGGGGCCATCGACGACTTCGTCCGGCTGATCACCCCGCAGTTGCAGCGGCGAGGCCTGTTTCGCCAGCGTTACACGGGGCGCACTTTGCGCGAGCACCTGGGGCTGGCACGGGTGGCGAACCGTTTTTTCAGTCCGGGGCGGCATGGCTGAATCGTCAGCAGCGGCTTTACTGAACCAGCGTAACGCCCATTGATCAGCCAAGGAGCGACAGCATGTCTGGATGGTATGAGTTGAAGAAAAGCAGCAACGGTCAGTTTCGTTTTGTGCTCAAGGCTGCCAATGCCGAGGTGATCCTCACCAGTGAGCTGTACACCACGCGCGCGGCAGCGGAAAACGGCATCGCCTCGGTCCAGGCCAACAGCCCGCTGGACGAGCGCTATGAGCGCAAGAGCGCCAAGGACGGCAAACCCTATTTCAACCTCAAGGCAGCCAATCACCAGATCATCGGCAGCAGCGAGCTGTATTCCACCGATGCCGCGCGGGACAAGGGTATCGCCAGCGTCAAGAGCAATGGCCCGACCCACAACATCAAGGACCTGACGGCGGTCTAGCCCATGACCGGGCCCGGCCGCCGGGTGGTAGTCGGCGTCCGTGGTGCGGTTTCCTGGAGGCGGAATTTTGTCGACAAGGGCCACGCTGGTTTATCCTGCGTGCCGGATCATCCTGGAGCGAACCAGGGTGAGGCCCTCGAACACTGTCCAAGGGAACTGCGACATCATGCTTCGTTCGTTGATTGCGCTGCTCGCGTTGTTGGCGCTGGGCGGCTGCCAGACCTGGCACAGCCTGCCTCCCGTGCAGCTGGAGCCGGCGCGCGAATTGCCGGTGATCCACGTCAGCGGCATGGGTGACCTGACGTCCGCGCCACTGCGCGAGGCCCTGGCCCGGGGCGGGGCCTTCGCCGACGTGCAAAGGGGGCATGACCCCGAAGGCTACAACGTCATCGTCCTGGCCCAGAGCGATCTGGAGGACCAGCACAACCTGCCCCTGACCCTGCTCAGTGCCTGCACGCTGTTCATCGTGCCGGCACCGGTGAGCTGGAACAGCCAGATGATGTTCCACTTAAGCCGTGGCGATCGCCCATTGGCCAAGTACATGATCGACAACCGCACCCGGGCCTGGCGTGGGCTGTTCAACCCCGATGGCGGGCGCAACGAGCATCTGCAGCGCATCGCCGACGACTTCATCGCGCAGATGCGCAAGGATCCCAGTTGGCGCGAATAGCGCCGTGGCACCAGGCACAAGGCCCGAGCGGTTCGCACCGTTCGGGCCTTGTACTTTCAGCGGCAGTTCAAGCCAGCTGGTGCAACAGCCCCTGCAATTGCTGGCGGGCGGCCTGGGCCAGGGGGAACACCGGCCGACGCGGTTCGCCGGCGGCCAGGCCCGTGAGCTCCAGGCCAGCCTTGACCGTGGCAGGCAGGCCGCCCTTGAGGATGAACTCCAGCAATGGCAATTGCCGGTAGAACAGGGTGCGGGCGCGCTCCAGGTCGTTGTCGCGCATCGCCTGGTAGAGGTCGAGGTTGAGCTGCGGGATCAGGTTCGCCGCCGCGGTGCACCAGCCACGGGCACCGGCGGCGAAGGCTTCCAGCGCCAGGGGGTTGCAGCCGTTGTAGAACGGCACCTGGCCTTCGCCGAGCAGTTGCAGCTTGTGCATGCGCTGGATATCGCCGGTGCTTTCCTTGACCAGGGTGACGTTCTCCACGCTGTGGAAGATCTTCAGGATCAGCTCCACCGACATGTCGATGCCGCTGGTGGCCGGGTTGTTGTAGAGCATGATCGGCACGCCGATGCTGTCGCCGATGGCCTGGTAGTGAGCGAGGATCTCGGCCTCGCCGAGCTTCCAGTAGGAGGCGGGCAGCACCATCACCACATCGGCGCCCCGGGCTTCGGCGAAGCGCGCGCGGCGGATCGCCTTGGCGGTGGTCAGGTCGGAAACGCTGACGATGGTCGGCACCCGCCGGGCCACGTGGCGGATGCTGAATTCACTGACCTGTTCCCATTCGGCGTCGCTCAGGTAGGCGCCTTCGCCAGTGCTGCCCAAGGGGGCGATAGCGTGTACGCCGGCATCGATCATGCGATCGATGGAGCGGCCGAGGGCTTCCAGGTCCAGGCCTTCGCCGTGGGCACTGAAGGGGGTGACGGTGTAGCCGATGATGCCGTGAATGTTCGGGGTGGACATGGTGCAACTCCTGCAAGGCATGAAAGGGGCGGATCAGTTCAGGCAGTCGGCGTGTCGTTTTAGGTTTTGCCGGGCGTAGTAGTTGAAGGCCGCGCCGTGGCGCTTGGGCTTGGAGATCCAGTCGTGGGCTTCGCGGCCCAGCTCCGGGAGGATCGGCTTGATGCTGCCGGCAGCCATGGCCAGCAGTTGCAGGCGCGCCGCACGCTCGATCAGTTGGGCGATCACGCAGGCTTCCTCGATGCTGGCGCCGGTGGACAACTGGCCGTGGTGCGAAAGCAGGATCGCGCGCTTGTCGCCCAGGGCCGCGGAGATGATCTCGCCTTCCTCGTTGCCCACCGGCACGCCCGGCCAGGCTTCGAGAAACGCGCAATCCTCGTACAGCGGGCACAGGTCCATGTGCGAGACCTGCAGCGGCACTTCGAGCATCGACAGCGCGGCGACGTGGGTCGGGTGGGTGTGGATGATGCAGTTCACGTCCGGCCGGGCGCGATACACCCAGCTGTGGAAGCGGTTGGCCGGGTTGGGCATGCCGTGGCCTTCCAGGACTTCCAGGTCCTCGTTGACCAGCAGCAGGTTGCTGGCGCTGATTTCGTCGAAGCCCAGGCCCAGTTGCTGGGTGTAGTAGGTGCCCGGCTGCGGTCCGCGAGCGGTGATCTGCCCGGCCAGGCCGGAGTCGTGACCGTGCTCGAATAGAATGCGGCAGGTCAGGGCCAGCTTTTGCCGGTCGGTCCACGTATTATCCGCCAGGGTATTGTGCATCTGGGTCAGGGCTTGCTTGACCAGTTGCTCCTTGGGCAATGCTAATGTCTTGGCCATTTTCGGGGTCCTTTGATCGGTGCGATGGACGTCGGGTCTACAGCTCACCCGCTGCTTGCGAGGTCGTTGGGTGAGCGCGAATGACACTAAAGAGGCTATATGACACTTTGTGTCATTGGCAAGCGCCAATCGTTGCTTCCTAGATGGATTAATCGCTCTACATGTCTATCCGTTTGAAATTATTGAGAAAAAAACTTGGCGTGACCCTGGAGGCCCTGGCCGAGAAATCCGGCATGACCAAGAGCTACCTGTCCAAGGTCGAGCGGGGGCTGAACACGCCGTCGATTTCCGCCGCGTTGAAGCTGGCCAAGGCCTTGAACGTCAAGGTCGAGGAACTGTTCGCCGAGGACAGCATCAGCCTCGACAGCTACAGCCTGGTGCGCAGCCACGAGCGCCAGTCGCTGGCGGCCAATGAACAGGCCCCGGGTTATGCGGTGCTGGCCCATCAGGTCAGCGAGCGCAACCTGCTGCCGTTCATCATCTACCCGGCCCGGGAGTTCAGCGACAAGACCTTCAAGGAGCACCTGGGGGAGGAGTTCCTGTTCGTCCATGAAGGCCGGGTGGAAGTGGATTTCATGAACGAACGGGTGGTGCTGGAGCGTGGCGATGCGCTGCATTTCAACGCGCAGAAACCCCACCGCATCCGCTCCCTGGGGGATGAGCAGGCGCAGTTGCTGGTGGTGGTGCACAGCGCCGAGGAGTGATGCGCTACACCGTCGCTGCTGGGCTGGCGAAGCGGCGACAAGGCTCGCCGGGCCGTGCGCCAATCTGGTTGCCCGGGTGATCGTGCGGCAGCGGTCACACGGGGCGTTTGTGGTCGATTGGCTCAGCGCTCTACCGGGACTGCCAGCGCCGGGTCGCCCAGGGCGTGGGTCCTGGAGTCGAAGAAGCGCAGGTTCAACTCCACGCCTTCGAACAGCTTGGCGTAGTGGCGCTTCTGGTGCTGGACGAACGCCGGGCTGCGCGGGTAGACGGAGATGGCCAGGCTGCCGGCGCCACACTGGCGGATCGCCTGGACCAGGTGGGCATCCTGGGGGCCCAGGTTATGGCCGAAGATGCACAGGGCACCCTGGTGGTCCAGTAGCTGCTGGTAGCAGAACGACAAGTAGTCGCTGCTGCGGATGGTCTTGAGCTTGTCCGCCAGGGGGCCTTCGTTGACGAACAACGGCACGTCGTCCAGCGTCTTGAGGGTGTTGTTGATGGCGAAATTGCCCAGCAGGGTGCCTTCGGTGGAGGTCAGCTTGCGTGCGCTGCCATCGAGGTTGCGCACCAGGTGCAGGCCGCCGTGCAGGTAGAGAATGCGGGTTCCAGGGGGCTGGGTGCCAGCCAGGTCGAAGGCCGGTTCGCTGCCCTGGAACAGGTCGTTCAGGCCCTGGGGGGCATGCTGCACGGCCCAGTAGTTGAGCAAGTCGTAGTTACTGGTGAATACCGTGGGGTATCGCCGAAATTCGCCGTTGATCGCCGCCAGGCTCTCGGGTTGTACCAGGCTCCAGGGAAGGTGCATGGCGTGCACGCTGTTGATCAGCGCTTCCTTGATCGCGTAGTAGCGGTTGCGCGGTGCCGCCGAGCTGATGGCCAGGGCCTTGTTGACTCGGCTGGTGGTCTTCAGCGCACCCAGGACCTGCTCGAAGCTGCGGGTCTGCAAGGCCTCGAACACGCTGAGCTCGGATTGGCCGAGGGGTTTTTCCACGACGCTGCGGACATTTTCGAACAGCGAGTCGTAGGCGAAGTCTTTCCACACCGCCCGGCTGGCGCCGTTGCCGATCAGCAGGCCGGTGAACCGGGTGCTTGCGCGCAGGGCATTCCAGTCTTCAAGTTGGGCATCAAATTCCTGGAAATCCTTCATTGCGGTCATCGGTCTCGGGGCTGTAGGTGGTCGGGGCGCGACTTTATCACGACCGACCCTTGCGCCAGATCAAGAACGCCAGTGACCGATCGGTCGATTCTGTCCCATAGACATTGAATCAAGACCCTGAACGGGGCCCCCGCCTGGAGATTTCCTGATGAGTAGCACCTTCTTCATCCCAGCCGTCAACATCATGGGCATCGATTGCCTCGACGAGGCCATGAGCGCCATTCGCAACTATGGTTTTCGCAAGGCGCTGATCGTGACCGATGCCGGGCTGGCCAAGGCTGGCGTGGCCGGGATGATCGCCGAGAAGCTGGCCATGCAGGACATCGACTCGGCGATCTTCGATGGCGCCAAGCCCAACCCGAGCATCGCCAACGTCGAGCAGGGCCTGGCCCAGTTGCAGCAAGCCAAGTGCGACTTCGTGATCTCCCTGGGAGGCGGTTCGCCCCATGATTGCGCCAAGGGTATCGCCCTGTGCGCCACCAACGGTGGGCATATCAGCGACTACGAGGGCGTCGACCGTTCGAGCAAGCCCCAACTGCCGCTGGTCGCCATCAATACCACCGCCGGCACCGCCAGCGAAATGACCCGCTTCTGCATCATCACCGACGAGTCGCGCCACGTGAAAATGGCCATCGTCGATCGCAACGTCACGCCGTTGTTGTCGGTCAACGACCCGGCACTGATGGTGGCGATGCCCAAGGGCCTGACCGCGGCCACCGGCATGGATGCCCTGACCCACGCCGTGGAGGCCTATGTGTCCACGGCGGCCAACCCGATCACCGATGCCTGCGCGTTGAAGGCCATCAGCATGATCAGCCACAACCTGCGCCAGGCGGTGCATGACGGCGGCGACCTGGTAGCGCGGGAGAACATGGCCTATGCCCAGTTCCTGGCGGGCATGGCCTTCAACAACGCATCCCTGGGGTTCGTGCACGCCATGGCCCACCAGTTGGGTGGCTTCTACGACTTGCCCCATGGCGTGTGCAATGCCGTGCTGCTGCCCCACGTCCAAAGCTTTAACGCGACGGTCTGCGCCGAGCGCCTGACCGACGTGGCCCATGCCCTGGGCGCGGATATCCGTGGTTTCAGTCCGGAAGAGGGGGCCCAGGCGGCGATCACCGCCATTCGTACCCTGGCCCGTGACGTGGAGATCCCCGCTGGCCTGCGGGAGCTGGGCGCCAAGCTGCAGGACATTCCGACCTTGGCCGCCAACGCACTTAAGGATGCCTGTGGCCTGACCAACCCGCGTCCGGCGGAGCAGCGCCAGATCGAGGAGATTTTCCGCAACGCGTTCTAAAAGGGCAGCGCCGAGCGAATTGGGCCCCTGCCGTTGCAGGGGTCTACCAGCGCTGCGGAGGCTGGCGGCGAGTGTGGAGGATGCGCAGTATCTGCAACCGACTTCCGCGCACTCGATAGGGGATCAGATAAGGCCACCCAGGCACGACCCATTCTCGTGTGCCGGGTAGCCGACCTTCGCGCCCGCTGGCTGGAAAACGCGCCAAATGCCCGATGCCAGTGAGCAGGGTCTCCACGAACTCCCTGGCGGCTTCAGGATTGTCCTGGGCAATGTAACGCGCCTCGTCATCCAGGTTTTTCAGGGCTGTTCGCAGCCACTCAATGTGCATTGCCGGTCCATTTACCCGTGATGGCCGCTACTTCCTCCGTGCTGGCGAAATCCCCCGCATCGGCTTCCCCGAGCGCCTTTTGGATCTCCTCGATCTGCCAGGCTTCCCGGGCGAGGTATTCACGCAACGCATCCACCGCCAGGAACGACTTGCTACGCCCTGTCGCTTTCGCCAGCAGAGCAAGGGTTTCAGCCATTTCGTCGGGCAGACGCAGGGACATGATGGACATAGCGTTCTCGTGGTAGTGATGTGTAATACAACATACTACTCCGTCATGTCGTGGTTGCGAGGCCGCCGTTCGTCAGGCCTGGAATGGTGATCGGTCCATGCCAGGCTGGGTGATTTGCTTGGTCGATTGCATTGAAAGCTGCGGTTCCACGGAGGATAGTGCGGCCCTTGTCTGCCCTCATCACAAGGAGCCGTGAATGAACCGTCCATCGTCCCTGATCCAGATCCTGGGTGGCATCGGGTTGCTGTTGGGCAGCGCGGCGGTCGCTGCCCAGTGCCTGCCGCCGCCACGCAATGCCCAGGTGCCGGGGTTTTCCCTGTGCAAGGAGTGGCCGGCCTTCGCTGGCCAGAGCATCAGTCTGCTGGCCGAACTGACGCCGGATCCGGCGGTGGCCGATACCTCCGGCGACGGCTCCTACGATCTGCACCTGGCGGTGCTGGATCGCCAGGGCGGACAGGCGCTGGCCAGCTACCGGCAGCCGGCGGCCTTCGTCTCCGACGCCATCCACCTGGATAGCCTGAAGCTCGACACCGGGCGCTTCCAGCTGGCCCCGCAGGTGCGTGCCTTCGGCGTCAGGGCTGCATTCTCCGGCTCTTCGCGGGTCAATCCCTTCGATCAGGTGCTGCTCAGCCTCTACGTGCGCGAAGGGGCCCGGCTGCGTCCGGTGATGGAGAAGTTCGTGGCCTATTCCTACAGCGGCGAGTGGGATGGGCAATGCACCGGACAGCGGGTCGAGACTACCCGTACCCTGGATATCGCCAAGACCGGCAGCCACGGTTATGCCGACCTGATCGTGCGCTCGGTGAGCGTCACCACCCTCGGCGAAGGCCAGGGCGAGCAGTGCCAGTCCCGATCCGTCACCAGCAAGCCTGTGTTGACCACCCTGCATTACGATGGCCAGCGCTATGTGTTGCCCAATGAACTGAACGGGATTTGAAGGCGTGTCGATGAAGCGCTGTGGAGTTGGCCTGGGGCTGGCGTTATTGGGTTTGTTGGTGGTCACGGCGGCCCGGGCCGACTGTGATGACCGCGTCGATGTTCCTGGGCAGTTGCATGTTTGCAAGGCCTGGCCTGCGCAGCCTGGGATGAGCATCAGTGCCCGGGCGACCCCGATGCCCGGGCCTGAGGATGCCGACACCCGCAGCTACAGCCTGGATGTGGCCCTGGTGGATGGTGACTCCGGTTGGGCCGTGGCCAGCAACTACAAGGATTCGGCATTGTTCTGCGATGCCGTGGCCGTGCAGGACATGCAGATCGATACCGCGCGTTATCGCTTGAACCGGGCGGAGCAGGCCTTTGGCCTGCGGGTTCTTTACAGCCATGACTCCAGCGCCGCTCCTTATGAGAAGTCCGTGCTGACCCTCTACCGGCGCGAGGATAAGGAGCTCCTGCCCTTGCTGGAAGGGCTGGTGGTGGCTGAGAGCTCCGGAGAATTCGGCTGGGAAGGCCAGTGCTCGGGGCATTCCCGGACGATGCGCCGGACCTTGCAGATGGGCCCTGGCCAGCGTCATGGCTACGCCGACCTGATCGTGCGTACCCGCGAAATCAAGACCGAGCATTTCAAGGTCGGCGATGGCTGCGACAGCCGTGACCTGCCTGCTCGCAACAGTACCTTGACCTTGCACTACGACGGTGTGCGTTATCCGATTCCTGACGCCTTGAAAGGATCCTGATCCATGTTGACCGGCCTCAACCACCTGACCCTGGCGGTTACCGATGTGCCCCGCAGCCTGGCTTTCTATCATTCGCTGCTGCAACTGCGCCTGGAGGCCAGTTGGGATGGCGGCGCCTACCTGTCCCTGCCGGGCCTGTGGTTGTGCCTGTCGCTGGATGGGCAACGCCAGGCGCCTGCGGTGGCCGACTACACCCACTATGCGTTCAGCCTGGAGGCGGGTGATTTCGATTCATTCGTCTCGCGCCTGCGTGAAGCTGGGGTGCAGGAGTGGCGCGACAATCGCAGCGAGGGAGCTTCGTTCTATTTTCTCGATCCGGACGGGCATCGGCTCGAGGCCCATGTCGGCGACCTGGCGTCACGCTTGCAGGCCTGTCGCCAGAAGCCCTATGCCGGCATGCGTTTCTATCCGGCCGGCTAGAAGCGCAGCATCCTGTTCGACAGTTGAACAAGCCGCTGGTGGTCGGCCCTCGGGATCGTGCAGAATCCTGCACATTCATCCTCTGCCTGGCGCCCTTCGCGAGGTGTACTGACTTGGAGTCTTGTCGATGACCTCATCGCTGTTGCTGGCCGTTATCACCTCGGGTTTCATTTATGCGATCACCCCCGGACCCGGGGTGCTGGCGGTATTCGGCATTGGCGCGGCTCGTGGACGGCAAGCCGGGGCGGGGTTTCTCTGCGGGCATATGGTCGGTGATGTGGTCTGGTGCAGCACGGCCTTGGTGGCCATTGTCGGCGCCCGGGAAATCGGCAGCGAAGCCTTCAATATCCTGGGCTTTCTCAGTGGCCTGTATCTGTTCTGGCTCGGTCTGCGGGCCATTCGCAGCAAGGGCGGCAGCGCCGACAACCCCCAGGGTGCGGCGCGCAATCCCTTCTGGCACGGCATCCTTTTCGGCCTGACCAACCCCAAGGCCTATCCGGTGGCGGTCGCCACATTCACGGCTTTGCTTTCCAGCCGGGCCGAGATGCTCAGCTGGTCGATGTTGCCCGGCCTGATCGCCCTGAGTTTCCTTGGCGGACTTGCGGCATACGCTATTCTCATCGGCATCGTCGGCGCCCGTCAGGTGCGGGGCTGGTACCAGCGCCATGAGCTGGCGATCACCCGGGTGTGTGGCGTGATGTTCATCGGGTTCGCGGTCAACGCCCTGGTACATGCAGTGCCGGGGCTGGTCGGCAACAAGTCGTAAGCGGGGCCGTTCGCAGGTTGCGGCGGTGTGCAGCCGGTGCCAGGCACCGGCTGGCCGGGTTCAAGGGATGGGTACTCAAGTGCATTCTTCATGGGTAGTAGCTTTCTCTGATGGCAACCAAGAACTCCGCGCCTCTGGCCAGTTTCATCGACCTGCTCCTGGACGCCGTGTGTGCGGTGGATTCGGACGGTCGCTTCGTGTTTGTCAGCGCCGCTTGCGAACGGGTCTTCGGCTATACCGCCGATGAGCTGGTCGGCCGGCCGATGATCGAACTGGTGCATCCGGATGACCGTGAGCGCACCTTGCAAGCCGCCCGGGAAATCATGGGTGGCGCGCCCAAGCCCAATTTCGAGAATCGCTACCTGCGCAAGGATGGCAGGGTGGCGCACATCCTCTGGTCCGCGCGGTGGTCGGAAGTCGACCAGTTGCGCATCGCCGTGGCCCGGGACATCACCGAGCGCAAGCAAGCCGAGTCCCGGCAAGCGGCGCTCTACGCAATCTCCGAAGCCGCCCATGCTTGCGAGGACCTGCTGGCGCTGTTCAAGCACGTGCACCGGATCATCGGCGAGTGGCTGCCGGCCGTGAACTGTTCCCTGGCCCTGTATGACGAGCGTTCCGAAAACCTGGGTTTTCCCTATCACGTGGATGACTGTGAAGGTTGTGCGGAGCTGCCGGGGACCCTGATCGGGCGCTTTTGCGGCGAGGTCCTGCAACGCGGCCAGCCGTTGCTGTTGACGCCCGAAAACCCATCTACGCGGGAGCTATGGGAGCAGTTCGCCGCTCTGCAGGGGCCCCGTTGCTGGCTTGGGGTACCGCTCAATGCGCAGAAGGGCACCATCGGCGTGCTGGTGGTCAAGAGCGCGCCGGGCTCCCCGGGCTACGGCGAGCAGGACCAGGAATTGCTGCAGTACGTCAGCGCCCAGTTGGCTGCGGTCATCGAACGCAAGCAACTGCATGCTCGCCTGCACTACATGGCGGAGTACGACCAGCTGACCCACTTGCCCAACCGCGAGTTGCTGCGTGAGCGCCTGCGCCAGGCCCTGGCTCGCGCTCGGCGGGAGTCGGGGCGCATGGCGCTCTTGTATGTCGACCTGGACAGGTTCAAGGAGGTCAACGATACCTGCGGCCATGCGGTGGGCGACATGCTCTTGCAGGCGGTGGCCAACCGGCTCAAGGGCTGTGTGCGGGAGGTCGACACCGTGGCGCGGATCGGTGGCGACGAGTTCGTGATCCTCCTGGAGAACGTGCAACATGACGACGATGCCCAGCGGGTGGCAGACAAGATGCGCCGGGAGCTGGGCGAACCGCTGCGCCTGGATGGCCATTCATTGAGCATTCTGCCGAGCATCGGCATTGGCCTGTATCCCGAACACGGCCTGGAAGAGCAGCAATTGTTCAAGCATGCCGACGAGGCCATGTACGCGGCCAAGCGAGCCCACAAGAGCCGTTCCAACGTCTGAGCGCGGGACCGGGGGGGCTGCGCGCACCGTTCGTCGTTCCGGCTAAACCTTCGCCGGCTTGGGTTTTCCGATGCAGACGGGAGTCGCCACTCCCGATGATTCACTGCAACAGGAGAGCCGTACCATGAAGACCATCGCCACTGGCATGCGCAGCGCCGGCCTGGCGCTGTTTCTGGGCCTGTGGGCCAGCTCAGCCCTGGCCCAGTCTCCCGCCGCCTTCATCGACGACGCCTCGGCCAAGGGCATGGCCGATATCGAGGCCAGCCGCCAGGCGCACCAGCAAACCTCTTCCAGGGCCGTCAAGGAATACACCATCCAGGTCATCAATGACCGCACCACGGCCAACCAGCACCTGGCCAAGATTGCCAAGCGACTGGACTTGCCGGTGGCTCCGCGTGAGCAGGTGATGAGCAAGGCCAAGGCCCTGGTCCCGGTCGTCGCCGAGGGCGAGGACTTCGACCGTGCCTATGCCGCGAACCAGATCCGCAGTACCGAGGAAGCGATCCGCCAGATCCGCCAGCAGGCCCAGGACAGCCAACTGCCGGAACTCAAGGCCTTTGCCGAGGAAACCCTGCCCAAGCTGGAGAACCACTTACAGTTGGCCAAGGCCCTGCAGGCCGGTCGCCTTCCCGACTATCAGGAAGGATGAGGGCAGCGCGCCCGTCCGGCATAGGGTGGGCGCTGCGTCCTGTTGTGGTTACACGTCGGAACATTCCTTCGCAGAATAAAACAGGATTGTGCTGGAGCCTCGTGGGCTGCGGGCTTAACGTGGCCGGGATGTGGCGCCGCCCGGCGTCACGAGGTTCAAGGAGACAGCGCATGACGCATGCAGGGGCTTCGGTCATCGACCTGTACCACCAGGCGGAAGACTATTTCTTCGTATCCATTTCCCAGTTCTATCGGCGTTTCGGTCCGGACCTGGGTGCCTATTGCACCGGCGTCGAGGCCAGCAGCCTGAACCTGCTGATCATGCGCGGCCTGGGCGTCGATAGTGCCGCGCAGTTGGCCGAAGGCGTGGCCTTCTTGCAGCGTACCGACATGCCGTTCTGCGTGGTGGTGCCCGAAGAGCATGTGTCCCGCGTCAGCGAGCAATTGCGCGAGCAGCGCCTGCAGCCGGCGGACCGCACCACCTGCATGGTCCTGGACCTGGCTGCCTATGCAGCGCCACCGGCCATGCAAGGGCTGGCGGATGTGCGCGGCACCGATGACTGCCTGGAGGATTGGGGCGTGCCGGTGCAAAGCGCATTCGCCTCCAGTGGTGGCGGGATCGAGCAGTACCTGGCCCGGCATCGGGCGGCGGCAGAGGCTGGCCGGAACCTGCGCCACTTCGTGCTGTACGTCGACCAGCGCCCGGTGAGTGCCCTGACCTTGTCGATGGGACCGGGCGTGGCGCGGCTGGACGATATCGGCACCCTGCAAGAGTGCCAGGGGCGGGGCTATGCCACCGCGCTGATCCACTCGGTACTGCCTATCGCCAAGCGGGAAGGGGCCGGGATCTGCGTATTGGAAGCGTCCCTCGACGGCCTGTCGATCTATCGCAAGGTGGGGTTCCAGCGCCTGTTCGACTACCGCACCTTCTGCGAGGAATGAAGCCCTGCCAGCCGCCGGCGGGCAGGGCCTGGAGAGTGGCCGTCAGCGTCCGGCATTGAGGCGGAACTGGCGCGGGCTCAGGCCGGTCAGCGCCTTGAACTGCCGGCTGAAGGCGCTGTGGTCGGTATAGCCGCATTGCAGCGCCACTTCGGTGATGGGTTCTTCGGTGACCAGCAGGCGCGAGGCGTGCTCCAGGCGGGCCTTGTGAATCATCTGGCGTGGCGTGAGGTGGAAGATGCGTTTGCAGTAGCGCTCCAGCTGGGCGATGGACAAGTTGGCGATGCGGGTCAGGTCTTCGAGGCGGATGGCTTCGCTGTAGTGTTCGCGGATATGCCGGTCCACCGCCGCCAGGCGTTCATAGGCCGGGTGGGTGTCGCGGGCGGCCTGCAGGTCCAGGGAGATGCCGGCCATGCCGATGATCTGCCCATCACGCCCGTGCAGCGGCAGCTTATGGGTCAGGCACCAGCCGGGTTCGCGGCTGCCGTACAGGTGCAGTTCCAGCTGGCCCTTGATGGTGATGCCCTGGCGCAGAACCCGTTGGTCCTGTTCGGTGTAGACCGGCCCGAGCATCTCGGGGAAGACCTCGGCGGAGGTCTTGCCCAACAGTGGCCGGATGTTCTTGAAGCCACAACGCTGGGCCAGGGTCAGGTTGGCGCTCAGGTAGCGCGCGTGCAGGTCCTTGATGAAGAACACCACGTTGGGCACGCAGTCGAGCAGGGGCGTGATCAGTTCCATGCTGGCCAGCAGGCCGTCGATATCCCGGGGGCGCTGGGCGGCAATGGCCTGGGGCAGTTGGTTGAGCTGTGCGCTATCGATCATCGTCGTTCTCTCTCCGGGGCTCGGTGGAGCCTTGATCGAGCCAGGGAGCATGCCAGTGTGGGCCTGGCCCAGCCGGGAAGGTGGCCCGGCCGGCGGTCCTCAGGTACCGGAATGCTGTTGTTCAGCGTCCTGCATCAGGGTGGCGATCCGTGCCGGCACCAAGGGTGCCCGTGGTGGTGTGGCGCTCCAGCCAAACAGCTGCTGGGCGGCGTTGGCGCAGACCCGGCCTTGGCAGGCTCCCATGCCGCAGCGGCTTTGCAGCTTGGCGGTGGTCCAGTCAGGGGCCGCGGCCACCGCGGCGTAGGGGACATCCTCGCAGCGGCACAGCAGGGTATCAGGCCGGGCCAGCTCCAGGACCTGCGGGCGCAAGGCGAAGTGTTTCCGCAGTTGACCGGCAAAGCGCTGCCAGCGCTGCCTCTGGCGTGCCAGGCTGGCGACCCGATCGGTCTGTCCGGTGGCCATGCAGCCGGCGATCTCGCCTTCGACCAGGGCCAGTTCGCTGCCACCGATGCCGGTGCATTCGCCGGCAGCGTAGACGTGGGGCAGGCTGCTGCGCTGTTCGGCATCGACGGCGATCGCGCCTTGTTCCAGGCGACAGCCCAGGTGGCTGGCCAGGCGAGTGTTGGGTACCAGGCCGAAACCGCAGGCCAGGTAGTCGCAGGCGATCTCCTCGACGCGTCGGCCCACGCGGATGCGCACGGCTTCCAGGTGTTGGTCTCCGAGCGCTTCCACCACGTGGGCGTTGCCTCGATAGGCCGGGGTCGCCAGGCGCAAGGCCTGGGCCAGCTTGTTGGGCCAGCGCCACAGTTGGCTGCTGAAGCCCAGGAGGGCGCCTGTCGAAGCCTGTTCCAGCACCCGGGTCACTCGGGCCCCGGCCTGGCGAGCGGTGGCGGCACTGGCCAGCAGCAACGGTCCGCTGCCGGCGATCACTACTGAGCGCCCGGCCAGTTGCAGGCCATTCTTCAGGAGCGCCTGCAGGCCTCCGGCACCGGTGACGCCGGGCAGGGTCCAGCCGGGAAACGGCAGCAGCAGTTCCTGGGCCCCGCAGCACAGGATCAACTGTTCGTACTCCACCTGCCAGGCTTGCCGGGCATCTTCCAGCAGTAGGCGGCGCGGGCTCAGGGCACAGACGATGCGGGTGGCGCCCAGGTAGCGCACCGTCGGATGTTGCAAGGCCTCGAGGCGCTCGGCCTGGGCGGCGCTCGGTGGATGGTCCGGGCCGTTGCGCCAGATCTGGCCGCCGGGGCGCGGGTTGTCGTCCACCACCAGGATCGAACGGGCGTTGCGGCTTGC
The DNA here is from genome assembly GCF_002112765.1 of Pseudomonas sp. B6(2017). NCBI lineage: Bacteria > Pseudomonadati > Pseudomonadota > Gammaproteobacteria > Pseudomonadales > Pseudomonadaceae > Pseudomonas > Pseudomonas sp. B6(2017). Next base: position 298,013 of record NZ_NEIQ01000004.1, on the reverse strand, counting down.
GGCCCTGGCCGCCGCGAGGCCTGCCGGGCCGCTGCCGACGATCAGTACTTGGCATTGCAGGCGTGGAGCGGTCATTGGCTGCGCTCCACCTGCATGCCGTCGCGGCACAAGGTTTGACAGGCCAGTTGGCGGTGGCCATCGATGGTCATCCGGCATTCATGGCAGATACCCATGCCGCAGAAGGGGGCCCGAGGCCGGCCAGTGCAGGACGTACGGGTGCGCAGGTCGCCGCTGGCGGCCAGCGCGGCGGCGACGCTGATGCCTGGGCGCACCTGCAATGGCTGCTGGTCCAGGTAGATGATCATGGGGTCTCTCCAGTCAGGGCGGCGAAACGCCCGGGCAGATAGGGGCGTGGATCGATCGCCGGGCGTTCGCCAAGCAGCAGGTCCGCCAACAGTCGGGCACTGCCAGGGGCGGTGGTCACTCCCAGGCCTTCATGCCCGACCGCCAGCCACAAGCCGGGTTGGCGTGGGTGTTCGCCGAGGATCGGCAGGCCATCGGGAGTGGCGGCACGAAAGCCGGTCCAGGCGCGGATGCCGTTGAGCTGCGCCAGGTCCGGCAGGTAGTCCACGGCACGACGCAGCATCGTCGCCAATACCTGCGGGTCGGCCTCTGGATCGAGGATGTCGAACTGGCGGGACGAGCCGATCAGCAACTGGCCGGTGGGACGCGGCTGGACGTTGAACGCCACCGAGGCGCCGTCGCTGGCATGGGCGCTGGCGGCATATCCCAGTTCCACCAGCTGATGGCCGACCTGGCGTGGATAGCGGTCGGTGATCAGCAGGTGGCCCTTCTTCGCTCGCAAGGGCAGTGCCGGTAGCAGGCTGCGGGCGCCCAGGCCGTTGGCCAGCAACACCCTGGGAGCACGCAGCAGGCGGCCGTCGTCGAGCTCCAGTTGGTCCCCGGCAAGACTCCGTACATGGGCACGCAGGTGCTTGATTCGCGGATGGCTGTCCAGCAACCACTGGGCGGTGGCGGGAGCGTAGAGGATGCCGTCGCCGGGGACTTTCAGCGCACCGCCCAGCCCCTTGCGCAGCATGGGTTCCAGCGCCGCCAGTTGCTGGCCGTCGAGCATCTGCGTGGCTACCCCATGCTCGGCCAGGATGCCTTGCTTGGCCCGTGCCAGGTCCATCTCGCCGGCATCGGCGGCCAGCCACAGGGTGCCGCAGCCACGATAGGCACAGGCCTCGGGCAGGCGTTCGCGCAAGCGCCGCCAGAGCTCCAGGGAGTAGTGACTCAGGGCCAGTTCCGCCGGGTTGTCATCCATGACCACCAGGTGGCCCATGCCCGCACCGGTGGCGCCGCCTGCGGCATCGTCCAGCACCAGGACCTGCAGGTCACGCCGGGCCAGTTCGTGGGCGCAGGCGGCGCCGATGATCCCGGCGCCAACCACTATCACATCGGCGGTGGGCGCCTGGCTCACGAACCGATGCCCCAGGCGAACGGATCGCTGTCGTCCAGCAGCAGGGTGGCTTCGGCGCTGATGTGGGCGCTGCCCCGCAGGATCGGGATGATCTGTTCGCCGGCGGTTTCGTAGTAGGCGCTGAACTGGCTGCCGATGACGCTGGCCTGGCGCCAGATCTGGCCCGGGGCGAGCTTGCCGTCCGCCGCCAGGCACGCCAGCTTGGCGCTGGTGCCGGTGCCGCAGGGCGAACGATCGTAGGCCTTGCCGGGGCACAGCACGAAGTTGCGACTGTCGGCCTGGGGATCGTCGGCGAACAGTTCGATATGGTCGATCACCCCGCCCTGGGCCCCGGTGATGCCGTTGGCCTCAAGGGCCTGGCGCACGTTCCAGGTGTATTGGGTCAGGGCCTCGACGTTGTCCAGGGCGATGCGCTGGCCATGCTCGCTGATCAGGAAGAACCAGTTGCCGCCCCAGGCGATATCGCCGTGCACCAGGCCCACGCCGGGGACTTGCACGGCCACCTGGTGGCGGTAGCGGTAGGCGGGCACGTTGCGCACGCTCACCGAGAGGTCGTCGTGCAAGGTGGCCTCCACCGTGCCCACCGGAGTCTCGATACGGTGCACGCCGCAGTCGATCCGTCCCAGGTGGTAGAGCGAGCGCACCAGGCCGATGGTGCCGTGGCCGCACATGCCCAGGTAGCCGCTGTTGTTGAAGAAGATCACACCGGCACAGGCGTCGGGCGCCTGCGGCTCGCAGAGCAGGGCCCCGACCAGCACATCGCTACCCCGGGGCTCGAGGACGCAGGCGCGGCGCCATGGGTCGTGCTGGTCGCGCAGGATCTGCAGGCGTTCGGCCATGGAACCTTGGCCAAGCCCTGGGAAACCATCGATGACCAGGCGAGTGGGCTCGCCGCCGGTGTGGGAGTCGATCACGGAAATTCTGTTCATGGCAGCACCTGATGAAAAAGAGCTACAGAGTGGGCCAGGGGAGGGCTGCGCCGCTTGTGGGTTTTCGCTGCTTGCGATGACGAAATCAGCATAGTTACGAGTGCCGGGAGAGAGCCCTGGAGGTACTCGGCCCTGGCGGCTGGCAGCAGGAAAAATGGCGCAGCGCTGCATCTGATGGTGCTGGAGAGGAATGGAAAAGTGTGCCGATTTCGTCTATTTCGCGGAGGAAAACCCTCAAGCTGCCACGAGGATAAAAAGCGACTCTGGTTTTTGTTTCCAGCCCTGATCGGCTGGGACGATTTCATATAAGGAAAAGACCATGAGCCGTACAGCCTTCAGTCACAGCGGTGCCTTGCCCACCGCACCTACTGTGTTCGAAGCCCGTTCATTCCTTGATCCGCAGGCCCCTGGCGAGCTGTCGCCAGGCCTGCCGGATCCCTCGGTTGCAACCCTCCCAGGCACCGGCTGCTGAAGGCTGCCGGCCCCGCGACTCAAGGACCACGACACGCGATGAACGCCGATGGCTCCCTCGGCGTGACATCCGATCTGCCTATTCCAATAACCCATAAAGGCGCGCCTCCATGTCAGGCAAAGGTAAATTCAAGAAACAACTCTCTCTGGTGGACCTGACCTTCATCGGTCTGGGTGCGATCTTCGGTTCCGGCTGGTTGTTCGCTGCCAGCCACGTCTCGGCGATCGCCGGGCCAGCGGGGATCTTCTCCTGGCTGCTGGGCGGTTTCGCCGTACTGCTGCTGGGTATCGTCTATTGCGAGCTGGGGGCGGCCCTGCCCCGTGCCGGCGGCGTGGTGCGCTACCCGGTGTTCTCCCATGGCCCGTTGCTGGGCTACCTGATGGGCTTCATCACCCTGATCGCCTTCTCCAGCCTGGTGGCGATCGAAGTGGTGGCGGCCCGGCAATATGCTGCGGCCTGGTTCCCCAGCCTGACCCATGAAGGCAGCAGCAATCCGACGCTCATCGGCTGGTTGGTGCAGTTCGCGCTGCTGTGCCTGTTCTTCTGGCTCAACTACAACAGCGTCAAGACCTTCGCCAAATCCAACAACTTCATCAGCCTGTTCAAGTTCATCGTGCCGTTGCTGGTGATCGGGGTGTTGTTCACCTTCTTCAAGCCCGACAACTTCCACGTCCAGGGCTTTGCCCCGTTCGGCATGTCGGGGATCGAGATGGCGGTTTCGGCCGGGGGCATCATCTTCGCCTACCTGGGCCTGACGCCGATCATCTCGGTGGCCAGTGAAGTGCGCAATCCGCAGCGCACCATTCCCATTGCCCTGATCCTTTCTGTGCTGCTCTCGACCTTGATCTACGGCCTGTTGCAACTGGCCTTCCTGGGCAGCATTCCCACCGAAATGCTGGCCAACGGCTGGAGCGGCATCAGCAAGGAGTTTTCCCTGCCATACCGCGATATCGCCCTGACCCTCGGAGTGGGCTGGCTGGCCTACCTGGTGGTGGCCGATGCGGTGATCTCCCCCAGTGGCTGCGGCAACATCTACATGAACGCCACGCCGCGAGTGGTCTATGGCTGGGCTCGCACCGGCACCTTCTTCAAGATCTTCACCCGCATCGACGAACAATCCGGCATCCCGCGCCCGGCGCTGTGGCTGACCTTCGGCCTGTCGGTGTTCTGGACCCTGCCGTTCCCGTCCTGGGAGGCCTTGATCAACGTGGTGTCCGCGGCGCTGGTACTGAGCTACGCGGTGGCGCCCATCACCGTCGCCGCCTTGCGCAAGAGCGCTCCGGAGCTGGCACGGCCCTTCCGGGTCAAGGGTTTTGCGTTGCTGGGGCCGGTGTCCTTCGTGATCGCCGCGCTGATCGTCTACTGGTCAGGCTGGGGGACGGTGTCCTGGCTGCTGGGGCTGCAGATCCTGATGTTCGTGATCTACCTGCTGTGCAAGCGCCTGGTGCCCACCGACCACCTGAGCCTGGGCGAACAGGTACGTTCTTCCCTGTGGCTGATCGCTTTCTACGCGTTGACCATCGGCATTTCCTACCTGGGCAGCTTTGGCGGCATCGGCGTCCTGGCCCATCCGTTCGACACTCTGACGGTCACGCTCATGGCCCTGTGCATCTACTACTGGGGAGCCAACACCGGAGTGCCCAGCGCCAAGCTGGCATTGGATGGCGATGAGTCGGAGTGACAGGCTCGACCTGATCCTGGGCGAGGTGAACTGATCGCCCGGGAGCCTGGATTCAGGTCAGGCACGAAAAAGGCCGGCGTCACGAGCATGTGCAGCCGGCCTTCGTGTATTCAGGGGATCAGAAGCGGACGTTGGCCGCCAGCTCTGCGCAACGCCCAGGGGCGACGATGGCGAACATGCCGACGTGGGACGCGTCGTAGTAGGTCTCGTCGGTGAGGTTGAGCAGGTTGAGTTGCAGGTCCAGGTTACGGTTCACCCGATAGGCCAGCATGGCGTCGTAGCGCCAATAGGAATCGAGGCTGCGGGTGTTGGCGTCGTCGGTGTAGCGCTTGTCCACGTAGTTGGCCCCGGCCCCGACCTTCCAGCGATCGGTGAGGCTGTAGGTGGTCCAGGCCGAACCGCTGTTGGGGGCGATGAACTTGGCGCGATTGCCGTCGAAGTTGGTGTTCCTGCCTGAGGCGTACTTGACCGTCCTGGCGTCCAGATAGGTATAGCCTGCCATCACTTCCCACTGGTCCGTGAGATGGCCGGTGGCGCCCACCTCAAAACCCTTGACCTCGACATTGCCATCCAGGGTCACTTCGTTGCTGATCGGGTCGTAGGTCCGGGCGTTGGACTTTTCGGTCTTGAAAACGGCGGCCGTCAGGGCCAGGCGCTGATCGAGCAGGTCCCACTTGGTACCCAGTTCGATGCTGCGGCTCTTTTCCGGATCCAGGTTGCTCAAGCGCCCGCCGGCGGCGCCATCGGCTCCTCCCGATTGGCCTGCGGTTTCCCCTGATGGGTTGAACGAGGTGCCGTAGGACAAGTAGATGCTGGCGTAGGGCAGGGGCTTGAAGACGATACCGCCCTGGTAGGTCCAGATGTTGCTGCGATTGCTCTGCACGGCGTCCCGGACGTGGTAGCTATCGAAGCGTGCGCCAAGGTTCAGGTCCCACTGCTCGTGCAGGGCCAGGGTGTCCATCACGTACAGGGCGCGGTTGTTGTGCCGGGTGACGTCGTGGTTGCCATTGCCTCGTGCTACCGGGGCATGGGGATCGCGGGGGTTGGGAGTGTGCAGGTCGCCTGGGTCGGAGCCTCGCCGGGAGGGCGAGTAGCGGTTCTTCACATCGATCCGCTCGCGGGAGAATTCCAGGCCCGCGCTGTAGCTGTGGCCGATGGGACCGGTGTCGAATTTACCGAAGATGTCGGTCTGGTTGATCAACGAAGTGTTGACCACGTTCCTGCCACGAGCCGGACCGCGCATCACCACACCGGCCAGTTCATTGCCGATGGAGTCCGTATCGGTGCCGAATGTCGGCCGGCTCATGATGTAGTCCTGCATGCTGCGCCCTTGCCGTGTGGTGTTGCGCAGGGTCAGCTGGTCGTTGAAGTCGTGTTCCAGTTGCAGGGTGGCGATATCGGCGGAGGTCTTGCGGAAGTCGCGCTTGGCAAAGCCGTAGTAGTTGTCCCGATCGACCTTGACCGGCTTGCCCGTGATGGCCGACACCGGATGTCCCTGGTCGGGGATATCGTCGCTCTGCATGTGGTAGTAGCTCAGCGTGCCACGGGTATCGGTTTCCAGGCCGAAGGAAAAACTCGGCGCCAGGCCCCAACGGGTGACTTCGACATCATCGCGCCCGGGAGTATCTGCTTCGTGTTTCATGGCGTTCAGCCGCAGGGCCATGTTTTGTTCGGGCAGGTACTGGTTGAGGTCGAGGGTGCTGCGCCGCAGGCGGTCGGAGCCCAGGGTCAGGCTGGCGGACGTGAAGGACTCGCGCTTTGGAGTCTTGCTGATGAGGTTGATGCTGCCGCCGGTGGAGCCGCGCCCGGAGTAGACCGAGCCTGGTCCCTTGAGGATTTCGATCTGCTCGATGTTGAAGGCCTCGTGGGTCATGCGTCCAACATCGCGAATGCCATCGATCATGATGTCGGTGCTGGCCTCGAAGCCCCTGATGAAAGGGCGATCGCCCAGTGGCGTACCACCTTCGCCGGCGCCGAAGGTGATGCCGGGTGTCGTTCGCAGTGCGTCGGCCAGGGTCGATACCGCGCGTTCCTGCATCAGGGTTTCGGTGATGATGGTCACCGACTTCGGGGTTTCACGCAGCGGTGCGGTGAACTTCACCGATTCGGAAGTTTCACGCTTGTATCCGGGTTCGCGCTCGCCCCTGACATGGGTGGTATCGAGAGTGACGGCTGCGGCATCGGATGAGTGGCCGGGGTTTTGCGTGGCGACTGCCAGGCCGGCCTCACCGAATGCCAGCAGGCCAAGGGATGTGGGCAGCAGCTTCCATGGATGTGGGCGGTTGGGGTTGGACATTGAGATTGCACCTCCTGTTTATTTGGAAGTGATTCTCAATTGCGATCATGTGTCATTCAATCAGAAGGCTCTGAACGATCAGGTCCAAAGGTGTCGGCGCGCCAGGTAGCGGCCTTGGCAGGTGGGTTTGCTGTCGCAGTGATTCTCTTTTGCCTGGCGCTGCGGTTTCATGGGCAACCTTCGACCACGAAAACGAGCCATGGAACTGCATTTCGAAACCCCCAACCTGCTGTTGCGACCCCGGACCCTCGAGCACTTCGAAGCCTGCCTGCGAATGGACCAGGATCCGCAGGTCACGCAATTCATCCCTGGAGCCTGGGACGGTGGGCAATGGCACCGGGATTTCCTGCGGGGGCGGATGTCCCGGGATTTCGGCGAGCGTTGTGGTTACTGGGCGATTTTTGCCAGGCAAGAGCCGGAAGAGTTCCTTGGCTGGGTCTCGTTCATTCCGTTCGAGGCCGTGGGGCCGGAGCTGGAGATGGGCTGGCGCCTGATGCGTCGGGCCTGGGGACGTGGAGTGGCCTCCGAGGCCGCTAGGCGCATCGTCGAGCATGCCTTCGCCGACCCGTCCATCGACCGGCTGGTGGCCGACGCCCATGTAGACAACGCCGCGTCGCTGGCGGTGGCTCGCAAGATCGGTTTTCGGGTCAGCCACGATGGCGAGTTCGAAGGAGTGCCCAGCCGCTTCCTGGAAATGACCCGCGAAGACTTTCAGCGGCACCAGGCCGAAAGCCGCTCCCCGGCTATTCGCTGACAGCGCGGGCGAGGTGCCGGATCCCGGCGCCTCGCCTGGCACTCACAGATGGCCACCGACCCACCACAGCACCAGGAAGGCGATGCCGGCGGCCAGGGCCGAGAGCTGGAATAGATTGATCAGCCACTTCAGGCCGAGGGGGAAGTGGCGATAGTCGCGCACGCTCATTCCACCGTTGCGCAAGAACAGGTGGGGCATGGCGAACATGCCGCCAATGCACAGCAACATGAAGAAGCGGCTCAGGGGATCCTTGCCCAGCAGCGGCATGCGGATGGCGATGACCCGGCACCGCGACAGGTGCCTGACCATGTCATCGAGCCTGAAATAGCCCAGGTAGATCTGGATCGCCAGGGAAACCAGCGCGGACACGACCACCAGTACCCAACCGGCGGTATAGATATCTTCGGCATTGCACATAGCTGTTCAGTGACCTCCTCAAGCCTCGCGCCTTGGCGTTCGGCGTAGCGCTCCTCCAGTGGGCCCTGCACGCAGGGCAGCCGAGCACCATACCATCCCCGGAGCGGCGTTGGTCATGCCCGACGACTCTGTGCCGGCCGGTGGGCGAGGGGAGACAAGGGCTAGAGCTTGGCGCAACGCTCCACGTCGGCCTGGGTGGTGACCTGGGTCTGGATGCCCAGGCGGTACTTGCAGTAGTCGATGATCATCTGTCGTTGTTCGCCGGTGAGCTTCTCCACCTTGCGGTAGTCACCATCATTGGCGTGGATGTTGAAGAACTCCAGGCGCAGGCTTGGCGAGTGCTTGATGAACCAGCGGGTATGGGTCTCGGCTTCCTCCAGTTCGGTGTAGTAGCCGACGTTGAGCAGGACCAGCAGGGCGAGGAACAACAGCACGAGAAATTTTTTCACAGGCGACGCCTTCCATGGATGGGCACCTTGGTGCCGGGGCGGCAATGCTCCCGGGGCAGGCCTCGCTTGGCAAGCCCTACTGGAGCATGGTTCCTGTCATTAATTGTCACGAATGCTCCGGACAGGTTCAGCTGGCAGACAGGTGCAGGCTGCTAAAAAACTCCACGCCCGGCAGGAGCTGGGCAGTGACAGGGGGCAAACAGGCCGGGACCAGGTCCCGGCCTTTCCCTGCAATAGCGACACAAGCAGTAGCGAAGCAAGCGATCCTCGGATCGTTTTTTTTTGCCCGCGGTCAGCGTCAGGATCGGCAGTGCGCCAGGACCGGGAAATTGCGCGGGCATCCGCGCCCTCGGGAGCGCAAGCTCTGGCACGGTTCTTTGCGGCCGATGCTGCCGGGGCGTTGGGTGACCGTTCGTCCGACGGATGGAATTGGCAAGCACTAGTCACTACGGCATGCTGTCGACGGATATCGTAGTGCCACTACTTGGTCGTAGGGCAATTCTCCGGATGTTGTACTCCCCCCTTCGCTACTGAGATAGGTTTTTTGATGATGGTGTTGATCCTGTCCGAGTCGCGGCATGCCGGATAAGGCATTGGCCGAGGAGCAGCGCCTGGCCGCCTTGTATGCCCTCGAGCTGCTGGATACGGCCCGCTGCGAAAGCTTCGATCGCATCTGCCGCCTGGCCGCGCAGTTCTTCAAGGTCCCCACGGCGTTGATCACCCTGGTGGATCGTGATCGGCAGTGGTTCAAGTCGCGGGTGGGTTTTGCCGTCGAGCAGACGCCGATCGATCAGTCGTTCTGCGCCTACACGATCAAGTCCGGTGAGGTGTTCGAAGTTCAGGACGCTCGCCAGGATGTGCGTTTCCATGCCAATCCGCTGGTGACCGAGGGCCCGGGCATAGGTTTTTATGCCGGGGCGCCCTTGATCACCTCCACGGGGCACGCCATCGGCAGTCTGTGCGTCATCGACAAGCATCCGCAGCGGCTCGATGCCGCCGAACGCCAGCAATTGCGCGACCTGGCATCTTTGGTGATGGAGCAGATCGAGCAACGCCAGCGCCAGACCCGCCGTGATCCGGTCAGTGGCCTGCCCAACCGCGAGCAGTTCCAGTGCGACCTGCACGACCTGGCGGACGAACACCCCGGGGAGCGACGGGTGCTGGTGCTGGTGGATGCGGTGGACATGGCCGTGGCCCATGAGTTGACCCTGGCCCTGGGCATGGCGCCGTTCGAGATCATCGTGCGTTTTCTTGCCCAGCAGTTGCTCGCCTACCTTGGACGGCATGTGCGGGTCTATCACGTCTCGGCCAAGCGCTTCGGCTTCCTGCTGCCGGCCGCACCTGGGGTCGAGCGCTTGCTGGAGGGCCTGGTGCGCCGCCTGCGCCGCCAGCCGCCGGGCCTGGAGTTGCCGATGGTCCCCGGAGTGTGTGCGGGCATGGTGGAGTTTTCCACGGACCATGACGCCGTGCCGGACGTGTTGCGCAAGGCCATGTTCGCCCTGGAGCTGGCTGCCCTGGAGCGCTGTACCTGGGCGCCCTACGACCTGGTGCGCGACCAGGCCTACCGGCGTGCCTTCAACTTGGCCGCGGACATCGGCGAAGCCCTGGACACCGGGCAGATCTACCTGATGTTCCAGCCGCGCTTCGCCCTGCCCGATGGCGCCCAGGTCAGTGCCGAGGCGCTGATCCGCTGGGACCATCCCTGGCTGGGGCCGATTTCCCCTGCGGAGTTCATTCCGGTGATGGAGCGCAATGCCCAGATCCACCAGGTGACCCACTGGCTGATCGATGCGGTGTTGCACAAGCTGCACCTATGGAGCGCCAGTGATGTGCAACGCTTGTCGATCAACCTGTCACCCCAGGATTTCGAGGACCAGGATATCGCCGATGTGTTGCGCGATGCCTGCCTGCGCCACCGCATCAATCCGCGACGCCTGGAAGTGGAGATCACCGAAGGCGCGTGGTTGCGCTCCAACCCGAAAGTGCTGGAGCAGTTGAGCAAGATTCGCGCCCTGGGCATGGATGTGGCCATCGACGATTTTGGTACCGGCTACAGCAATTTCGCTTATCTGCACCAGATTCCGGCCAATGTGGTGAAGCTCGACAAATCCATGGTCACCGACCTTGAGAGCAGCGCCCAGCACCAGAAGATCACCCGCTCGGTGATCGCCCTGGCTCGCGAACTTGGCTACCGCACCGTGGCCGAGGGCATCGAGAGCTTCAAGTGCCTGCAGATGTTGCGGTCCTTCGGCTGTGACGAGGCCCAGGGCTACTTCCTGGCCCGGCCCATGGCCCAGGATAAATTCCTGGCCCGTAGCGAAGCGCAGCGTTTTCCGCTGCAGGGTGGCTTCTAGGGCCGCAAGCCGTTGCTTGAGCCCCGTTGCCATCGGGCGTTTAACCTTTCTATACAAAATCCCCACACTTGGAGATGAACGGCCCTGGGGCGCTCGTTAGGCTGGGGTCGGCAGGTCTCCTGATACCGGGAGGACGCTGCCGTCTCATTTCCGATCCGAATGACCAAGGGATTGCTCGATGATGAAGTTCGTCAGAGTCATGGCGAGTTGCGGTGTAGTGATTCTCAGCCTGGCCAGTTGCAGCAATGCCGCGCTGGAGCAGCCATATGCGCGGCGCTGCGAGTTGCCGGCGGCGGGCCTGCAGGCCAGGCAGGTGCCGGCGCCCAGTGGCGCCTGGTGCGTGGGCAAGGCTGCTTTCGCCTTGCGCGATCCAGCGCGTGCGGAGACCTTTTCCAAGGTCGCCGGCGCCCGCCGCGAGCTGGCATTGAAAGTCTGGTATCCGATCGTTGCGCCTGCCGGCAGGCTGCCCCGTGCCGAGTACGCCGAACCCGAGGCCCTGGCCGCGATGCAAGCCGGAAGTGCGGTGGAGGTCGCCAGTCATTCGGCGGCCGGAGCCAGGATGGAAAAGCACCGCCAGTATCCGGTGCTGCTGTTTTCTCCCGGCTTGGGAGCAGTGGCCGAGCTCTACAGCGGCCTGCTGGAAGACTTGGCCAGCCGTGGCTACGTGGTGGTAGCCATCAATCACCCCTACATTTCCGGGGTCACGGTGCTGCCGGGAGGCCGGGTGGTCCCGGTCCTGGACGTGCTCGAGCAGGACGAGGAACAACTCGCGGCCGCCGCGCCTTCGGTGGTGGCGGACCTGCGCAGTACCCTCGATTGGCTGCAGCTGCGTAACCAGGAGCCGGAGCACCTGCTAGGCGGACACCTGGACCTCGAGCACGTCGCAGCCCTGGGCCATTCCTTCGGCGGTTCGGCTGCCTTGCAGGCGACGCGCCTGGACCCGCGTCTGCGGGCGGCGGCCAACCTCGACGGCAGCATCCAGGGCGAGCTGGCCGGTCCCTGGAGCAAACCCATGCTGTTATATGCCGCTGGCCAGGACCCACGGGACGCCAGCATGGACACGGTGTGGGCAGCGCGTCGGGGGCCTGGGGCATACAAGGTGCTGGAGAATGCCGGGCACCATGACTTCACCGATGGGCGCTGGGTGCTCCCGGCGTCGGTCATCAAGGCCATGGGCGACGACTTCGGCAGTATCGATCGCGGCCTGGCGGTACGGACCTTGCGCCAGGATCTGGGCGACTTCTTCGCCCGCTACCTGAGCCGTCCTTGAAGCGAGGTGAGCACAGGCATGGAAAGCCGGTCGCAAGGTTCGCCTCAGGTTTTTGCTTTGCTTGCTCCGTGTCGGGTTTTCAGTAGGTGCCGGTATGCATTATCGTGCGCCGCGCCCCTAGCCAGAGGGGCGATGCGACCCAGGCGAGGAATCATGGTCAAGGCGAGAGTGATAGGCACCACCATCGAGGCGATCCGCGCTGCCGAGGCGGCACTGGGGCGGGCCTTGCCCCGATCGTTCAGGGATTGGCTGCTGGAGCACAACGGCAAGGCGCTAGGTGCGCTGGAGGTGTTTCCGGTGTTCGATGCCCGTGATCCACGCAAGACCTGGGAGTCGATCGTGCGCCACTTCCAGGGCGGCTGGCAGGCTTGGCTGGACAACTTCGAGGGGCGAGCCGTGGAGTGCTCCAGCCTGCTGCCGTTCGCCCAATTCGGGACCGGCGATTACTACTGTTTCGACTATGCCTTGCTCGGCGATGCCGGCGAGCCGCGGGTGGTGCTGTGGTCCCATGAGACCGGCCGAACCTCTGCCGTTGCAGACAGCTATGGGGCTTTCCTGGTCATGATCGATCAGCCTGGCTAGCCGGCTGGCTCCGGGTGCGTTGCCGGGCCCTTCCTGGCGAGTTGCCGTGGCCAAAATCTACTGAGCGCAGATGGCTGAAGTCACTGCCCAGCTTCATCGCCCGAGCCTGGGTTCAAGCTTTAGTCAGCCTTGAGGGTTATTGCGAAACGTTCAGGGTCGACCCTGGCGAAGAATGCACGGCTGGCAGCTGGCTCACTGGCAAAAATCCCATAACCGCAATCGTCGTGGGGATAGATCACCAATCCGCTGTTCTCGAAAACAACAAAAATATGTCCGTGGAATCCACCGCTCAAGATGTTCTGCGCCAGGATTGCATGGCTCACCGCCAGGAAACCATCGAGATTTTCAGGTGACAGTTCGATGTTGCGTACCTGGAGTCTTGCCGGTGCGTCGTGGTAGTCGTAATCGACAAACTCAACAAAGCCCGAGCGATTGATGGCCCTGGCGTACAACTCTCGCGCTTCGCGTGCCCGATACCCCTTGCCACGCAATTGTCGCTGCGTATGGGAGGTGACGAGTGAGCTGCACACCGTCACTTTTTGCGAGTGCTGGCGGAGTAGTCGAGGACCATGGAAGTGGCTTCCTCGGCACAGGCTCTTCGGTCATAGCCCTTCCTGGAGTGAAAGTAACCAGCCCAGCTCGGGAGTGCACAGTAGCTGCTGAAGTCGAGAAAACGTTGTGTGATGTTCACCAATGGCCTCGTCCAACCTGAGGTTGTTTCATCCATATACCCCAAGGCGTCGAGGGGAATCATCCAGTGGGTGAGCGCCAGCTTCAGCTGTTCTGCGCACCGTTCGCCGTCAAGTGCAGATCGAATTCACCCCGCCGGATTCCTGGACTGGATGATTGGCCAAGAAGGCTGGTTGGAAGCGGTTGCGGCTGGAGTTGCCAGACTGGAAAAACAAGATGGGTTCTTGTTTCAGTGGGTTATGCGAAGTTGGCGGATTGCCATGGAAAGGGAAGTGGAGCGGGTGAAGGGAATCGAACCCTCGTTATCAGCTTGGGAAGCTGGAGTAATGCCATTATACGACACCCGCTCGAACGGCTGACTTTGTACCAGATGTGGCCGTGGATTTGAAGTTTTTCTTTATTCGATCTGTACTTGCGTGCCCCTTCGATATTGCCAGGGCGCGCCACGCGCCCGCTATTCATGCGGTTCGAGGACGGTGGCGGCCTGTGGGAAATCCCATCAACTGGCACGCGCATGCTGGCCCAGGGCGTAGTGCGGGCGCGCCTGGTGCTCATGCTGGCCTGGCTTGAGGAAGCTCAGCAGGGCCCGGCGGCTGTCGCGACAGGCGGCCTTGTGCTCCATATCGAGAAAGTGCCCGGTGGCCTGGATGGTGCTGAAGCTCGAATGCTGCACATGGTTGGCGAACAACTGGGCATCCTTGGCCGAGGTGTACTCATCCCATTCGCCATTGATGAACAATACCGGGACCTGGATGTTGCGCGCCGCCTTGACGTAGCACTGGCGATCGCCGTGCAGCATGTGGCTGATGTGGAAGTGCATCTGCCCGTACTCATGCTCGGCCAGGCTGCTCACATGGCGGTAGTTGAAGCGCTTGAACAGCGATGGCAGGTGCTTGCCTATGGTGTCGTTGACCAGATGGCCGACGCGATGGCGGTCAAGGCTGCCGAGATAGTCGACTCCACGCTCCAGGTAGTCGCGCATCGGATCGTTGATCACCGGCGAGAACGAACTGATCACCGCCTTTTCGATACGCCGTGGACGCTGGGACAACGCCTGCAGGGTCGCGGCCCCACCCCAGGAAAACGACAGCACATGCTCGGCGGCGAAGTGCTCGATGAGCTCCAGCAGGATCTGTCCCTCGATTTCCTTGGTCAGCATGCGCTCATGCCGGTTATGGACCTTGGAGCGACCTGCATAGGGCTGGTCGTAGAGCACCACGTTGAACTGCGGATGGAGGTTCTTCACGGTCTGGGCAAAGGACGCCGTGGTCGCCATCGAGCCATTGACCAGGACGATGGTCTTTTCTGCGGCCTCTGCGCGATAGAACTCCGTGTAAACCCGATACTGACCCTGTATATCCAGCACAGCGATTTCTGGCCTCATGTCATAAGACTCCTGGCAAGCGGGTATGCGCGCATACGATTGAGTGTGCACGGTCAATGTGACAGGTAGGCATACGCCTGGAATCGAAGCCCATGTCGATCCGGTAAGGCAGGTCGACGGGTGTTGTTATAGGCGGGCGATTACCGGGGGGAATGCAGAGCTGGCAGGGCTCAGGCCGGTGGAAGACTTATTGGTTTTCTTTCGTGACTGGTCGGTCACTATTCGGCCGACGGATTGATTCAAGCAGGGCAATCCCGAACCTGCAAGTGCCGTTGGGTAAATTGTTCGACAGCTTCCGCCCAGTGGTCGTCCTGTACCCAGGCCTTCAGATCAGGGCGATCTCGGCGGCGCTGAGCGCCCGGTATGCACCAGGGGCCAGGCCCGCGTCGAGCACCAGCGGGCCCATGCGCTCGCGATGCAGGCGCAGGACCTTGTTGTCGAAGTGGCCGAACATGCGCTTGACCTGGTGGTAGCGCCCTTCGACGATGCTCAGCCGGGCGCTGCGGGGGCCAAGGATGTGCAACTGGGCAGGCAGGGTGGTGAGGTCTTCGAAAGCGAAATACAGGCCGCGGGCGAAGGTCTCGACGTATTCGGAGCCGATCTCCTGCTCGGTCTCCACGTAGTAGAGCTTGGGCAGCTTGGTCTGCGGTTGGGTCAGGCGTCGTGACCAGCTGCCGTCGTTGGTGATCAGCATCAGCCCGGTGGTGTTGTAGTCCAGGCGTCCGGCGATGTGCAGATCCTGTGGATCGGGCTCGTGGATCAGTTCGAGCACCGTCTTGTGCTCTGGATCGCGAGTGGCGCTGACGCAGCCCATGGGCTTGTGCAGCATGAAGTAGCGTGCGGGCTTGCCGGCCTGGAGCACTTCATCATCCAGTTCCACCCGGCTGAACTCGCGGACTTCGACCCTGGGATCGCTGACCGCCTGGCCATCGATGCGCACCCGGCGCTGGGCCAGGAGCAGCCGAACCTGCTGGCGGTTGAAACGTGGCAGGTTGCTGAGGAAACGATCAAGGCGCATGGGACAGGGCAGCGGGCGGCAGTGGATGCGGGTTCATGGTCGGGGGGGCGCGCCTTCACCGTGGCTCAGTTGCGCCTCGACCCCGGCGCAGCGCGGACACAGGCAGGACTGGTTGCGCAACTCCGGCGGCAGGGCTTGGATGATGGCCGGGTCGATGCTCACGCTGTAGCACCAGCAGGCCCGGCCGGCACTGCGTGGGTCAGCCAGGGTGCAGTCGTTGCGGGCGCCACAGGCGGGGCAGGACTCGGGTCGGTTCATGGTCGGGGCGAGAGCGGCTTGGTACGGGACGAAGGAGCGTGCAGGGTGTCTGCCGATGGCCGGCGGGTCAAGTCGGTGCTGACGGTTCGCCGGGTTTTTTCATCGGGCTGGTGAGAGGATACCGGTGGTCGCAGACATGTATCAATGTGTTGCATAAAACGCACTGAAAGGCGTTTTCACGGTCAGATATTTCGTCAATTGGCCATTTGCCGATTGTCGCCCGCCAGCGTCGCTGGTGTGGCTTCTTCGCGGTCCAGGAGGCCGCCATGTATCGTCGACTTCTGCTGATTGCCTTGCTGGGTTCCAGTCTCTCTGCGTGCGCGCCTTACTACGCCGGGGACTACTACGATTCGCAGATCTACAGCTCTCCGGCGCCGGCCTATTACTACGGTGGCGGTTCTTCCTATTACTACTCCACCGGGCGTGGTTACCACGCGCCGCGCTACTACCAGCCTGCGCCCCGGTATTACCAGCCGTCCCCGCGTTACTACCAGGCGCCGCGCGCGTTGTACCGGCCATATCCGGACCGGGGCTGGGGCGGGCATGACCGCCGTGGCAACTGGAACAACAATGGCGGCAGCCATGATTGGGGCGGCCATGGCCACCATGATCGTGGCGACCGTGGCCGGGGAGGGCGCGGCCACTGATCCACGATTGTCGATTCTTTCCTGGGACTAACTAGTAGTCGGTGAGGTCCGCCAGTGGATGGCGGCCTTCCCAGACCTTGTGGAAGTGCGCCTGCACCACGGCCTCCGGCACTCCGTTGATGTCCGCCCAGTGCCAGTGTGGCCGCTGGTCCTTGTCGATCAGGCGCGCGCGTACCCCTTCGGCGAATTCCGGGTGGCGGCAACAGTTCAGGCTCAGGGTGTATTCCATCTGGAACACTTCGGCCAGGGACAGGTAGCGCGCCCGGCGGATCTGTTCCCAGACCAGGTGGGCGGTCAACGGGCAGCCTTCGCCCAGGGTCTTGGCCGCACGGCTGTAGAGGGTGTCCGGATGGTCGCGCAGCTGGCTGATGGCGCGCCAGGCGCAGGCCACGTCGCTGACATCCAGCCATTGGTCGATCTGTGGTCGGCGTGGCAGCCACTGGGCTTCGGGCAACTGCCCCAGGGATTCTTGCTGCAGGGCGCGGAACAGGCTGTTGAGCTGGCGCGGAGTCTGTTCCTGCCAGTTCAGTTGCAGCAGGCCCTCGATCAGTTCTTCTTGCTGTTCATCCAGCAGGAAACGGTCGGCGAGATCCAGGTCCAGGGCATCGCGGGCGTTGATGTGGGCGCCGGTGAGGCCGAGGAACAAGCCGAGCTTGCCGGGCATGCGCGAAAGGAACCAGCTGGCCCCCACGTCGGGATACAGGCCGATGCTGATTTCCGGCATCGCCAGGCGGCTGCTGGGGGTGACGATTCGGACTCCAGCCCCCTGCAACAGGCCCATGCCGCCGCCGAGCACATAACCATGCCCCCAGCAGATCAGCGGCTTGGGGTAGGTGTGCAGGCGATAGTCCAGGCGATATTCGGCGGCGAAGAAATGCCCGGCCAGGGCCGGCACCTCGCCCGGATGCGCCAGGCAGGCCTGGGCCAGGCTGCGAACCTCGCCCCCGGCGCAGAAGGCCTTGGCGCCGTTGCCGCGCAGCAGGACACAGGCCACTTGCGGATCCTTGGCCCAGGCTTCGAGACGCTCGGCCAGTTGCTGGATCATGGGCAGCGAGAGGGCATTGAGGGACTTTTCCGCGTCCAGGGTGGCGATGGCGATACGCGCGCCACCGGTGGCGGTGAGTTCTTCGACGTGCAGGTTCATCGTGACCTCGTGGCTAAACAAGAGCGGTCAGTATGATCGCTGTGGGGGAAAGTGCCGGTTATGTGTCAGATCAATTGACAAGCGAAGTCGGCTTTCCTAGGGTGCGGCCATTGTTTTTCTCGGGCATGGCCATGACTGCTGACGATCGTATCAAACTCGAACCGAGCTGGAAGGCGGCCCTGCGGGCCGAATTCGAACAGCCCTACATGAGCGAACTGCGGGAGTTCCTGCGCCAGGAACACGCTGCCGGCAAGGAGATCTATCCGCCCGGCCCGCTGATCTTCAACGCCTTGAACTCGACCCCGCTGGACAAGGTCAAGGTGGTGATCCTCGGCCAGGATCCCTACCACGGCCCGGGCCAAGCCCATGGCCTGTGCTTCTCGGTGCAACCCGGGGTCCCGGCGCCGCCTTCGCTGGTGAACATCTACAAGGAACTCAAGCGCGACCTGAATATCGATGCGCCCAACCATGGCTACCTGCAGAGCTGGGCCGAACAGGGCGTGCTGCTGCTCAACACCACCATGACCGTGGAGCGGGCCAACGCCGCCTCCCACGCGGGCAAGGGCTGGCAGTTCTTCACCGACCGGATCATCGAGGTGGTCAGCGAGCACCAGCCGCACCTGGTGTTCCTGTTGTGGGGCGCCCACGCCCAAAGCAAGCAGAAGCTGATCGATAGCACCAAGCACCTGGTGCTGACCTCGGTGCATCCATCGCCGCTGTCGGCTTATCGCGGCTTCCTCGGCTGCGGGCACTTCAGCCGTACCAACAAGTTCCTCGAGCAGAGCGGCGAGACCCCGATCGACTGGCGCCTGCCAGCGCTGTAGGCCAACCCTGTGGTCGCTGCCCGACCCAGTCTGCGGCAGCGGCTACGGGCCCTTGTTCCAGTGGCGGAACAGGGGCTCGGCGAGAAACAGCACGAACAGCAAGCGCATCACCTGCATCGCCGTCACCAGCGGCACCGAGAGTTGCAGCACCTCTGCCGTCAGGCTCATTTCCGCGATTCCCCCCGGCATCATGCCCAAGGTCAGCGAGCGCAGGTCCAGCTGGGTCAGCAGGCTCAGGCACCAGGCCGCGAGGCCGGCGATCAGCATGCTCATGGCCGTACCCAGCAGGGTGCGCCCCATGAACGAAGGCGCCCGGCGAAAGAACTGGCGGTTGAAGTGGCATCCCAGGCCGCTGCCGATCAACCACTGGCCCATCTGGCTGGCGCCATCGGGCAGGCCGGTGTGCAGGTTCCAGGCGATGCTGGCCACCGCGCTGAGCAGCAACGGGCCGAACAGCCACGGGTTGGGTTGGCGCAGCCGCTGCCAGAGCCAGGCCAGCAGCGCGCCGGCGGGGAACAGCAGGGCCAGCCTGGGCCAGTCGACGCTGGCGCTGTGCAGCACCGGCGTCCCCTGGCCCAGGAGGTACTTGAACGCCGCCGGTACGCACAGCACCACCGCCAGCACCCGCAGGCTCTGTCCGGCCGCTACCCGGCTGAGCACCGCGCCGTTGCGCGCGCCGAGATTGACCATCTCCCCGGAGCCGCCGGGCATGCTGGAGAAGAACGCGGTGGCGCGGTCTTCACCGGTACGCCGCAGCAGCCAGACCGCCATCACGCTGGACAGGCTAGTGACCAGGGCACCGCAGAAAATCAGGCCGAAGTGGCTCATCACCTGGTCCATCACCGCCGGGGTGAAGTGCAGGCCGATGCCGATGCCCACTATCCATTGTCCGCACTTGCGTCCGCCGGGGATCTGCGCCAACTGCCAGGGCGTCAGGCAGCGCACCAGGATGATCGCCAGCAACGAGCCGACCATCCAGGGCAGGGGCCAGCCCACCAGGCTGGCGAGATAACCGCCAGCCAGGCCCACCAGTGGCGTGCCCCACCATTGCCGCAAAGCGCCTTCAGACATCGGTCACCATGCGCTGGCGGGCCGAACGCTTGCGCCAGATACGCAGCAGCGGCAGGCACAGCATGCACGCCGTCAGTACCCAGACCCCGACCGTGATCGGGCTCGACCAGAGGATCTCCAGCGCGCCATTGGAGATCGACAGTGCACGACGCAGGTTCTGCTCCATCAAGCCGCCGAGGATGAAGCCCAGCAGCACCGGCGAGAGCGGGAAGTCGAGCTTGCGCAGGATGTAGCCGAAGATGCCGATGCCCACCATCAGGAACAGGTCGAAGGTGGTGGCGTGCACGGCATAGACGCCGATCGCGGTGATGATCGCGATGGCCGGCACCAGGGCCCAGTTCGGCACCGCGAGGATGCGGGTGAAGATGCGGATCATCGGGATGTTGAGGATCACCAGCATGATGTTGGCGATGAACAACGAGGCGATCAGGCCCCAGACGATGTCCGGCTGTTGCTGGAACAGCAGAGGCCCCGGCGTGATGTTGTACAGCGACAGGGCGCCGATCATCACCGCCGTGGTGCCCGAGCCCGGCACGCCCAGGGTCAGCATCGGCACCAGAGCGCCGCAGGCCGAGGCGCCGATCGCGGTTTCCGGAGCCGCCAGGCCGCGCTTGTCCCCCTGGCCGAAAGTGCCGCTGGCGCCAGCGATGCGTTTCTCGGTCATGTAGGCCACGGCACTGGCCAGGGTCGCCCCGGCCCCGGGCAGCACGCCCATGATGAAGCCCAGCAGGCCGCAACGGATGTTCACTGCCAATACCGAGGCCGCTTCCTTGAAGTTGAACAGCATGCGCCCGGTGGCCTTGACCGCTTCCTGGCCGCGGTGGGTCTTCTCCAGCAGCAGGAGTATCTCGCTGATGGAGAACAGGCCCAGCACCAGCACCACGAACTGGATGCCGTCGGCCAGGTGGATGTTGTCGCCGGTGAAGCGGTACACACCGCTGTTGGCATCGATCCCCACTGCCGACAGGAACAGCCCGATCAGCGCGGCGATGAAGGTCTTCAGCGGCTTGTCGCCGGCCATGCCGCCGAGGGCGACGATGGCGAACACCATCAGCACGAAATACTCCGCCGGGCCGAAGGCGATGGCCCACCGGGCCAGCAGCGGGGCGAACAGCACCATGCCGCAGGTGGCGATGAGGGCACCGATGAACGAGCTCCAGGCCGACAGCGACAAGGCCACGCCGGCCAGGCCCTGGCGAGCCATCGGATAACCGTCGAGGGTGGTCATCACCGTAGAGGCCTCGCCGGGGATGTTCAGCAGGATCGAACTGATTCGCCCGCCGTACTCGCAGCCCAGGTAGACCGCCGCCAGCAGGATCAGCGCCGACTCCGGCGGCAGGCCCAGGGCGAAGGCGATGGGGATCAGCAGCGCCACGCCGTTGATCGGGCCCAGGCCCGGCAGCAGGCCGACCACGGTGCCGATCAGGGTGCCGGTGAGGGCGGTGACCAGGTTGTACGGGCTCAGCGCGACGCCGAAGCCCTGGCCGAGATAGCTCAAGGTATCCATATCAATTCTCCAGAACGTCGAGCAGGCCCAGGGGCAGGGGTACGTCCATGACCCGATCGAACAGCCAGTACAGGCCGATGCTGAGCAGGCTGACGATCACCAGGCTGGGCAACCAGCGGCCGCCATACAGGCGGGCCATGGGGACGCCGACGAGGATCCCGGCGAGGATGAAGCCCAGGGGTTCGAAGGTGCCGGCCAGTACCAGCAGCAGGGCCACGCAGAGGGCGATCTTGACCAGGGTTTCACGGTCCAGCGGCGGTTCGTCCTCGCTGTGCTTGATCGGTGTCGGACGCACCAGCAGGTACAGCAGCGCCAGGCCCATCAGGCCGAGCATGAGTAGCGGAAAGGCCCTTGGGCCCACGGGTTCGTAGGAAAAGGCCGCCTGGTACGGCCAGGCCATCAGTGCAAGGCCAGCACAGGCCAGCAACAGCACCGAGGCGAATAGACGTTGAACGAGCATGGCTAACTCCCAGGCCCGACCCTCGCAGCGCGAGGGCCGGGCCGTCAGAATGGGGCGGTCACTGGATCAGGCCGAATTCCTTGGCCAGGGCCTTGTAGTCGGCCACCTGTTTCTTCACGTAGGTGTCCAGCTCCGTGCCGGTCATGGCGAAGGGGAACAGCTCGCGCTGGTCACGCAGCTTGGCGAACTCCTCGGAGGCCAGGAGCTTGTCGAAGGCGTTTTTCCACCAGGCGTATTCCTCGTCGCTGACCTTCGGCCCCAGATAGAAGCCGCGCACCACCGGCCAGACGATGTCATAGCCCTGTTCCTTGGCAGTGGGGATGTTCTTCATTTCCGGCTCGTCCAGGCGCTGCTCGGAAAACACCGCCAGCAAGCGCATGTCGCCGGCGAGGATGTGCGGCATGGAGTCGGAGATGTCGGTACTGCCCACCTGGATGTGCCCGCCCAGCAGGGCCGTGGCGATTTCCCCGCCGCCCTCCAGGGCCACGTAGCGCAGGTCCCGCGGGTTGATCCCGGCGGCCTTGGCGATCAGCGCGGTTTGCATCCAGTCCTGGCTGCCGACGGTGCCGCCGGAGCCGATCACCACCTTGCTCGGATCTTTCTTCAGGGCCGCGACCAGGTCATCGAGAGTCTTGTAGGGCGAATCGTTCTTCACCGCGATGGCGCCATAGCTGGTGCCCACGGCCGCCAGCCAGTGCACGGCGTTTTCGTCGAAGCGCCCGAACTTGCCCTGGGCCAGGTTCAGCAGCGAACCGCTGGACCAGGCCACCAGGGTCCCGGCATCGGCCGGGCGCTGGGCCACCACAGCGTTATAGGCCACGGCCCCGACGCCGCCGGGCATGTAGGTGACGCGCATCGGTTTGCTGAGGATCTTCTCGTTGACCAGGGCGCTCTGCACCAGCTTGCAGGTCAGGTCGAAGCCGCCGCCCGGGGAGGCCGGGGCGATGCATTCCGGGCGCTTGGGTTCGGCGGATGCGGCCAGCAGCTGGCCGGTGAACAACAGGCAGCCGGCGGCGAGGGCCAGTTTACGCAATGAAAAGTCCATGAGTGTCTCCACAGGAGTTGTTATCGGTATGCCCGGGTCGTCCTCGATCCTTGGGCGCAGGGGCCGGCCTGCCAGCACCGGCCGTGGGCGCGGCCTGTGGGATCACCACAGGGCCACGCTGTAGCTCACCAGCAGGCGTACTTCGTCCGCGTCGCGAGCCGAATAGTTGGAGCGGTAGGTGGCATTGCGCAGGCGCACCGCGACGTCCTTGAAGGTGCCGCTCTGCACCACGTACTTGATCTCGGTGTTGCGTTCCCATTCCTTGCCGGTGTCGCCGTTCTTCAAGGCGATGTTGTCGCCGCTCAGGTAGCGGGTCATGAAGCTCAGGCCGGGAATCCCCAGCTTGGCGAAGTCGTAGTCGTAGCGGGCTTGCCAGGAACGTTCCTCGGCGCCGGCGAAATCGTTGATCTGCACGAAGTTCACCAGGTAAGGGTCGCTGCCATCCACGTAGGGAAAGGCGCTGGAGCCGGACAGGTGCTGATAGCCGGCGCTGAGTTTATGCCCGTCCAAGGCATAGCTCACCAGGCCGTTGAGGGCGCGGTTGTCGATCTTGCCGCCGCGGGCCTGGCCCTGGTCGTTGCTGATAGCCAGGCGCAGGTCGCTGGCGAAGGTGCCGGGGCCCAGGGGGCGCGATGCCAGCAAGCCGAGGAAGTGCTGGTTGTAGACGTCGTCCAGCTGGGCGAAATGGTAGCTGGCGATGATCTTGTCGCTGAACTTGTAGTCCAGGCCACCGAAGTTGAAGTGCTTGCCGGCCACGTTGCCGGCGAAGCGACCGTTCTTGTTGTTGAGGCGGATGTCCTCGTAGTTGCTGTCGTCGCGGTCCTTGGCCTTGTCCAGGCGGCCGCCGGTGAAGGTCAGGTTCTTGATTTCCCTGGACGTCAGCAGGCCCCCCTGGAAGGTCTGCGGCAAGATCCGCCCATCGTTGGGCTTGAGGATCGGCAGTTCGGGGATCAGGCTGCCGATCTTCAGCTCGGTAGCAGAGAGCCTGACCTTGCCGGTCAGGCCGAGCTTGGAGTACTGGTTGGCCGCACGCCCATCGTCGTGGGTCGGCAAGAGGCCGGTGCCGGTGCGGTCGGGGCTGGAGTCGAGCTTGACCCCGAGCATGCCCAGGGCATCGACGCCAAATCCCAGGGGGCCTTCGGTGTAGCCCGACTGCAGGTTGAGCATGAAGCCCTGGGCCCACTCGTCGCGCTTGGATTGCTGGGCGCTGGTGCCGTCGCGAAAGTCGCGATTGAAGTACATGTTGCGGGTTTCGAAGGTGGCGCTGCTGTCTTCGAAGAACGCGGCCTGGGTCAGCGGAGCGGCAAGGGCGGCGGCGCTGGCGAGGGCGGTCGGGGTCAGGCGGGAGAAACGCACAGGCGCGCAGGCCTGGGAGTGCGTGGATGGCATCCGGTGGTACTCCGATATTGTTCTTATTCTGATGAAAACGCTTCGAGGCGCTTTGCATGTCGGCGGAACTCGGCAAGGCTGCCGGAACTTTCCGTAACAGGACTCTAAAGGGCCAACCTTTCGCTAACCTTTCAGCCAGCTTTCAAGGTTTTCGGGCTTCACAGCAGCGGTTGCGGCGGTACACTCCGCGCGCAAAAGTACTGTCGATTCCCCCCTGAACGAGGTGCAAAACCATGCGGGTCCTGCTGGTCGAAGACCATCTGCAACTGGCTGAAAGTGTCGCCCAGGCGCTCAAGAGCACGGGCCTGACCGTGGACGTGCTGCACGACGGGGTGGCTGCCGACCTGGCGCTGAGCAGCGAGGAGTACGCCATGGCGGTGCTGGATGTCGGCCTGCCGCGCATGGATGGCTTCGAGGTGCTGGCGCGCTTGCGTACCCGTGGCAAGAACCTGCCGGTGCTGATGCTCACCGCTCGCAGCGACGTCAAGGACCGGGTGCACGGGTTGAACCTGGGGGCCGACGATTACCTGGCCAAGCCTTTCGAGCTGACCGAGCTGGAGGCCCGGGTCAAGGCCCTGTTGCGCCGTAGCGTGCTGGGCGGCGAGCGCCAGCAGCGGTGCGGAGTGCTGGCCTACGACCTGGATACCCGGCGCTTCACCCTGGGCCAGGAGCTGTTGACCCTGACCTCGCGCGAGCAGGCGGTGCTCGAGGCCCTGATCGCCAGGCCCGGGCGGGTCATGAGCAAGGAGCAGCTGGCGTCCCAGGTGTTCGGCCTGGATGAGGAGGCCAGCCCGGACGCCATCGAGATCTACATCCACCGTTTGCGCAAGAAGCTCGATGGCCACGCGGTGGCTATCGTCACCTTCCGTGGCCTGGGCTATCTGCTGGAAAGTCGCGATGCATAGGCCCAGCAGCCTGCGCTGGCGCCTGTTGTGGAACCTGGCGCTGTTGCTGGTGGTATTGATGCTGGCCAGCGGCCTGAGCGCCTACTGGAATGGTCGCGAGGCCGCCGACACCGCCTACGACCGAACCCTGCTGGCCTCGGCGCGGACCATCGCCGCCGGTTTGTCCCAGCGTGATGGCAGCCTCAGCGCCAACGTGCCCTATGTGGCCCTGGACACCTTCGCCTATGACAGCGCAGGGCGGATCTACTACCAGGTCAACGATATCCACCAGCAGTTGATTTCCGGCTACGAGAACCTGCCGGGACCACCGCCGGGCACCCCGCGCACCGATGACTATCCGGCCCTGGCGCGATTCTACGATGCCACCTACCAAGGGCAGAACGTACGGGTGGTGAGCCTGCTCAAGGCGGTCAGCGAGCCGAACATGAACGGCATGGCGGAAATCCGCGTGGCCGAAACCGATGAAGCCCGGGTGGCCATGGCCCGCAGCCTGATGGCCGATACCCTGTTGCGCCTGGGGATGCTGGCCATCGGTGCCTTGCTCCTGGTGTGGTTTGCGGTGAGTGCCGCGTTGCGGCCGCTGGAGCGCTTGCGCAGTGCGGTGGAGGAGCGCCAGCCGGATGATTTGCGACCCTTGCCACTGGTGTCGGTGCAGCATGAACTGGGACCGTTGGTACGGGCCTTGAACCATTTCACCGAGCGCCTGCGTGGTCAGTTCGAGCGCCAGGCGCAGTTCATCGCCGATGCGGCCCATGAGCTGCGTACCCCCCTGGCGGCGCTCAAGGCGCGTCTCGAACTGGGGCTGCGCTCCCATGAGCCGCAGACCTGGCGTTCGACCCTGGAGAACGTGGCCCAGGGCACCGATCGCCTGACTCACCTGGCCAACCAGCTGTTGTCCCTGGCCCGGGTGGAAAACGGTGCCCGGGCCATTGCCGAAGGCGGGGCGCAGTTGCTCGACCTCAGCCAACTGGCTCGGGAGCTGGGCATGGCCATGGCGCCCCTGGCCCATGCCCGGGGCGTGGCGCTGGCCCTGGAGGCCGATGAACCGGTGTGGCTCAAGGGGGAGCCGACCTTGCTCAATGAGCTTTTGAGCAACCTGGTGGATAACGCCCTGGCCCATACGCCGCCGGGCGGCAACGTGGTGCTGCGGGTCACGGCGCCGGGAGTGCTGGAAGTGGAAGACGACGGTCCGGGGATTCCCCTGGAGGATCGCGACCGGGTCTTCGAGCGCTTCTACCGGCGCAACCAGCAGGTGGCCGGATCAGGCCTGGGCTTGGCCATCGTCGGCGAGATCTGCCGCGCGCATCTGGCGCAGATCAGCCTGCATGACGGCCAGCCGTCGGGCTTGAAGGTGCGGGTGAGTTTCAGCGCTGGCCAGGAGCCCCTGTAGGGGGCGCCACTCAGTAGAGCATCGAACGCGACTCTTCGAGGTCGCGGCACATGGCCTGGTCTTCCGGGTCGATCTTCAGCTTCTTGAAGGCGGGCACGCTGAAGGCATCGATTCGCGAGAGGGGGTGGTCGGTGTCCTTGTGGCAGTACAGGGTTGCTACCTGGACCAGGTCGACGTAGTCGATCCCGGCGGATTGACGCTTGAAGTCCAGGTACTGCTCGGGAATCTGCACCAACTGCTCGGGGAATTCCCAGACCTGCAGCAACTTGTTCCCCAGCAATGGATGGATCTGTTCGATCACGTGGTTGAGGCTGACCGAGTCGGCCAGCAGCTCGTAGTGATCTTCGGCGTAGGTCAGGATCGGCAGCACGCCAATCTGATGCACCAGGCCGCCGAGTGCCGCCTGGTCCGGCTTGAGCTGGCTGTAGCTGCGGCACAGGGCATAGCTGACCCCGGCCACCTCCAGGCTGCGCCGCCAGACGTCGCGCATCTTGCGTTCCACCACCTCGGAGCGGGCGTTGAAGATCTGCTCCATCACCAGGCCGATGGCCAGGTTGCTGCTGTAGTTGACTCCAAGGCGGGTGATGGCGGTGTGCAGGTCGGTGACTTCCTGGGCCGCCCGCAGCAGCGGGCTGTTGACCACCTTGATCAGCCGCGCCGACAGGGCGGTATCGCGACCTATGACCTTGCTCAGGGTGCTGACACTGATTTCCGGGTCTTCGGCGGCCTGGCGAATCTGCATGGCCACCTCCGGTAGGGTTGGCAGGACCAGGTCATCGTTGTCGATGGCCTCCACCAAATCCTGTTGGACCTTTTCCGCCAGCTCAGTCATCTCGGTTCTCTAGGGTGTTGCAGGAAAGGTCAGGCGATCAGCGCTGGATTTCGCGATCACGGTCCAGCTGGTACGGCAGGTCGAGCAATTGCAGGCCCGGTCCTTCGGGCGTTCCCAGGTGCAGGTTGTCATCTTCCACGGCCTCGGCCTGCACCACCGCCAGCAATTCGATCCGTTCCGGGGCGCGGGCCGCCAGGACCACTTCACCGATGGCGCTGCCGTGGGTCGGGGAAAACAGCGGGGTACCGGGCTCCGGCTGTTCGTCCGCTGCCAGGGCCAGGCGGTACAGGCGGCGTTTGAGCTTGCCCAGGTACTGCATGCGGGCGACGATTTCCTGGCCGGTATAGCAGCCCTTCTTGAAACTGACGCCGCCCACGGCCTGCAGGTTGAGCATCTGCGGGATGAACAGTTCGCGGGTCTGTGCCATGACCTGGCCCAGGCCGGCGCGGATCTGTCCCAGCAGCCACTGGTTCAACTGGCCTTCGGGTAGTTGCGCGGCCAGTTGCTGGCCCAGGCTGGCGGCGCGTTCGGCAGGGACCCAGAGCTCGGCGCGGTCGGTCGAGACGCGCACGGCGATCAGGCCGTCTGCCCGGGCCACGGCGCCGTCTTCCTGGGGCAGTTCCAGGCCCAACTGGTCGAGGACGGCTTGGGCCGAGGACAGGCCGAAACGTGCCCAGCTGGTGCTTTCATCGCTGAGCTTGGCCTTGGAGAACACCGCGTATTTCTTCAGGTCAGCCAGTTGCGCCTCCACCAGCTCACCGGCCATGGCCAGCAGGCAGCCGTCACCCTCCAGGAGGATACGGAAACTGGATTGCATGCGGCCTTTCTGGGTGCAACGGGCGCCAAGGCTGGATTGGCTGTCGCTGAGGTAGTTGAGGTTGCAGGTCAATTGGCCCTGCAGGAATTTGCTGGCATCGGGGCCGCGGACGGCGAGTACGCCTTCGTGGGACAGGGGGCAGAAAAAAGCGGAGTCAGCCATGGTTCATCGCAGGGTAAAAAGTATGGGGCACATCATAAGGGGGCGCCTTTGAAATGGATAGTTCACAAAGGATAGGCGGTGGCCGACCAAAGCCGACTGTCATCACCTGTCCCGGGCTGTATACTGGCGCCCTATTTGAGGAGCGTTCCATGGTTGAAGATGTTGAACTGAATCGCCTCTACTGGCACAGCCGTCGCGGCATGCTCGAACTGGACGTGTTGCTGGTGCCGTTCGTCAAGGAGGTGTATCCGCATCTCAACGAAACGGATCGCCAGTGCTACCGCAACCTGCTCGAGTGCGAGGACCAGGACATGTTCGGCTGGTTCATGGAGCGCAGCGAATCCCCTGATCCCGAGTTGCAGCGCATGGTGCGCATGATCCTGGATCGTGTCCAACCCAAGTAAGCTGTTCGAGAGCCGCTGGCGGGCGTCCATGCAACTGCTGGCGGCTTATCTGTTGGCCCAGGCTTTCGCCCTGGGTGCCGTTTTTCTTCTCGATATCCCGCTTTTCGCCAAGCTCCTGGGGCTGTCGCTGTGCCTGTTGCACGCCGCCTGGGCGCTGCCTCGGCAAATATTGTTGAGCCACCCCCGGGCCTTCACCCGCCTGCGTCACGGTGTCGCCGGCTGGCAGTTGTGGAACCGCGCCTGTGGCTGGCAGGCGGTGCAGTTGTGTCCCGATAGCCTGGCGCTGCCGTTGATCGTGGTATTGCGTTTTCGCCTGAAGGGCCGGCGCCGGATCCACTCCGTCTGCGTCCCGCAGGATGCGCAGGCGGCCGACGAGCATCGGCGCCTGCGGGTGCGGCTCAAGTTCGCTCGCGATAGGTGGGCGGCTGCAGAATAGTGTCCTGGGCCTCGGGGAGCATCTGCGGGTAGTCGAGGGTGTAGTGCAGGCCCCGGCTTTCCTTGCGGGCCATGGCCGAGAGAATCATCAGCTCGGCGACCTGGGCCAGGTTGCGCAGTTCGATCAGGTCGCGGCTGACCTTGTAGTTGCTGTAGAACTCGTCGATTTCGTCCAGGAGCAAACGCACCCGGTGCTGTGCCCGTTGCAGGCGCTTGTTGGTGCGCACGATGCCCACGTAGTCCCACATGAACCGCCGCAGTTCATCCCAGTTGTGCGCGATGATCACGTCTTCGTCGGAATCGGTGACCTGGCTGGCATCCCAGGCGGGCAGGGCGATAGGCAAGGCGATCTGCGGCAGTTGCCGCAGGATGTCGGACGCCGCCGAGCGGGCATAGACGAAGCACTCGAGCAGCGAATTGCTGGCCATGCGGTTGGCCCCGTGCAGGCCGGTGAAGCTGGTCTCGCCGATGGCATAGAGGCCTGGCACGTCGGTCTGGCCATGCTGGTCGACCATGACTCCGCCGCAGGTGTAGTGGGCCGCCGGCACCACCGGGATTGGCTGCCGGGTGATGTCGATGGAGAACTCCAGGCAACGCTCGTAGACCGTGGGGAAGTGGCTCTTGATGAAAGCTTGCGGTTTGTGGCTGATGTCCAGGTAGACGCAGTCGATACCCAGGCGCTTCATTTCATGGTCGATGGCCCGGGCGACGATGTCCCGGGGCGCCAGCTCGGCCCGCGGATCGAAGCGCTGCATGAAGCGCTCGCCGTTGGGCAGCTTCAGGTGGGCGCCTTCGCCGCGCAGGGCTTCGGTCACCAGGAAGTTCTTGGCCTGCGGGTGGTACAGGCAGGTAGGGTGGAACTGGTTGAACTCCAGGTTGGCCACTCGGCAGCCCGCGCGCCAGGCCATGGCGATGCCGTCGCCGCAGGCACTGTCGGGGTTGCTGGTATAGAGGTAGACCTTGGCCGCGCCGCCAGAGGCGAGGATCACGAAGCGTGCACCGAAGGTGTCGACTTCACCGGTGGCGCGGTTGAGTACGTAGGCACCCAGGCAGCGCTCGCCCTCCAGGCCCAGGCGCTTCTCGGTGATCAGGTCGACCGCGACCCGCTGTTCCAGCAGCTCGATATTGGGATGCTGCCGGGCCTTGGCCAGCAGGGTGGTGAAGATGGCAGCACCGGTGGCATCCGCGGCATGGATGATCCGCCGATGGCTGTGGCCACCTTCACGGGTCAGGTGGAATTCGAAGCCGTTGTCATCGTTGCCGGCTTCTTCGTCACGGGTGAAGGGGACTCCCTGGTCGATCAGCCACTGGATCGCTTCGCGGCTATGCTCCACGGTGAAGCGCACGGCGTCTTCGTGGCACAGGCCGGCACCGGCATTGAGGGTGTCGTCGACATGGGACTCGACCGTGTCGGTGTCGTCCAGCACCGCAGCCACGCCGCCCTGGGCGCGATAGGTCGAGCCGTTGGCGAGGTTGCCCTTGCTCAGGACCGCAATCCGCAGGTGGCTGGGCAGGGTCAGGGCCAGGCTCAAGCCGGCGGCACCGCTGCCAATCACCAGAACATCGTGTTGAAACTGTTGGCTCATTTGAAGGATTCCGCTCAAAGCGACCCGGGACGGGGTTGGCGCAAGACGCCTGAATCGGCAAGTCAAAGCAGCCACACAGCCCACTAGTATATAGAGGGGGGGAGCGGCACAATAGCCACGCCTGCATGGCATTGTGCGACTTCGCTGAGCAAAAGCGTTGCTCCCGGTCAGCCAGGGCTCAGGCCGCTACCAGGCCTGGCAGGAACGATCGAGGGCACAGGGCTGTTTTTCTCTTTAGCGTTACACAAACTTCGTCCGGCACGGCTATAAAGATTGGGAACTTTTGCCAAGGCCCCAAACTCAATAGAAGGTTGCCTGAAGGAAGGGACAGCGTCGATTTTATCCAGGGTTTTCAGCCTGTTTTCCAGGGGTGAAAATCGACGACAGGATTATTCGCGCAGCCGGCCTTGCCCGCGCTGCGTTTTTCGTGCGTGCCGGATCAGAGCCCGCAGGAAACTTGCTTGGAGGGGGAGAACTTTTGCGAAAAGCCCGAGTCTATGTTTGCAAGCCTGATCGATTAGTAGCGCAAGCCTCCTTCGAGCTTATCGAGGAGTGTTCATGCTAACCCAGGAAGAGGATCAGCAGCTGGTCGAGCGCGTTCAGCGTGGCGACAAGCGAGCGTTCGATCTGCTCGTGCTGAAGTACCAGCACAAAATTCTCGGGTTGATCGTGCGTTTTGTGCACGACACCCATGAAGCCCAGGATGTCGCACAGGAAGCCTTTATCAAGGCGTACCGTGCACTAGGTAATTTTCGTGGTGACAGCGCGTTCTATACGTGGCTTTACCGTATCGCCATCAATACGGCGAAAAACTATCTGGTTTCACGCGGCCGCCGGCCGCCGGATAGCGATGTCAGTTCTGAAGATGCGGAGTTCTATGACGGCGATCACGGCCTGAAGGATCTCGAATCACCGGAACGTTCATTGCTGCGGGATGAGATCGAGGGCACCGTCCATCGAACCATCCAGCAACTGCCTGAAGATTTGCGTACGGCTTTAACTTTACGTGAATTCGATGGTCTGAGTTACGAGGACATTGCCAGTGTCATGCAATGTCCGGTGGGTACCGTGCGCTCCCGGATTTTCCGCGCTCGGGAAGCCATTGATAAAGCCCTGCAGCCGTTGTTGCAGGAAACCTGAGACAGCGGCGACAGCCAAGAGAGGAACCGCCATGAGTCGTGAAGCCCTGCAGGAATCGCTGTCCGCGGTGATGGATAACGAAGCGGACGAACTGGAATTACGTCGGGTATTGAATGCCGTCGACGAAGTGGAAACCCGTGAGACCTGGGCTCGTTATCAAATCGCCCGGGCGGCCATGCACAAGGAGTTGCTGCTTCCACGCCTGGATATCGCCGCTGCCGTTTCTGCAGCCCTGGCTGATGAAGCCGTGCCTGCCAAGGGGTCCCGTGGGCCATGGCGTAGCCTGGGTCGCTTGGCGGTAGCTGCCTCGGTGACCGTTGCGGTCCTGGCGGGGGTGCGCTTGTACAACCACGATGAAATCGCGGGTGTCGAGCTGGCTCAGCAGGCTGGCCAGCCCACCCTGGCCGCGCCACAGGTCAAAGGCCCAGCGGTATTGGCCGGCTACAATGAGAATTCGGAAGCCACTGGTCCCATGGCCAATGGCGTATTGCAAGGACAGCCAGGCTGGCATGACCAGCGTCTGCCCAGCTATCTGCGTCAGCATGCCCAGCAAGCTGCACTCAAAGGCACTGAAAGCGCATTGCCTTATGCCCGTGCGGCAAGCTTGGAAAACCGCTAAGGAGGATCATGCGCGCCATCCCTCTACTCTCGCTTCTGCTCAGTGGCTGGTTCGTGGTTCCAGCCCACGCCGACGAAGCCCAGGACTGGTTGCAGCGTCTTGGGCAAGCGGAACAGCAGCAAAGCTTCCAGGGCA
Source organism: Pseudomonas sp. B6(2017) (assembly GCF_002112765.1). Classification (NCBI taxonomy): domain Bacteria; kingdom Pseudomonadati; phylum Pseudomonadota; class Gammaproteobacteria; order Pseudomonadales; family Pseudomonadaceae; genus Pseudomonas; species Pseudomonas sp. B6(2017). The sequence goes on along the minus strand of NZ_NEIQ01000004.1, from coordinate 265,524 downwards.
CCTTCGTTTACGAGCGTAATGGTAGTTTCTCTACCCATAACATCTGGCATCGTGTCCAGAATGGAAAGGTTCTCGAGCGTCTGGTCCAGCTCGATGGGTCTGCTCAAGAGGTAGTGCGTGTCGATGGTCGCACCCAATGTGTCAGTGGCACGCTGGTGGCGGGGTTGGGAGATTCTCCCGACTCCGTAGCGCGTGCGCTGGATCCCCAGAAACTCAAGAATTGGTACGACCTTGCCGTCATCGGCAAGTCGCGGGTGGCAGGGCGTCCGGCGGTGATCGTCTCGGTCTCGCCGAAGGACCAGCACCGCTACGGCTTCGAGTTGCACCTGGATCGTGAAACCGGGCTACCGCTCAAGTCCTTACTGCTCAACGATAAGGGGCAACTGCTCGAGCGCTTCCAGTTCACTCGCCTGGATACCAGCGATGTTCCAGGAGATGCCGAGCTGCGGGCCACCTCCGACTGCAAGCCTGTCAGTCTTGATAGCGACAAGGCTTCGGCAGTCAAGGCTGCACAAACCTGGCGCTCCGACTGGCTGCCGCCGGGCTTCGAGTTGACCAGCAGCAGTGCCCGCAAGGATCCGGAAACCAAGGTGATGGTCAACAGCCTGCTGTATGACGATGGCTTGGCACGGTTCTCGGTATTCCTCGAACCACTCAACGGTGCAACCGTCACCGACACCCGGACCCAGCTTGGGCCCACTGTGGCGGTATCGCGTCGCCTGACCACGCCCGATGGCGAGATGATGGTCACGGTAGTCGGGGAGATCCCGATCGGTACCGCCGAGCGTATTGCCTTGTCGATGCGTTCAGGCTCTATCGCTAAGCAATGAAGCTTTATTGGTTGTGCAAGAGGTCAGTGATGGCTACTCCACAATTGAGAAGATGAAATGTTTGGCCAGCAAATTCATTTGCAAAATCCCCAGAGTTTTTTTATAGGTCAGAGCCTTTCGGTTCTGACCTTATTTGTCGTTCCTGGAACAAAACTGCCGCCCGCTTGGTGTCGGCGCTGTTCGTTCCCTATCGCTTAACCACGCTCGTCGTAACGGGAGCCGTATGTCGATACCACGCTTGAAGTCCTACTTCACCATCCTCGCCACTGTGCTGGTGCTTGGGCAGGCCGTTTCTGCCCAGGCGGCCGAACTGCCTGATTTTACCCAGCTGGTCGAGCAGGCATCGCCTGCGGTGGTGAACATCAGTACCACGCAGAAACTGCCTGATCGCCGGGTCTCTGCGGGCCCCATGCCTGACCTCGAAGGACTGCCGCCGATGCTGCGGGAGTTCTTCGAGCGCGGCATGCCACCACAGCAGCGTTCTCCACGTGGAGATCGCCAGCGTGAAGCCCAGTCCCTGGGGTCGGGTTTCATCATCTCCCCGGATGGCTACATCCTGACCAACAACCACGTGATCGCCGACGCCGACGAGATCCTCGTGCGCCTGGCCGATCGCAGCGAGTTGAAAGCCAAGCTGGTCGGTACCGATCCGCGCTCCGACGTGGCGTTGCTGAAAATCGACGGCAAGGACTTGCCCGTACTGAAGCTGGGCAAATCCCAGGATCTGAAGGCCGGCCAATGGGTCGTGGCCATCGGCTCGCCGTTCGGCTTCGACCATACCGTGACCCAGGGCATCGTCAGCGCCATCGGTCGCAGCCTGCCGAACGAAAACTATGTGCCGTTCATCCAGACCGACGTGCCAATCAACCCGGGTAACTCCGGCGGCCCGCTGTTCAACCTGGCGGGCGAGGTCGTGGGGATCAACTCGCAGATCTACACCCGTTCCGGCGGCTTCATGGGCGTGTCCTTCGCTATCCCGATCGATGTGGCCATGGACGTTTCCTCCCAGCTCAAGGCGGGTGGCAAGGTCAGCCGTGGCTGGCTCGGCGTGGTGATCCAGGAGGTCAACAAGGACCTGGCCGAGTCTTTCGGTCTGGAGAAGCCTGCCGGTGCGCTGGTCGCGCAGATCCAGGATGATGGCCCGGCTGCCAAGGGTGGCCTGCAGGTGGGAGATGTGATCCTCAGCCTCAATGGCCAGCCGATCGTCATGTCCGCCGATCTGCCGCATCTGGTCGGCGCGCTGAAAGCTGGCGCCAAGGCCAACCTGGAAGTGATCCGTGACGGCAAGCGCAAGACTGTCGAGCTGACCGTCGGCGCTATCCCTGAAGAAGACAAGGATCTGAGCCAATTGTCCAAGTCCGGCGTCGAGCGCAGCAGCAACCGCTTGGGCGTGGCCGTGGTCGAACTCAGCGCGGAACAGAAGAAAGCCTTTGATCTCAAGGGCGGCGTGGTGATCAAGGAAGTACAGGACGGCCCTGCAGCGCTTATCGGCCTGCAGCCCGGCGATGTGATCACTCACTTGAACAACCAGGCGATCAGCTCGACGAAGGAATTCACCGAAATCGCCAAGGCGCTGCCGAAGAACCGCTCGGTTTCCATGCGGGTACTGCGCCAGGGACGAGCCAGCTTCATTACCTTCAAGCTGGCTGAATAACTCGCCAGCTCCAGGCCTCGCCCAATAAAAAGCCCGCCTCTTGTGAGGCGGGCTTTTTTATTATGCCGTCCAGGGTCAGCGCATCATGTCCTTGATCATCTGTTCCTGATCCATCATCTCGCGCTGGCGAGCATCGATCCGTGACGACAGTGGGAAGTTGCTGCCGGCGCGGCGCTTGGCGAAATCCAACTGCTGGATGGCCTGGCCATAGTCACCCACCAAGGCGAAATACTCGGCGCGTGCCTGGTGCAGGCCGATGATGTTGCCGGACAGGCCGCGGGTTTCCGCCACCAGGTACCAGACGTCCGGATCGTCGGGGCGGCTCTTGAGCAGGCTTTCCAGAGCCTTTTCCGCATCGGCCGGACGATTCTGCTTGAGCAGCAGGTCGACCCGGATCTGGTGCAGCGGATAATTGTTCGGATACTGGCCGAGCAACCGCTCCACTCGCGCCTGTGCGTCCGGCAGGCGATTGCTGTTCATGTCCAGCTCGATCTGGGCCAGGTTGTAGGTGATGTCATTGGCCGATTTGGCCAGTAGCGGCTTGAGGTTCTCCCGGGCTTCGTTCCACTGGCTGCCCTTGATCTGGGCGATGGCCAGGCCGTAGCGCGCAATGTCGTTCTTTGGGTTTTCGTCGAGCTGGGCACGGAAGCGCTTGGCAGCCAGGCCGGGCGACTCCTCATAGTTCAGTTGCACCCGTGCGCGGATCAGTTGGTAGCGCAGGCTATCCTCGATGCCGCCGGGCTTGGCTTGTTCGGCACGGTTGCGAGTGTCGGCGATCCGCGACTCGGTGACCGGGTGAGTCAGGAGGAACTCCGGTGGCTTGGCGTCGAAGCGGTATTGGCGCATCAGGCGTTCGAACATGGTGGGCATCGAGCGCGGATCGTAGCCAGCCTTCTCCAGGTTGAGGATGCCGATCCGGTCGGCTTCCTGCTCGTTTTGCCGAGAGAAGCGTCGCTGCTCCTGGATAGCCGCGGCCTGGGTGCCGGCGATGGCGGCGATCCCGGCGTCACCGGCACCGGTGGCGGCAATCACGATGCCGGCCAGCAGGGCGGCCATCATCGGCACCTGCATCCGGCGTTGCGCCTCGACTCCACGGGCGAAGTGGCGCTGGGAAAGGTGCGCCAGTTCGTGGGCCAACACCGAGACATATTCACCCTCGGTCTGGGCGTTGAGGAACAGCCCGCCGTTGACGCCGACTATTCCGCCCGGTGCGGCGAATGCGTTGAGCTGGGGGCTGTTGATCAGGATGAATTCCAGGCGTCGGTCGTTGACCTGGCTGGTCTCCACCAGTTTGTAGACGCTGGTTTCGACGTAGTCCTTGAGTTGTGGATCACTCAGTTGCGAGACCTGGCTGCGAAGCAAGGACAGCCAGGCCCGGCCCAGCTGGTATTCCTGTTGTGGAGAGACAATGGCTGAACTGGCGTCGCCAAGTGACGGCAGGTCGTCGGCGAAGCCCGGTGAGGCGAGCAGGCAAGCGAGCGTCAGCAGAGTAGGGCGCAACAAATTCATGCACAGAGCCTTAATCGACAAAGGCTCTACTGTAGCTGGACACCTGTCCGGGAGCCAGACGAGGGTGGTGAAAACTCTGAAGGGACAAAGGTGCTTTTCGGCAAATTACTGCGTCTACGTCTGTAGGCCTTTGGCGCGCTGGTTTTTGCGCCTGCTGGTTATCGGCTGCTTGGTCCCTCGGGGTATCCTAGCGCCCTTGCATTTACCTCTGGAGTAACACCATGACCGATGCCGTCGCCCATGATGCCGAGCTGGACGCCAGCGGGCTGAACTGCCCGTTGCCGCTGCTCAAGGCCAAGATGGAGCTCAATCGCCTGGCCAGTGGTGCGGTACTCAAGGTCATTGCCACCGATGCCGGCTCCCAGCGCGACTTCCGCACCTTCGCCCGCCTGGCCGGTCATACGCTGCTGCGCGAAGAGGACGAGGCGGGAGTCTATCGCTACTGGTTGAAAAAGGCCTGACGCCGTTCACCGCTTTCATCTTTAAGGATCACTGATGTTCAAAGTGCTACGCGACTGGATACAGCGCTATTTTTCGGACGAAGAGGCGGTGGTGCTGGCTGTCTTGCTGTTCCTGGCCTTCACTGCCGTACTGACCCTGGGCGGCATGCTCGCGCCGGTGCTGGCGGGCATGGTCCTGGCTTACCTGATGCAGGGGCTGGTGGTGAGCCTGGAGCGCCTGCGGTTGCCGGGTGGCGCCGCTGTGGGGCTGGTGTTCGCCCTGTTCATGGGAGTGTTGCTGCTGTTCATCCTGGTGGTGGTGCCGCTGCTCTGGCATCAGTTGATCACCTTGTTCAACGAGCTCCCGGGCATGCTTGCCAAGTGGCAATCGTTATTGTTGCTGTTGCCCGAGCGCTATCCGCACTTGGTGTCCGACGAGCAAGTGCTGCAGGCCATCGAGGTGGCGCGGGGCGAGATCGGCAAGTTCGGGCAATGGGCTCTGACGTTCTCGCTATCGAGCCTGCCGTTGCTGGTGAACATCATGATCTACCTGGTGCTGGTGCCGATCCTGGTGTTCTTCTTCCTCAAGGACCGGGCCATGATCAGTCGTTGGGTCATCGGCTACCTGCCACGGGAGCGGACGCTGATCACCCGCGTGGCCCATGAGATGAACCGGCAGATCGCCAACTACATCCGCGGCAAGGTCATCGAGATCGTCATCTGTGGCGGTGTCACTTATATCGCCTTCGTCACCCTGGGCCTGAACTACGCGGCGCTGTTGGCGTTGCTGGTGGGAATCTCGGTGGTGGTGCCCTATGTCGGCGCGGTGGTGGTGACGGTGCCGGTGGCGTTGATCGCCCTGTTCCAGTGGGGGTGGAGCGACCAGTTCATCTACCTGATGGCGGTCTACGGGATCATCCAGACCCTGGATGGCAACGTGCTGGTGCCGCTGTTGTTCTCCGGAGCGGTGAACCTGCATCCGGTGGCGATCATCTGCGCGGTACTGTTGTTCGGCGGGCTCTGGGGCTTCTGGGGGATCTTCTTCGCGATTCCCCTGGCCACCCTGTTCAAGGCCGTGTTGGATGCCTGGCCGAGGAAGGATCCGATGGTGGCGCCACTGCTATAGCGGTGGAGCAGATGCAAGCGGGGCGGCTGATCGGCCGCCCCGTTGGTTTCAGGCCTTGCTCAGGGCCTGGGCTGCGGCCAATACCGCATCGACATGGCCCGGGACCTTCACTGCGCGCCATTCCTGGCGCAGCACACCGTCCTTGTCGATGAGGAAGGTGCTGCGGTCCACACCCATGTATTCCTTGCCATAGAGCTTTTTCAGCTTGATCACGTCGAACAGCTGGCAGACGGACTCGTCCTTGTCGCTGATCAGTTCGAACGGAAACTCCTGCTTGCACTTGAAGTTCTCGTGGGACTTCAAGCCGTCGCGGGAGATACCGAAGATCTCGGTATTGGCCGCCTGGAAGGCCTTGTACTGGTCGCGAAAGCCCTGGCCTTCGGTGGTGCAGCCCGGGGTGCTGTCCTTGGGGTAGAAATACAGCACCACCTGCTTGCCCTTGAGGCTGGACAGGCTGACGGTCTGGCCGCTGGTGGCGGGGGCCTGGAAATCGGCGACGGGTTGGTCGATAGCTACGGCCATGGGGGATTCCTTACATGGGGTTCTGTGGGCGCCAGGGTTCGATCAGGGCGTCGAGGTTCATGGCGTCGGCGAAATCCAGGAACTGGTCGCGCAGCCAACTGATCTGGGTCCCGGCGGGCAGGGTCACGGTAAAGGTGGCATTGAGCATGGTGCCGCCGGTCTGTGGTGCCTGGTAGGTATCGCAGGTCAGGTTTTCCAGCTCCACATGGTGGTCGATGAAGAACTGGCACAGCTCGTTGATGATGTCCGGGCGGTAGGCTGCACTGACATAGGCCACATAAGGCAGGGCCTGTGGGCGGTTCTCCAGGGCCGCGCTGCGCACCACGTTGGCGGTGAAGGCGTGCTTCTTGGCCAGGAAGGGCAGGTTGCTCTCCAGGCGTGCCAGGGCATCCCAGCTGCCGGAGACCTCCAGCACCAGCGCGCTGCACTCGCCGTGCCGGGTCAGGCGCGAGGTCACCACGGCGCAGCGGTTTTCATGGCTGGCGCGGCACAGGACGTTGGTCAGCTCCATGGGGTTGGCGCCGAGGGCACTGATGACAAGGAATTGTTCGCGAACTGTGGGGGTGGACATGCAGCGTTCCTAAAGCGATGAGCGGTCGATACTTTCAACAAGCCCGGGCCGGGCAAGCGTCGCCGGCGGCCTTCCGAAGTCCTGGACCACAAGCCGGTGGCGGGCCCCGGGATCCATGGAATCGAGGCAGGCAACGCGGGAATGGGGCTTTGGGGAAGCGGCAGGCAGGCGATAACCCGGCCCATGTGCTTATCAAGTAGCAATCAAAGGCTGAAGGGTAGCGAAAACCATCGCTCAGGGGAATGCTCAGGGTGCGGGACTTCGCTTGTGCAAGGAACTTGGCGCCAGTACCATTACCGCTCTCTTTTTCCGGCAGGAGCGGTTGCATGATTGCGGGCAGTATGGTGGCACTGGTCACACCCATGGATGCACAGGGGAATCTCGACTGGGACAGCCTGAGCAAACTGGTGGACTTCCACCTGCAAGAGGGCACCAACGCCATCGTGGCGGTCGGCACCACTGGCGAGTCGGCGACCTTGGACGTCGATGAGCACATCGAGGTGATTCGTCGGGTAGTCGACCAGGTGGCGGGGCGCATCCCGGTAATCGCCGGCACCGGCGCCAACTCGACACGCGAAGCGATCGAACTGACCACCAATGCGAAGATCGCCGGCGCCGATGCCTGCCTGCTGGTGACCCCGTACTACAACAAGCCGACCCAGGAAGGCCTGTACCAGCACTTCCGCACCATCGCCGAAGCCGTCGAGATCCCGCAGATCCTCTATAACGTGCCGGGCCGCACCGCTTGCGACATGCAGGCCGAGACCGTGATCCGCCTGTCCACCGTGAAGAACATCATCGGCATCAAGGAGGCCACCGGCGACCTGGAGCGTGCCAAGGCCATCCTGGCCGGTGTACGTAGCGATTTCCTGGTGTACTCCGGCGATGACGCCACAGCCGTGGAGCTGATCCTGCTGGGTGGCAAGGGCAATATCTCGGTGACCGCCAACGTCGCGCCGAAGGCCATGAGCCAAATGTGCGCCGCGGCCATGGCTGGCGATGCTGCCAAGGCCCGGGCGATCCACGAGACCCTGATGCCGCTGAACAAGACTCTTTTCATCGAATCCAACCCTATTCCCGTGAAATGGGCCCTGCACGAGATGGGCTTGATGCCGGACGGTATTCGTCTGCCGCTCACCTGGCTCAGTGCCGCCTGTCACGAACCGCTGCGGCAGGCCATGCGCCAGTCCGGCGTATTGGTTTAATTGAGGAAGTACAACGCATGAAGCGAATGGCCGGACTTTCCGCACTTGCCTTGATTATCTCCAGCACCAGTGGCTGCGGTTGGATCTGGGGCCCGGAAGGCTACTTCCGTGACCGGGGTAGCGATTACCTGCAAGCGCAACAAACTGCACCGATGCAACTGCCGCCGGATATCCAGACCTCCAAGCGTCTGGATCCGCTGCTGCCGATCCCGCGTAACGTTGCCGACGATAACGTCAAGGGCGAGTACGAAGTGCCTCGTCCACAACCGCTGTCGGCCATTGCCGATTCCAGCGACTACAGCCTGCAGAAGAGCGGCGATTCCCGTTGGGTCATGGCCCAGCATCCACCGGCCGAGGTCTGGCCAGTGGCGGTACAGTTCTTCCAGGACAACGGTTTCCGCCTGGATCAACAGCGCCCGCAGACCGGCGAGTTCACCACCGCCTGGCAGCGTTCCGACGAACTCTCCGCCGCCGTGGCCAAGCGCCTGGGCAGCGCCGGTGTCGCCGCCGATAGCGAGACCCGGGTACGGGTACGCATTGAGCCAGGCGTACAGCGCAACACCAGTGAAGTCTATGTGGTCAGTGCCGAGCGTCCTGCCGGTAGCACCGCCGATGTGGAGTTCACCAATCGTTCGGTCAACACCGGCCTGGACGCTGCGCTGGTGGATGACCTGCTGGCCAGCATGAGCCGTACCTCCGAGAAGGGTGGCTCGGTATCCCTGCTGGCGGCCCGTGATTTCGACGCTCCGAGCCGAGTCAGCCTCAGCGAAGACGGCAGCGGCAACCCGGTGCTGAACCTGGGTGCCGACCTGGATCGTGCCTGGTCCAGCGTGGGTCGTGCCCTGGAGCAGGGTGAATGGCGGGTCGAAGACATCAACCGCAGCCTGGGCCTGTACTACATCAACCTGGCGGAAAAGGCCGAGAAAAAGAACGACGAGCCCGGCTTCTTCGGCAAGTTGTTCGGCAGCAAGCCAGCCAAGGAAGAAATCGAGGCCCGTGCCGAGCGTTATCAGGTACGCCTGAGCAAGGTGGGCGAGAACGTCCAGGTCACCGTCGAGAAGAACATCAACACCGTGGCGCCCGCCGATGTGGCGCGCAAGGTGCTGGGCGTGATTCAGGACAACCTGGGCTGATTGGATGCGTTTCGCCGTTCTCGGCAGCGGTAGCCAGGGCAATGGCACCCTGATCTCCAGCGGCGACACGCATGTACTGGTGGATTGTGGTTTCTCCCTGCGAGAAACCGAGCGGCGCCTGTTGCGCCTGGGCGTTGCCCCGGAGCAACTGAGCGCCATCCTGGTGACCCACGAACATGCCGACCATGTGCATGGCGTGGGTTTGCTGTCTCGGCGCTACAATCTTCCGGTCTACCTCAGTCAGGGCACCTTGCGTGGAATGCGCAAGCCAGTGGCGGCCACGGGCTTCGTGCAGGGTGGCGAGCGATTGCAGGTCGGTGAGCTGCATATCGACGTGATCGGTGTCGCCCATGATGCCCTGGAGCCTACGCAGTTCGTCTTCAGCGATGGCCGGCGGCGCTTCGGCCTGCTGACCGATCTCGGTTCCTACGGTTCCGAGGTGTTGGACGGCTACCGCGGGCTGGATGCCCTGATGATCGAGGCCAATCATTGCCAGGAAATGCTGGCGCGAGGTTATTACCCGTATTTCCTCAAGCAGCGTGTCGGTGGTGACCTGGGACATTTGGACAACCAGCAGGCCGCAAGCCTGGTGGCCGAATTGGGATGGCAGGGCTTGCAACATCTGGTCCTGGCTCATCTGAGCAGCAAGAACAACCTGCCGCAGCTGGCCCGGCAATGTTTTGTCGACACCCTCGGGTGCGACCCGGACTGGCTGCAACTGGCCGATCAAGATTCAGGGCTCGACTGGCGTCACATCGCCTAGCCCACCTACTTAGCAAGCGGAGCCCATCATGGAAAAACGTGAAGAACTCTACCGCGGCAAAGCCAAATCGGTTTACAAGACCGATGACGCCGATCGCCTGGTCCTGCTGTTTCGCAACGACACCTCGGCGTTCGACGGCAAGCGCATCGAGCAGTTGGATCGCAAGGGGATGGTGAACAACAAGTTCAACGCCTTCATCATGCAAAAACTCGAAGCTGCCGGCGTGCCGACCCAGTTCGACAAGCTGCTGAGCGACAACGAGTGCCTGGTGAAGAAGCTGGACATGATTCCGGTCGAATGCGTAGTGCGCAACTACGCCGCCGGTAGCCTGGTCAAGCGCTTGGGTGTGGAAGAGGGCATGAAGCTCAATCCCTACACCTTCGAACTGTTCCTCAAGGACGACGCCAAGGGCGATCCCTTCATCAACGAATCTCACGTGGTGGCATTCGGTTGGGGCACCGCCGAACAGCTGGCCCGCATGAAAGAACTGTCGCTCAAGGTCAACGAGGTCCTGGGCAAGCTGTTCGACGACGCCGGCCTGCTGCTGGTGGACTTCAAGCTGGAGTTCGGCGTGTTCAGCGATGGTTCCATCGTCCTGGGTGACGAGTTCAGCCCGGATGGCTGCCGCCTGTGGGACAAGGACACCAAGAAGAAGATGGACAAGGACCGCTTCCGCCAGGGCCTCGGTGATGTGATCGAGGCCTACGAAGAAGTGGCCCAGCGCCTCGGCGTACCGCTGTAATCGACGCAAGCATCTGATAGCACGGAAAAATTTGCCTAGGGGGCTTCGCTTCCGGTGAAGGTGCTGTTATGATGCGCGCCGTTGGAGAGATGCCAGAGTGGCCGAATGGGACGGATTCGAAATCCGTTGTACCTTCGCGGGTACCTAGGGTTCGAATCCCTATCTCTCCGCCATACATAGAAAAGCCCCTGTAGCTCGATGAGATACAGGGGCTTTTTGTTTTCAGGTGCATGGCTCATTCCATTCGCTGTACGTTGGAAGCACTCCTCCGGCCGCACGTCCAGCCGGGCATAAATGGGTCGCCTTGTTTGAGTTTGCTCGTCCCTGTTGCAGGGCGGTCGCCAAGCAGCATGCTTGCCTCGGTGTTGGTAGGCATATAAGCCAAGGCTGTGAGCGAAGAGACCCTCTCTACATTTCCCGTCTTTCCCCAACGATCTACATGCCATGTGCATGGGGAGCACCGTGGGCACGATTCCAGCATTGTTCATCATTATTATTGATGCTGAAGTAGCTCCCTGTCAGGGTATCTACCTCATTGGGCATTACAGTTAGGTCAAGGTTGAGCGAGTGCAAGAGAGCATGTTCCATTCGATGTATCAGCCTGAAGTCAAAAATAAGTGGTGTTCCTCATATGATCGAGCTTAGTGAAGGCAACCTTCTTGTGGCACCCGTTGAAGCCTTGGTGAATGCTGTGAACACTGAGGGTGTCATGGGCAAGGGAATCGCACTGCAATTCAAGCAGGCGTTTCCCGAGATGTTTAAGGATTACCAGGCTGCCTGCAGGATTGGTTCTATCCAGCTTGGTGAGGTGCATGTATTTGATCTGGGTGGACTGGCTGGAGGCCCCCGCTGGATTATCAACTTTCCAACCAAGGGGCATTGGAAGTCGAAAAGCAAATTGGAAAGTATTCAACAAGGTCTTGATGACCTGGTTCGTAAAGTCGATGAGTTGAATATCAAATCCATTGCCATTCCACCGCTTGGCTGTGGGCTGGGTGGTTTGCAGTGGGAGGAGGTTCGCCCCGCTATTGAAACGGCATTCTCAACGTTGCCAAAGGTACAGGTATTGTTGTTCTCGCCAGCTGGAATGCCCTTGGCAAAGTAAATGCCGAGGAGACCGGGTTTTTGAGGATGACGAGTGGTTAAGCCTATTGCTGGGGTTTTGCCTAAAGGTTTTTTGCTCTCTTTTTCCAGTTTGCTGGAAGTTCATAGCCCAATGTACTTAGTGCAAAAAAAATGAAGAACTGCCTGGCCTGGGTTCAAAGCCAGGTGGCTCTTGAAGATTGACTCAGGAGTAGGCCACGACGATGCGCAGCTTATAAAGCTTGATGTACCATCGGCCTTCGCTAGAGCTCCTGTGTGATTTCCAGCACGGCTTGTCCCGTCATCCAAAAAAATCAGAGAAGACATGATCACTATCCAAGAGCTTAATGATTTCACCAGCAACCCTGGATTGACTGAGAGCGTAACGCAGGTCTGGGGGTTGATTGGACAGCACTTCGAACAGGCGCAAGCTAGCTTGCCACCTGAACAGGCCATGCAGCGTCGTGAGCTGTCTTTCCATGACCATGTATGTCTCTTGGGTTACCTTTCTCTTCTGATTGCCGAGTTGCCGGGCGACGTGGTGGAAATCGGAGTGTGGAAGGGCAAATCGTTGATGCTGATGAACGAGGTATGCAATCGCGAGCGGCGTATCATTGCTATTGATCCGTTCGCCTTGCCAAACCAGTTCGAAGAATTCAACTACTACAAGGATCTGATGCTGCCTAATGCGTTGGTGATCCGTGGTTTTTCGGAGTTGAGTGCCGAACGTTTCTATAACCTAGAGCCCAAGGTTGCGCTGTTGCATATCGATGGTGGGCATTCTGGTCGCAACGTGATCCTGGATTTTCTGCTGTATTCACCCAGCGTGGTCTCGGGTGGTTTCATCGTGTTCGATGACTACGGCGATTTTCAGCACTCGCCTGATGTGGGGCCGACGGTCGATTTGCTCAGGGCTACAGGTTTCTTTAAAGGTTTTAACGTGCTGGGCTGCGTACATGGTTTCGAGAACAGCTACGTTCTACAGCGCATGTAATCGCTGAACCCAGGTAGGTCGCATTTTTTCGCCTGCTAGTGCAGTTGATGATTTGGAGTGGCGGCCATTTGTTCGAATCAGTGTTATGGGCGGGCGCCGTAATCCCCCTCGGCTAATGAGCTTCGACAGCGCGACTGTCTGGACTGATCTAAGGTCCGCCATTTTTCAACACGAAAGCCCCTGTGATCATCGATTCCAGGGGCTTTTTTGTTAGGCAGCTTCGAGGGGGATGGATAAAACAGCCTGACGCAAAAGCCACCCGCAGAATTTTCCCGGAACCTGTATTGAGTGTTTGACATATTTGATTTGTGATCACATATTGTCAGGCACAAGAATCACAATACAGGTACGCCCCATGTCCGAAGGTCCAATCCCTCTTCCTACGCTGCGTCAGGTTTCGCGCGATACCTTGCAAGAGCAGGTGTACCGGCAAATCCGCGAGGCCTTGATGAGTGGCCGTTTCCAGCCCGGTCAGAAGTTGACCATCCGTGGCCTGGCCGAAGCCTTGGGCTCCAGCCCTATGCCGGTGCGAGAGGCTCTGCAGCGCCTGAGTGCGGAAAATGCCTTTGAAGTCACCGAGACTTCTCGCCTACGGGTACGAATGATGACCGTGGAACGTCTGCGGGAGATTCGTGATGCCCGGGTGGCCCTGGAGGGGCTGCTGGCGGAGAAGGCGGTGCAGCACATGCAGCAAGGCGACATGCAGGAGATCGCCGAACTCTGCCGGCAGATGCGCAAGGCCGCCGATGAAGTGGATGTTTCCCGCTACCTATGGACCAACTTCGCCTTCCATCGGCGTATCTACGCCGTGGCTCGCGCCGAGCTGACCATGGCTGCGGTGGAGAACTTCTGGCTGCACATGGGGCCTTGTTTCGCCCTGGTGGCCCCCGACAAGGCTCACCTGCAGCGTTCCATGGAGGCCCACGACCGGATCGTCGCGGCACTGGCGGCCGCTGATGCGCCTGCTGCCCGAGCAGCGGTCACCGACGACATCATGCAGGCCGCCGACTCCCTGGCCCGTTTGCTGGCCAAGACTTCCAAGGCTGTGGCCAAAGGAGGTCGGGCATGAGCGTCCTGCAACGTTTGCAGCCTTATCCGGGCCTGCGGGTAATGATTTCCGGTGGTGCGGCGGGTATCGGCGAAGTGCTCGCCCGTGCCTATCTCGAAGCTGGGGCCGAGGTCCATGTATGCGATGTCAGCGAGGCGGCCTTGGCGGCGTTTCGCGACCGCCATCCCCAGGCTTTGGCCAGCCGGGCCGATGTCGGTGATCCGCAGCAGATCGAGGCGTTGTTCCAACTGCAGGTCCAGCGCTTCGGCGGCCTGGATGTGCTGGTCAACAACGCCGGTATTGCCGGGCCCACCGCGGGTATCGATGCGGTCAGCGATGCCGACTGGCAACGCACCATCGATATCAATCTCACTGCCCAGTACCGTTTTGCCCATCATGCCGTGCCTTTGCTCAAGGCCTCGAGCAATGCCCATCTTTTGCATATCGCCTCGGTGGCCGGACGCCTGGGTTATGCCTGGCGCACTCCATATGCGGCGACCAAATGGGCGATCGTCGGCTTGATGAAGTCCCTGGCCGCCGAGCTCGGCGCCAGTGATATCCGGGTCAATGCCCTGTTGCCGGGGATCGTCGAGGGACCGCGCATGGACGCGGTGATCCAGGCCCGGGCCGAACAGACCGGGACCCCCATCGCGCAGATGCGCCAGCAGTACCTGGACAAGATTTCCCTCAAGCGCATGGTCAGCGCCGAGGACGTGGCCGCCATGGCGCTGTTCCTCTGTTCGCCGGCGGCCCGCAACGTCACCGGCCAGGCCATCAGCGTCGACGGTAACGTCGAGTACCTCTAACAGGCCGTACATGCGGCCAACCCTGCCGAAGGACTCGGCGGTGGATTTCATCAGCGACACCCTGGGATTTTTTTCTTCAAGAATAAAAGTCGGAGTACCGTCATGCCTGGAAAAACCCCTGTCATCATCACCTGTGCCGTCACCGGGGCGATCCATACCCCGTCCATGTCACCGCACCTGCCGGTTACCGCCGGGCAAATCGCCGCAGAAGCCATCGCCGCTGCCGAGGCCGGCGCCGCCATCGTCCACCTGCACGCCCGGGACCCTGAGGATGGGCGGCCGAGCCAGGACCCTGAGCTGTTCCGACGCTTCCTGCCACAGATCAAGTCGGCCAGCGACGTAGTGATCAACTTGACCACCGGCGGAGCGCCGACCATGGGGGTCGAAGAGCGCCTGCAACCGGTGCTGGAGTTCAAGCCGGAACTGGCTTCGCTGAACATGGGGTCGATGAACTTCGGCCTGTACGAAATGCTCAACCGCTTCACCGAGTTCAAGCACGACTGGGAGCGTCCGTACCTGGAAGAGAGCGACGATCGGATCTTCCGCAATACCTTCCGCGATATTGCGCACATCCTCAGCGCTTGTGCGCAAAACCGTACGCGCTTCGAGATCGAGTGCTACGACATTGGCCATCTCTATACCGCGGCCCATTTCCTTGAGCGCGGCTTGCTCAAGGCGCCGCTGTTCATCCAGTCGGTGTTCGGCCTGCGGGGCGGGATCGGCGGTCATCCCGAGGACCTGGCCCATATGCGGCGCACCGCCGATCGCCTGTTCGGCGAGGACTATCACTGGTCGATTCTTGGCGCCGGACGCAACCAGATCCCCCTGGGGACCATGGGCCTGGCCATGGGCAGCCATGTCCGGGTGGGCCTGGAGGACTCGCTCTGGGATGGTCCGGGCAAGCTGGCCGCCAGCAATGCCGATCAGGTGCGGCGCATCCGCACGGTGATCGAGGCCTTGGGCGGCCGTGTGGCGACGCCGGATGAAGCCCGGGCCATGCTCGGGCTCAAGGGGCGCGACCAGGTCGCTTTCTAGGCGGCACATCCAGCCTGGGCGGAGCCTGTCCGCCCATCCCGCACAACAACAATAAAGGGATAACACCATGCGTATCGAAGTCCTGGTGGATGTCAAAACCAATCTCGGCGAAGGTCCGGTCTGGGACCAGGAACAACAACGGCTGTACTGGGTCGACAGCGCCGATGGGCGAATCCTGCGCTGTACCGTCGATGGCTCCGAGCTCAGGGCCTGGGACGTGGCGCAGAAAATCGGCTCCATGGCTCTGCGCCGCTGTGGTGAGCAAGCGCTGGTCGCCCTGCAGGAGGGGCTGCATAACCTGGACCTGCGTAGCGGCGAATTGCAGTTGATCGTGGATCCGGAGCCCGGCCTGCCGCACAACCGGCTCAACGATGGCAAGGTCGACCGCCAGGGGCGTTTTGTCTTCGGCTCCATGGATACCCGCGAAGAAAGCCCCAGCGCCAAGCTCTATCGGTTGGACCCGAACCTCAGCCTGCATACCCTCGATAGCGAGATCATCGTTTCCAATGGCCCGTGCTGGAGCCCGGGAGGCGACATCCTGTATTTCGCCGACACCTGGTCGGGGGAAATCCGTGCCTACGACTACGACACCACCACGGGTGCGGTGCGTAACCGGCGGACCTTCGCCAAGGTCGATACCGCCGCCGGCGGTGCCGCCGATGGTTGCACCGTGGATGCCGAGGGTTACCTGTGGCAGGCCCTGGTCTATGCCGGCCAGTTGGTGCGCTACAGCCCGGACGGACGGGTCGACCGGGTCATCGAGATGCCAGTGAAGAAGGTCACCAGCCTGACCTTCGGCGGACCGGACCTGGACATCCTGTTCGTCACCTCGATGGCCCGGCCGCCATTGCCACGCTTCCCAGCGGACGGCCAGCAGCGTGGGGCCTTGTTCGCCATCCATGGCCTGGGTGTGCGGGGTATCGCCGAGCGTCGGTTCGCCGGCTGAAGCAGTCCCCCAATCCCTTCTGCAATCCCGTGTCAGTGCGCGTCATCACGCGCCTGGAGAGGCCCATGGCTATCGTCAAGAAAGCTTCGCTGCGCCAGATTCATCGTCACTCCTGGGTGTCTTTGCTGGTCTGCTGGATGATCTGGATCCTCAATGCCTACGACCGTGAGATCGTCTTGCGGCTGGGGCCGACTATTTCCAAGCACTTCGAATTGTCCGCCGAGCAATGGGGGACGCTCGCGACCCTGATCATGCTGGCCCTGGCTTTGCTGGATATTCCCGGTTCGATCTGGAGCGACCGGCATGGTGGCGGCTGGAAGCGTGCGCGTTTCCAGGTCCCGCTGGTGCTGGGCTACACCGCCATTTCGTTCCTGTCCGGATTCAAGGCCCTGAGCGGCAATCTCGCCGCGTTCGTCGCCTTGCGCGTAGGCGTCAACCTGGGCGCCGGCTGGGGGGAACCCGTAGGGGTGAGCAATACCGCCGAATGGTGGCCGGTGGAGCGCCGCGGGTTCGCCCTTGGGGCGCACCACACCGGTTACCCGATCGGCGCCATGCTCAGCGGCCTGGTGGCCAGTTTCGTCATCGGTACCTTTGGCGAGGACAACTGGCGCTATGTGTTCTTCTTCGCCTTCGTCGTGGCCGTACCACTGATGCTGTTCTGGGCACGCTACTCCACGCCCCAGCGCATCACCCAGCTGTACCTCGACATTGCCGCCAAGGGCATGACCCCACCGGACAGCACTCCCGTGACCCAGGCCAAGGGCCAGGCGTGGCGTACCTTCGTCGCGACCCTGGGCAATCGCAATATCGCCCTCACGGCCGGCAATACCCTGCTTACCCAAGTGGTGTACATGGGCGTGAACATCGTCCTGCCGGCCTACCTGTACAACATCACCGGCCTGTCCCTGGCCGAGTCCGCGGGCATGAGCGTGGTCTTCACCCTGACCGGGATTCTCGGGCAACTGATCTGGCCGGCGCTGTCCGACATCATCGGCCGGCGCTTGACCCTGATCATTTGCGGGCTATGGATGGCCGCCAGTGTCGCGGCCTTCTACTTCGCCAGCACCCTGGCGCTGGTCATCGTCATGCAGTTGCTGTTCGGCCTGGTGGCCAATGCAGTGTGGCCGATCTACTACGCCGTGGCCTGCGATTCGGCCGAGCCCTCGGCTACTTCCACCGCCAACGGCATCATCACCACCGCGATGTTCATCGGTGGAGGCATGGCACCGCTGCTGATGGGCAGCCTGATCGCCTCCGGCGGAGGCTGGACCAGCCTGCCGGGCTACATCCTGTGTTTCTTCGTCATGGCCGGTTGTGCCCTGGGCGGCGTGCTGCTGCAGCTGTTCGCCCGGCATGCGCAACCGCCGCTGGCGCAACCCGAGTTCTAGAACAACATCGATGCGCTCCCCGGCCATTGCTGGCGGGGCGCCAAAGCCGCTCGATATGAGGCCCGTACCATGCATACCGCCGCACCCACCGCTCCCCGGGACCAGCAGCAGTTGACCCGCCTGATGTTTCGCAAGCTCATGCCATTGCTGATCGCAGCCTATGTCCTGAGCTTTCTGGACCGCACCAATATCGCCCTGGCCAAGCACCAGCTGGATGTCGACTTGGGAATATCCGCCGCGGCCTATGGCCTGGGCGCCGGATTGTTCTTCCTGACCTACGCGCTGTCCGAAGTACCGAGCAACCTGATCATGCACCGGGTCGGCGCGCGCTTCTGGATCGCCCGGATCATGGCGACCTGGGGCCTGATCTCGGCCGCCATGGCCTTCGTCCAGGGCGAGACGTCCTTCTACGTGCTGCGCCTGTTGCTGGGCATCGCCGAGGCGGGGTTGTTTCCCGGCGTGATGCTGTACCTGACCTACTGGTTCGACCGCCAGCAGCGGGCCCGGGCCACTGGCTACTTCCTCCTTGGGGTATGCCTGGCCAATATTATCGGCGGCCCGTTGGGCGCGGCGTTGATGAAGATGGATGGCTTGCTGGGCTGGCATGGCTGGCAGTGGATGTTCCTGCTCGAAGGCTTGCCGGCGGTGTTCTTCGCCTGGGTGGTCTGGCGCCACCTGCCGGATCGCCCGGGCAAGGCTCGCTGGTTGAGTGCCGAAGAAGCCCAGTCCATCGAACAGCGACTGGCCAGGGAGGCCGACGAAGGAGCGGGACAGGGCGGGCATTCGTTCAGGCAGTGCTTCACCCCGCAGATCCTGCTGGCGATCTTCGTGTACTTCTGCCACCAGATCACCATCTATACCGTGATCTTCTTCCTGCCCAGCATCATCGGCAAATACGGCAGCTTGAGCATCATGAGTGTCGGCTTGTTGAACTCCCTGCCCTGGATCGCCGCCGCCGTGGGAGCCGTCGCTTTGCCCCGGCTGGCCAACAGTGCCCGGCGCTCGCGACAATTGCTGGTCCTGGGACTGCTGGTGATGGCCTCGGGATTGCTGATCGCCGCGGTTTCCGGGCCGGTATTCAGCCTGGTGGGCTTCTGCGTCGCTGCGCTGATGTTCTTCGTGGTGCAGTCGATCATCTTTCTGTATCCCGCTTCCCGGCTCAAGGGCGCGGCCCTGGCAGGTGGCCTGGGTTTCGTGAACTGCTGCGGCTTGCTGGGCGGGTTTGTCGGGCCCTCGGTGATGGGCGCGATCGAAATGACCACGGGCGACGCCATGAACGGTCTCAAGGTCATCGCCCTGGTCTTGCTGGTAGCGGCGCTGGTGGCGTTGCGTTTGCGCCAGGGACAGGAGGAACGCAGCTATACGGACGCTGTGGCCGGCCGGCCGGTCAAGCAGCACTCGATGTGATGGTCGTGGCCGGCCGGCCCCGGAACGAGCAAGTCGGCCGGCCGCTGCGGATTATCTGTCCAGCAGCTTGAGGATGTCTTCGTACAAGGCCTTGGGCAGGAATACCCCGGCGTCCTTGCTGCGCTTGCGGGCCTCATAGCGACGCTGGGATGGCAGGCGCGCGCCCTGTTGCACGATCCCATCGAACAAGGCTTGCGCACGCTGGGCGCCTTCTTCGGGCTTGCCGTTGGAGAACAGTTGCGGATCGAAGGCCAGGATCAGTTCGCCGTGCAGTGGAGTGGCGCCCACGCCGGCGTCGAAGGCCATGGATTCCATGCTCGTCATGTCGTTGATCAGGGCGCCTGCCAGGAGCTCGACCATGGCCGCCAGGGCCGAGCCCTTGTGCCCGCCGAAGGTGAGCATGGCACCCGACAGCGCGGCCAGCGCATCGGTGGTGGGCTGGCCGTCGCTGTCGATGGCACAGCCTTCGGGCAGCGGGCTGTTGGCCCGTCGGTGCAGCTCGATATCTCCCCGGGCGATGGCGCTGGTGGCGAAGTCGAAGACGAAGGGATCGCGACCCGGGCGTGGCCAGCCGAAGGCGATGGGGTTGGTGCCGAACACCGGTTTGCTGCCGCCAGCCGGAGCGACCCAGCTATGGCTTGGCGTGAGCGCCAGGGCGGCGAGTCCCTGGGCCGTCAGCGCCTCGATTTCCGGCCAGAGGGCCGAGAAGTGATAGCAGTTGTTGATCACCATGGCCGCCACGCCGATCTGGCGAGTCTTGCGCACCAGTACCGGCAGTGCCGTTTCGAATGACAACAGCGAGTACCCCCGGTGGGCGTCGACCGCGACGATACCGGCGCAGCGGTCGCTCAGGGTGGGCAGGGCCTGTGGGTCGACCTGGCCTTCGCGCATGGATTTCACGCAGACCAGCAACCGATACAGGCCATGGGAGTGGCACTCGTCGGCTTGTCCGCTGGTGACGGTGCGCGCGATGGCTTGAGCATGCGCCTCGGAAAAGCCGTTGCTTGTCAGTACATCGCTGGACAGTCGATAGGCTTGGTCGAGCGACAGATTAATCAAGTCAGACATGGAACTTATCCTTGGGTCCTGGGTGAACGATGGATAGGTCGAGGGCCGGCCCGGCGCAGTGCCGGGTCGGTCCTCGACAAGCTGCTGCGGGATGTCTTCAGCTCTGGCGCTGGCCATTGACCAGGCGTGACAACGCCATGGGGTTGGCGCTCTGGATGGCCGCTGGCAGCAATGCGTCCGGGAAGTTCTGGTAACAGAGCGGCCGCAGGAAGCGCGCGATGGCTGCGGTTCCCACGGAGGTGGAACGCGAGTCGGAGGTGGCCGGGAAAGGCCCGCCGTGGACCATCGCGTCGCATACCTCGACACCGGTCGGCCAGCCGTTCACCAGGATCCGTCCAGCCTTGCGCTCCAGGGTCGGCAGCAGGTTGCGAACGGCCTGGGCGTCGGCCTCGTCCAGGTGCAGCGTCGCGGTCAGTTGCCCCTCCAGGTGCTCGGCGACCTGCAGTACTTGGGCGGCGTCTTCACACGTCACCACCAGCGAGGCGGACCCGAAGATTTCCGCCTGCAGCGCTGGCTCCTGCAGGAAGTCCTGGGCACTGGCCACGAACAGGTGGGTCTGGCACTGGTTCGGTCCTGCGCCTTCCAGCCCGGCCCCGAGCACTCGTGCCCCGGCATTGCCGGCCAAGGCTTGCAGGCCGTTTGCATAGGCCCTGAAGATGCCCGGGGTCAGCATGGTCTGGGCGGGGCTGCGCTGGACTGCCTGGGTAGCCGTGGCGAGGAAGGCGTCCAGGGCATCGCCCTTGATGGCGATGACCAGCCCAGGGTTGGTGCAGAACTGGCCGGCTCCCTGGTTCAGCGAGGCGACGAACCCCTCTGCCAGTGCGGGGCCGCGGTTGCGCAGGGCATGTTCGAAGAGGAAGACCGGGTTGATCGAACTCATCTCGGCATAGACCGGGATGGGTTCCGGGCGAGCCTGGGCCGCCTGGGTCAGGGCGACACCGCCACTGCGCGAGCCGGTGAAGCCCACGGCCTTGATTCGTGGATCGCTCACCAGGCCGATCCCGATCTCCGCTCCCGAGCCGTACAGCAGCGAAAACACCCCGGGGGCCAGGTCATGTGCGGCCACCGCTCTGCTGATGGCCTGGCCTACCAGTTCGCTGGTGCCAGGATGGGCGCTGTGTGCCTTGACGATCACCGGGCAGCCTGCCGCGAGGGCTGAAGCGGTGTCGCCGCCGGCCACGGAGAAGGCGAGGGGAAAGTTGCTGGCGCCGAAGACGGCCACCGGGCCGAGGGCGATGTGCCGCTGGCGCAGGTCGGGGCGTGGCAGCGGCTGGCGCTCCGGCAGGGCTTCATCGACACGTACGTCGAGCCATTCGCCGGCCCTTACGGTTCGCGCGAAGGTGCGCAATTGGAAGCAGGTGCGTCCGACTTCGCCCTGGATGCGGGGGCGGGGCAAACCCGACTCCGCCACGGCGCGGTCCACCAGGGCGTCGCCCAGTGCTTCGATCTGTCCGGCGATGCCTTCCAGGAAGGCCGCGCGTTGTTCCAGCGAGGTTTCGCGATAGCTGTCGAAGGCGGACCAGGCCAGGGCGCAGGCCTGGTCGACATGTTCGCGGGAGCCGCCGGGGTACCCAGGCTCCAGTGCCTGGTCGGTCGCCGGGTTGATGGCCTTGATCGCGTCGCGGTTGCCCGGCACGGCTTGCCCGCCGATGAGCATCTTTCCTGTCAGGTCCATATCAGGCCTCCTGAGATGACTAAGGTGTTTGCCTGCCGCCTGTTCGAGGACCCGGGGCAGGGGAGAAATGCGAGCGGCGCGCATGGGCGCGCCGCTCGAGGGGGGCGACCTGCGCCGTCAGGCCAGGTTGTTTTCCTTCAGCCAGTTGGCGTACCAGGTACGGAACAGCTGGTACTGGGCCTCGGCGTAGTTGCGCTGGGCATCGCTCAAGGCGTCGGTCTCGTTGAAGTGCAGGGTGTATTCCAGGTCGCCGTTGAGCACCATCAGGTGCTTGTAGTAGAGGACCAGGTCGCCGCCTTCATCGAACGACGACAGCACGTGCAGCGCCGACTCCAGCTCAAGCGCCAGGCGGCGGGCCTTGGCATCGCCCTTGGCGGCCTGTTTGCTCAGGGCCACCAGTTGCAGGACTTCACGTGGCAGGGCGTTGCCGATACCGGTGATCGAGCCGGTGGCGTTGCAGTTGACGAAGCCGTTCACCACGTCGGTGTCCACGCCCACCATCAAGGTCACGGCGTCATCCTTGGAGGTGATGAATTCCGCCGCATAACGGCTGGCTGCGGCACCCCCGAACTCCTTGAAGCCGATCAGGTTCGGATGCTCGCTGCGCAGTTCGAAGAACAGGTCCGCGCGGGTGGCGAAACCGTAGTGGGGGCTGTTGTAGATGACCGATGGCAGGTTCGGCGCCGCGGCCAGGATGGCCTTGAAGTGGGCCTTCTGCGCGACCAGCGAGGCACCGCGGGACAGTACGCGGGGAATGACCATCAGGCCATGGGCGCCGACCTTGGCCGCGTGGGCCGCGTGGGATACCGCTTCCTTGGAGTTGACGGCACCGGTGCCGACGATGGTCGGGATGCCGGCGGCCACCAGGCGGGCAACGCCTTCCTGGCGCTGGGCTTCGGTGAGCAGCGGCCAGTCGCCCATGGAGCCGCAATACACCACGGCGCTCATGCCCGCCTCGATCAGCTCGCGGCCCTTGCGTACCAGGGCGTCGAAGTCCGGTTTGCGATCTGGCGTGCACGGTGTCATCAGTGCGGGGATGGTGCCGGTGAAAATGTTGCTCATGACGCTACCTCATGGTTGTTGGGTTTGTTGTAGCTACATCTATGGCTCGAACCGGGTCGCTCGGTTTCTGGTTCATTGCGCATAATCGAATATCGTATACGTTATATAATCGATGCTTGGCGAAGTAAAGCCTTGGGTGTCATTTGCGTGGGGCGGGGCCATACGGGCTCATCCATGAGCCTGGGGGATCAGCGTCCCGCGGTCCGGCTGGCGGAGTCCTGGTCAACTTCCCGCAACGACATGCCACGGGTTTCCCGGGCTGCGCCCACGGCGATGATCGAGATCACGGCCGAGGCCACCAGGTACCAGGCGATGGGAGTCGAGCTGTTGTATTCCTTGAGCAGGGTGATGGCGATCAGCGGCGCCAGGGAGCCAGCGAGGATCGGCGCCACCTGGTAGCACAGCGACAGCGCGGTGTAGCGCACATGGGTCGGGAACAGCTCCGACATCAGGGCCGAGTAGGGCGCGTAGGTCATGGACTCGATGGCCAGGCCCAGGGTGATCGCCGCCATGATCAGCCAGTTGTTGCCGGTGTCCATCATCGGGAAACCGACGAAGCCCCAGACCCCGGTGAGCACCGCGCCCATCAGGTACACCGGCTTGCGCCCGATGATGTCGGACAGGTAGCCCATGAGCGGAATCATGAAGAAGTGCAGCAGGTGGGCGCCGAACATCAGCAGCAGGATCTGCGAGGTGTCCTTGTGCACCACCAGCTTCAGGTAGGTGATGGAGAACGTGACGACTATGTAGTACAGGATGTTCTCGGCGAACCGCGCGCCAATGCCGATCAGCACTTCACGCCAGTGCTTGGTCACGACCTCGACGACGCCCAGTTGTTCTTTCTCGACCTTCTGCTGGCGGGCCTGGGCCTCCTTGAAAATCGGTGCGTCATCGACCCGGGTACGGATCCAGTAGCCGATCAGCACCACCACCGCGGAGAACCAGAAGGCCACCCGCCAGCCCCAGTCGAGGAACTGCTCTTCGGAAAGATTGGAGGACAAGAGCAGCAGGATCACCGTGGCGATCAGGTTGCCGGCCGGCACTCCGGCCTGCGGCCAGCTGGCCCAGAAGCCGCGACGGTTATCCGGGCTGTGCTCGGACACCAGCAGCACCGCGCCACCCCATTCGCCACCGAAGGCGAAACCCTGGATCAGGCGCAGCAGCACCAGGAGGATGGGCGCGGCATAACCGATCCGTTCGAAGGTCGGCAGGCAGCCCATGAGAAAGGTGGTGATGCCCACCACCACCAGGCTGATCTGCAACAGGTGCTTGCGGCCGACCTTGTCACCGTAGTGACCGAACACCAGCCCGCCGATGGGCCTGGCCAGGAAGCCCACGGCATACAGGGCGAAGGCGGCGATGATGCCGTCCATCGCGCTACCGGTCTGGCGGAAGAACAACTGGCCGAAGACCAGGGCCGAGGCCGTTCCATATAGAAAGAACTCATACCACTCGGCCACGGCGCCAGCCATCGCCGCGGCCACCACCCGCTTGATCCCCGCAGGTGCCTTGGTCGTCGTTCGTTCCAGTTCGCGAGGTGTCGCAGAAGTCGTCGAGGTCATCGATGTCGCACTCCGATAGGTATTGTCAGGGGGAGTTTCGCTAGGGCTTCGAGCCTTGTGCCGGCCCGATGGAGGCCTTGGGTAGGGGGGCCGAAGTCCTATTTTTATATGGTATTTCGTATACGATATATTTAAAAGCAAGAAAGAGGCCAAGCCTTTGCATTGCCTTGGCCATGGCGCCAAGGCGCGGATCTGCTGGGGCGCACGCTCAAGAAGTGACGGTGGGGATGGGCGGGGAGGGGCAGGCAGGTGTTACGGCAAGTGGCACTGGCGGCAGCCGTGCCACGCAAAGGAGCATTCAGTGTGGCAGGTGTTCGTACAGGCTCTGGCACACCCCGTTGATATGGGTCTCGATCAACCGGGCGACGAGCTCGACATCCCGCGCGCGGCAGGCGGCGACGATATCCTTGTGCTCGTGGTCGGCCCGGTCCTTGCCCGCCGAGAGGCTCATCTGCATGCGCAGGTAGCGCTCGATCTTGTCGTGGATCGAACGAATGAGGTTGACCAGGAAGGGCCGCTGGGCCGGTTCATAGAGGCAGGCATGCAGCTCCCAGTTGAGCTCGGCCCAACGTCCGATATCGTCTTCGCCGACGAATTCGGCGCAGATGGCCTCGGCCCTGGCGAAGGTTTCCTCGGTCATGTTCGGCACGGCCAGGCGGATTGCCTTGACCTCCAGCAGCACCCGCACCTCGAACATTTGCGCCAGCTCGGGTTCGGAGATCCGGGTGACCAGGGCGCCACGATTGCGGTGGAAGTCCACCAGCCCTTCGGCTTCCAGGCGCTTGAGCGCTTCGCGAACCGGGATCTTGCTGACGTTGAACGCCTGGGCGATATCGTCCTGGCGAACGGGTTCGCCTTCGGCAAGCTGGCCGGAGATGATCGCTTCACGCAGGTGCTTGGCAATGATTTCCGAGGTCGAGGGCGTCACGCCCAGGTTCGGCGCTTTGTTGAAGGGAAGTGGCACGGAGGTTACCGAAAGCGGTTGAGGGTGCGGATATCTTATACGAAACCCCGGGGCCTGGAAAAACCGCACCATGCCAAGCCGCGACATCCGCCTGGACGCCAGCCCCCGGGCGTTTCTACACTGGGCGCCGACTGGGTTATGGAACATCGCCGATGAATCGCAATGAACTGCGCAAGGCCGACATCAACCTGATGGTGGTATTCGAGGCGCTGATGCTCGAACGCAACGTCACCCGGGTGGCGGAGAAGCTCTTTCTCGGCCAGCCCACCATCAGCTCCGCGCTCAATCGGCTGCGGGCGATGTTCAACGATCCGCTGTTCATTCGCGTCGGCCATCGGATGGAGCCCACTGCCCGTGCCGAGCAGCTGATCCAGCACTTGTCGCCGGCCCTGGACGCCCTGTCCTCGGCCCTGAGCCTGACCCATGATTTCGATCCCGCCAGCAGCACCATGACCTTTCGCATCGGCCTGTCCGATGACGTCGAGTTCGGCCTGTTGCCGCCCTTGCTGCGGGCCTTGCGCCAGGAAGCGCCGCAGGTGGTGGTCGTGGTCCAGCACGTGGACTACTGGCGGATTCCCGACCTGCTGGCCTCCGGCGATATCACCGTCGGCATCAGCCAGACCCGCGGCCTGCCGGCCAATGCCAAGCGCAAGTTGCTGCGCCATATCAACCCCAGCGTGCTGCGCGCCGATGCCAGCGACACGCCGATGAGCCTCGACGAATACTGCTCGCGGCCCCATGTGCTGGTGTCCCACACCGCCAATGTCGCCGGCTTCGCCGATGAGTGGCTGGCGGAGATCGGCCGCACCCGCCAGGTGGTGCTTTCGGTGCCGCAGTACAGTTCGCTGCCGGCGCTGCTGGCCGGGACCAAGCTGATCGCCAGCCTGCCGGACTACGCAGCCCAGGCCATGGCGACCACCGGGCAGTTGTACTGCGAACCGTTTCCGTTCAAGACCCCGACCCTGGACCTGTCCATGGTCTGGCTCAGCCACGTCGACACCGACCCAGCCGAACGCTGGCTGCGTTCGCGCCTGGAAGCCTTCATGAGCGAGCGCACGCCACTGCCGCTGGCTACCTGATCGGTGGTTCCCGCCGGGCCGCGCTGGCATTGTCGGCGGCACCTGCTTTGCTCAGTACAAACCCCGAGAAAATCCTCCACCGGCGGAGAGTGTCCATGATTCGATCCCGTTCCCTGCTGCGTGGTCGCGGCAGCCATGACAGCGGCAAGGTGGGCATGGTCGAGCTGTTTTTCGACCTGGTGTTCGTGTTCGCCGTGACCCAGTTGTCCCACGCGCTGCTGGCGCACCTGTCGCTGGCCGGCGTGCTGCAGGTGGCGTTGCTGATGGTGGCGGTGTGGTGGGTGTGGATCTTCACCTCGTGGATCACCAACTGGCTGGACCCGCAGACCTTGCCGATCCGCCTCGGGCTGTTCGTGTTGATGGTGGCCGGGTTGTTGCTGTCGTCCTCGATTCCCAAGGCTTTCGGTGACCGTGGCCTGCTGTTCGCCGCAGCCTATGTGTTCATGCAGGTGGGACGTACCGCCTACTCGCTGTGGGCGGTGCGTGGCGAGCCGCTGAACATGACCCGCAACTTCCAGCGCATCCTGTTGTGGTTGATGTTCTCCGGGTGTTCTGGATCGCTGGCGGCCTGCTCCAGGGCCCGGGACGCCTGGCCTGCTGGACCCTGGCCCTGGGCATCGAGGTCTTGGCGTCATCGCTGTATTTCTGGGTACCGGGGCTTGGCCGCTCGACCCTGGAGGACTGGAATATCGAAGGCAACCACATGGCCGAGCGTTGCGCGCTGTTCGTGATCATCGCCCTGGGCGAATCGCTGCTGGTCACCGGCGCCACCTTCGCCGAACTGGCCACCACCGGCCAAGGCTTGCTGGGGTTCATCGTCGCGGTGCTGGGTAGCATCGGCATGTGGTGGGTGTACTTCGACAGCGGCGCCGAACGCGCCCATCACCGCATCGCCCATTCCACCGACCCCGGGCGCCAGGCGCGGATCGCCTATACCTACATTCACTTGCTGATCGTCGCCGGGATCATCGTCAGCGCGGTGGCCGACGAACTGGTGCTCATCCATCCGGACCACGCTCGCCAGGCGGGAGTACTGGTGATCATCGGCGGACCCTGGTTGTTCCTGCTCGGTTGCGCCTTGTTCAAGTGGGTGATGAACGACCGGCCCTGGCCGCCGCTGTCGCACCTGGCGGGGTTGGCCGGCCTGACGCTGCTGTTGCCGGTGGCCTTGGGCCAGGTGTTTTCCGCCCTGGCGCTGGGCAGCCTGACCACCCTGGTGATGCTGCTGGTGGCGGCCTGGGAAACCCTGGCCCTGCGCGAGCGCGCAGCGGCAAGGCAATGACACCAATGGATGATTCAAGGCCCTCGGCGCTTGTGTAGTATTGAACGCCCTTTTTCCCTGAATGACCGGGAGCTTTGCCATGCCGCACCTGCATATGGAATACACCGCCAACCTGCCGCAACTGGATGCCGACAAGGCACTGCTGCGCTTGAACCATGCGCTGGTGGCGTCCGGGCAGTTCTCGGATGAGTTCGATATCAAGAGCCGGGCGGTGAAGGTCGAGGCGTTCCGGGTCGGCACCGGCCTTGGCGAGCGTGCCTTCGTCCACGTCAAGCTGGCGCTGCTCAGCGGCCGTTCGCCGGAAATCAAGAAGCAGTTGTCCGATAGCTTGCTGGTGGTGCTGCAAGACCTCGCGCCCTGGCCGGCAGAGCTGCAGGTCCAGCTGTGCGTGGAACTCCTGGATATCGACCGGGCCTCCTACACCAAGGCCGCCATCGGTCTCTGACCAAGGCTGCCAGCGCAGGCGCGTTGCCGGGTATTCAACAGGCGCCTGGCAGGCCCTTGAAAAACCTCGGCGAGGCAGCCAGCGCAAGGCAAGAACAGGCGAAAAAGCGCAGTTTACGAGTGGTCAATGAGCATTTTGACCGGGCTGGCGCACCAGTGTGTTTTTAACGCAGCGATGGCAACGCAGGTAGTTTTTCAACGGCCTGCTAGAGCAGGCCCGGTTCGGCGCAGACCTTGACCACCTGCTCGCGCAGCCAGGCCTGGGCGCTGTCCTGGTCACTGGCCTGGCTCCATTGCATGTCCAGGGTGAACCCCGGCAGGCCGGCGGGCGCCTCGCAGTGGTTGAACACCGCCTCGTTGGCCAGCAGGGCCTGGATGCGCCGGGGCAGGGTGAGGATGAAGTCGGTGCCGGTGATCATCTTCAGCGCCGCGCTGTAGCTGTTGGAGCGGGCGGCGATCTGGCGTTTCCGGGCCTGGCGGGCCAGCCAGCCATCCACCATGTTGCTGTCGGATGTCCAGGGCGTGGGGAACACATGACGTCGCTCGACGAACGACTGCAGGCTGAAACGCGCTTGCGTGGGCGGCGTCGCGCGTTTGTCGAAGACGCATACCAACTCGTCTTCCAGCAGCACCTGGGACTGGAGATCGGCGTGGCTGCGGTGGAAGTTGGGGCCGAAGCAGATCACCAGGTCGAGGTTGCCGTCGCGCAACTCGTCGACGGGAATGTCCGCTTCCAGCTTCTGCACGTTGACCGTCACCGGCAGGTCGGCGTAGTCGAAGCCCTTGAGCAGGCGCGGCAGGATCAACAGCTCGAAGTACTCGGGGGCGCAGAGGTTGAAGGTCACCGCCTGGTGGGTCGGATCGAAGGCCGGCACCCCGCTGTGGCACAGGTTGATGCTCTCCAGGATCCTCAGCACGTGGCTGTACATGCTGGTGGCCTTGTAGGTCGGACGCATGCCGGTGCGGGTGTGGATGAACAGTTCGTCCTGGAAGCCCGTGCGCAGTTTCTTCAGGCAGTAGCTGACGGTCGACTGGCTGACGCACAGGGTTTCCGAAACCCCGGTGACACTGCTTTGCTCATACACGGCAACGAAGACCATGAGGTCCTGCATGTCGAGTTTCCTGAGCACATTGCTGATGAGCATCCGTTCCATCCCGCTGGGCACCTGGCGCCGGTGGCGCACAAACCGGGTCGATGCTAGCGGAACGATCGTCCTAGTTAAATGCCCGGGGCGGGGAATCGCGGACAGCATCGGGACATAAATTTCCGATAATACGACTTGGTCATTCAGGCCCGCGAAACTGTCCCGTATTCAGGGGGGATTTGCCGCTATGGCCGGCTGCGGGCGACTGCTGCGCACCAGGCCGAACATGCCCAGCGCCACCAGCAGGGCGCCGAACATTTCCCCGAGGCGCGGTGCCTGGCCCAGCCATGACCAATGGAACAGGGTCAGGAACAGGGTGCTGAGATAGACATAGGAAATCACCGTGGAAGGGGCGATGACGCCGATGGCCCGGTGCAGCAGCCAGAAGGTCGCCAGGGTGGCGAACAGCGCCAGGTACAGCAGCCACGCCAGGTCGTGGCCGGTGAGCAATGCCGCGCTGCGCCAGCCGCCGCTGGCCAGGCAAGCGATGAACAGGAACAGCGAGCCGAACAGCATGTTCCAGAAGGTCATGGCCGCCGGGCTCCGGCCTTGCAGGGACCGGGCCTTGAAGCGCTGGCTCAGGGGCGGGTAGGCGGCCATGGCCAGGCAACCCAGGGCGTAGACCCCCACTGCGTACCACGACGGCCATTGGCCTGGCGCGCCGCCCTTGAGGATCAGCAGCAGCGCGCCAGCGGCGGCCGTCAGCATCGGCAGCAGCCTACGCTTGCGGCTGTCGCCGGGCAGCAGCCAGCCTTCGAACAACAGGGTCAGCAGCGGTACCAGGGTGTACAGGGTCCCGGTGTTGACCGCCGAGGTGTAGCGCAGCGCCTCGAACAGCGAACCGAAGTACAGCGCCAGCAACAGGCCCAGCACACCGTGGGCCGCCAGCCCGCAGAGGTTCGGCACGCAGAAGCCCTTGAACCACAGCAGGGGTACGAACAGCAGCGCCGAGAACAGCAAGCGCAAGGCGGTCAGCAGTACCGGGTCGATGGCTTGGCCGACCTGGGCGGCGGCGAAGAACGAGGCGGCGATCAACGCCGCCCAGAACAGCATGCCGAGGTTGGCCTGGGTGAAGTTCACAGGGTTCATGCAGGCCTCCCGGGCCGGGGTACAAGGCGGTTCAACGAATGTGCCTGGCGTAGTGCCGGGGGTCGAAGCGCAGCACCATGAAGATCATCAGCAGCATCACTGCGGTCAGCGACCACCAGGCCCATTCGAAGCTGCCCAGCTGGTCGCGGATCAGGCCCGCCAGCAGTGGCGACAGCCCGGCGATCAGGTAGCCGATGCCTTGCACGAAGGCCGTCAGGCCGCCGGCGCGGCGCGGGTCGTGCAGATGGTCCAGGGACACGATCAGGCTCATGGGGAACAACCCGCCGATACCCAGGCCCAGCAGGCACGGCCAGAGCAGGCTCAGGTGCCGCGGACTGAGGATCAGCCCGCAGAAGCCGGCGATGACCAGCAGCAACAGCGCCACCAGGACCAGGCGCCGATCCTGGCTGCGGTTGGCGATGGCTGGGGTGATGAGCCCGGAGATCACCTCCATGGCAGTGAGCAAGCCCAGCAGCAGGCCGGCGCTCTGTTCGCTCCAGCCGTTCTCCACGTAGTAGGGCGCGAGCCAGGCCAGCACGCAGGTGTAGGAGGCGGTGCCGAGACCGAAGAACACCGCCAGCAACCAGGCCCGGCGATTACCGGCGAACGACTCGCGGCCACCGCTGGCACCCGGCAGGCTGGGCAGGGAGCGCCGCTGGGCATACCAGAACACCAGGGCCAGCAAGGCCAGGGCGGCCCAGATCGCCAGGGCCAGGCGCCAGCTGCCGCTCTGGTTCATCACCAGGGGGGCGAAGGAGGCGGCGATGGCCGCGCCGCCCATGATCGAGGTGACATACAGGCCCATGAACAGCGAGACATTGTCGGCGAAGCGCGACTTGATCAGCGCCGGCATCAGCGCCTGGATCAGGGCGATGCCGATACCGGCCAGCACGGCGCTGAGGATCAGCTGCGCCGCCGAATCCATGAACAATCGCGAGGCCGTGGCCAGGCCGATGATCAGCAACGACAAGACCACGGTGCGGTGTTCGCCCAGGCGCCGGGCGATGTCCATGCCGAAGAACATCGCCAGGCCCATGGCCATGACCGGCAGCATGGTCAGCAGCGAGGCCAGGCTGAAACTCAAGGGAATATCGCCACGAATGCCCGAGAGCAGCGGGCCGACGGCGGCCATCGACGGCCGCAGGTTGAGTGCCACCAGGACCACGCTGACCATCAGCCAGAGTGCGGGGCGGGAGGTTGCACGAACGCTTTCCATAACCAGACCTTCAATAAGCAGTGGGCTGATTAGGCGGTGCCGTGCGTGCCGGGGGCAAATCAGAAAGTTGGCCGCACTATTTAAAAATTAAATAAGACTCAAGCGGCAAGCCGCAAGCATGCGCTTGAGGCTTGCCGCTGCCCTTAGAACGGCTTGGTCGGCAGGTACTTGCCATCCAGGGTGATCACCGCGCGGGAGCCGCCTTCGGGGTCCTCGACCTTCTTGATGTCCAGCTTGAAGTTGATGGCGCTGATGATGCCGTCGCCGAACTGCTCGTGGACCAGGGCCTTGAGGGTTGAGCCGTAGACCTGGAGCATTTCATAGAAGCGGTACACGGTCGGGTCGGTGGGGATGCCACCAGGGATGCTGCCGCGCGAGGGAATGCTCTGCAGCAGGCGGCTGGCGTCCTGGTCCAGGCCCAGTTTGTCGCACACCAGGTCGGCTGCGGTGGCCGGCAGGGCGTGCTGGCCCAGCAGGGCGGCGGTGACGAAGGCCAGGCTCAGGCCGGTGCCGTCGGTGAGGTCCTGCCAGGACAGGTTCTTGCGCGCCTTGGCATCGATGATGGTGTCGGCCAGGGCCAGGCGTGGGGCTTGGGCAAATTGGGATTGCAGCATGGGTGGATTCCTCTTGGGTGAGTGAAGGTTGCTGCTCAGGCAGCGGTCGAAGGGCGGCTGGCCAAGGCGCAGGTATGCGGGTGCTCGGCCAGGGAGACGAAGCGCCGGGTAGGGCCGTCCAGGGCGGCGATGGCGCCGCTCTCGATGTCGTAGACCCAGCCATGCAGGTTCAGCCGGCCCTGTTCCAGGGCCAAGGCCACCGAGGGGTGCGTCTTCAGGTTAGCCAACTGGGCGATGATGTTGTCCTGTACCAGGGCGTCCAGGTGTTCGGCGGGCGAGGCATGGCGCCGCGCGGCGTTGATCACCCGGGCCGATTCGGCGTGGCGCAGCCAGTTGGCCACGGCTGGCAGGTGGTCCAGGCATTTGCAGGTGGAGAGGGCGGTCATGGCGCCACAATCGGAGTGGCCGCAGATAACGATATCGCTCACCCCCAGTACCGCCACCGCGTATTCCACCGTGGCCGATACGCCGCCGGGCTCGGGGCCGTAGCTGGGCACGATGTTGCCGGCGTTACGGATCACGAACAGGTCGCCGGGCTCCTGCTGGGTCAGCAGTTCCGGTACCACCCGGCTGTCGGAGCACGTGACGAACAGCGTGCCGGGGCTCTGGGAGCTGGCCAGTTGCTTGAACAGTTCGCTGCGCTGGGGGAAGGCTTCGCGCTGGAACTTGAGGAAGCCGTCGATGATGTGCTGCATGGGGGTCTCCTTGCGTCGCTGATGGGGCAAGGATGGGAGTTTTCAGCTATAGCGTCCAAGACCGGTTTATTATGCTTTCCATAAGCCATGCCTATAGTTGGAGCCGTCATGCTCTTGCGTCATATCCGTTACCTGCTGGCCGTTGCCGAGCACAGCAACTTTACCCGCGCCGCCGAGGCGCTGCACGTGTCGCAGCCGACCTTGTCGCAACAGGTCAAGCAACTGGAGGAGTCACTGGGGGCGCCGTTGTTCGATCGTTCCGGGCGCAGCGTGCGCCTGACCGACGCTGGCCAGGCCTATGTCGCCTATGCCCGGCGTGCCCTGCAGGACCTGGAAGCCGCCCGGCGGGCCATGCATGACGTACAGGACCTGAGCCGCGGCTCGTTGCGCCTGGCCCTGACCCCGACCTTCACCGCCTACCTGGCCGGGCCTTTGCTCAGCCGCTTCAACCAGTGCTATCCGGGCATCCGCCTGAGCATCGAGGAAATGACCCAGGATCGCCTGGAGGCGGCCCTGGCCGAAGATCGCCTGGACCTGGGCATTGCCTTTGCCGGCGAACACCTGTCGGAAATCGAGCCCCAGGGCCTGTTCAGCGAGACCCTGAGCCTGGTGGTCGGCCCGCAGTACCAGGCCCGGGAGCAAGAGCCGCTGGATGCCGCAGCGCTGGGGCGTCAATCGCTGGCGTTGCTCAGTGGCGACTTCGCCACCCGCCGCCATATCGACCTGTATTGTCGCCAGCAGGGCATTGCGCCATGCATTGCCATCGAGGCCAATTCGGTCAGTGCGCTGGTGGAGATCGTGCGTCGCGGGCAGCTGGTGACGTTGTTGCCCAGTGCCATAGCCCGGGAACAACCGGGCTTGCGCGCGCTGGCCCTGGCCTCACCCCTGGCGCCGCGCAGCGTTGTGCTGCTGGGGCGCCGGGGTGCCTATCGCAGTGCGGCTTGCCAGGCCTTCCGGCAGTTGCTGGAGCAGGATTACGGCGCCGCCAACCACTGATTGACCACTTGGTCGTAGGCGCCGGTGGCCTTGCTCAGGTGCAGCCACTGGTCGACGTAGCTCTTCCAGGCCACATCGTCCCGGGGCAGGAGGAAGGCCTTCTCGCTGTACTGCAGGGCATGCTCGGGGTTGACCGCACACAGCCCCGGCTTGCGCCGTTGCTGGAAGCGCGCCTCCGAGGCATCGGTGATCATCACGTCGGCCTTGTGGCTGAGCAACTGGTCGAAGATCTTCACATTGTCGGCGAACAACGTCAGGTTGGCGTTGGGCAGGCGCGTGCGGGCGAAGACCTCGTTGGTGCCTCCCGGGGGTTCGATCAGGCGCACCGAGGGCTGGTTGATCTGTTCCACCGTCTGGTAGCGCTTGAGATCCTGGCAGCGCACCAGGGGGATCTTGCCGTCGACGCCCAGGGGCTGGCTGAAGAAGGCCTTCTTCTGGCGCTCCAGGGACACCGAGACGCCGCCGACGGCGATGTCGCACTGCTGGCTCTGGAAGTCCGCCATCAGGCCCTTCCAGGTGGTGTTGACCCACTTCACCCGGACCCCGAGGCTCTGGGCCAGGGACTCGGCGAGGCTGATGTCGATGCCCTCGTAGTGCCCGTCGTCGCGCAGGTAGCTGTAGGGCTTGTAGTCGCCGGTGGTGCAGACCGTCAGGTGGCCGCTTTCTAGCACCTGGTCCAGGCGTGAGGTCGGCTCCTGGGCCAGGCAGAGGGCGGGGGCCGCGAGGCCCAACAGGGTACTGAGCAGAAGGCGCGGGAGCATCGAGTCGTTCCTTGAATGGCGGCAGGGCATAGTGCAGGAGCCATGTCGGGCCGGGCAAGGGCCCGGAACCCGGCGCACAACTGCGGCCAATGGCGGTTTGACCGGCTTTCGACCTTTTTTTCACGAATGGCTGGTTAACCTGTGGCCCAGGATCACCACCAGAGCTCATCCGTCATGTCGTCCCACCCCCCACCGTCCATCGAGCTGGAGTTCGCTCGGCGCTACGACCAGGAGCACGCGCGCGTCTGCCGTGAACCTCGTCCTACCGGGATGGGCACGCGCCTCGGGTTGTGGCGCATGGCGCACCTGGTACGCCATGCGCTGAAGGTCGCCGGCGAACCGGGGCTGATCCTCGACGTGGCCTGCGGCGCCGGGCGCTACTGGCCGTTGCTGGCCGAGCATGGCAACCGGGTGATCCTCGCGGCGGATCCATCCCAGGACATGCTGAATCATGCCCAGACCCATCATCCGGCCGGCCTGA
The DNA here is from genome assembly GCF_002112765.1 of Pseudomonas sp. B6(2017). Lineage (NCBI taxonomy): Bacteria > Pseudomonadati > Pseudomonadota > Gammaproteobacteria > Pseudomonadales > Pseudomonadaceae > Pseudomonas > Pseudomonas sp. B6(2017). Next base: position 230,189 of record NZ_NEIQ01000004.1, on the reverse strand, counting down.
TGAAGCGGGTCAAGACCTTCCACAGCTCGGCGTTCGATATCGGGCTGTCGGCCAACGCGGTGGACAGCATCATCTGCATGCAGTTGTTCGCCCACATCCTCCATGGCGAAGATCGCCTGGCCCTGCTGCGCGAATTCCACCGGGTCAGCCGTGACTCGGTGATCGTCGCCGCCCGGGTCGAATTCTTCCTCAAGGCCTGGCGGCCAGCGGTGCAAACGGGCCTGCCAGTGACCGACAAGGCGCAGCTGGAAAAAGAGTTCGCCGAGGCTGGATTCGAGATCCTCAGCCACCAGGACTTGCTGCCTGGTTGCGCACCTTCACGGGTCTACGTGCTGAGAAAACAGGGTTAGTCCCGGCTCTCGGACTATTCTTGCTCTCCGGCAGCAGATTTCACGCTTGCTCTTATCGGGTCAATGCTCGGAAATCGCCGGGGGCGATATATACTGCGCGCCATTCTTCAAGGGAGAGCCGTGTGGCCATCGATATTCACTGGATTCGCGACAACGATAGCCTCGGTCAGCTTTGCGCCGAATGGCAGCAATTGCCCTTCGTCGCCCTCGACACCGAATTCATGCGGGTCGACACTTTCTACCCCATCGCCGGCCTGTTGCAGGTAGGCGATGGGCAGCGCGCCTACCTGATTGACCCTTTGACCATCGACAACTGGCAACCCCTGGCCGAATTGCTGGAGAACCCGGCGGTGGTCAAGGTGGTGCATGCCTGCAGCGAGGACCTGGAAGTCCTGTTGCGCCTGACCGGCAGCCTGCCCGCGCCGTTGTTCGATACGCAACTGGCGGCCGCCTACCTGAACCTGGGGTTCTCCATGGGCTACTCGCGCCTGGTGCAGGAAGTCCTGGGCATCGAATTGCCCAAGGGCGAGACCCGCTCCGATTGGCTGCAGCGCCCGCTGTCGGAAACCCAGGTCAGCTACGCCGCCGAGGATGCCGTGCACCTGGCCCAGGTATTCAGCCAACTGCGTCCGAAGCTGTCCGAGGACAAGTATCGCTGGGTGCTCGAGGACGGCGCCGAACTGGTGGCCAACCTGCGCCGCGAGGTGGACCCCAACGAGGTCTACCGCGATGCCAAGCTGGCCTGGAAGCTGTCCCGCGCCCAACTGGCGGTACTGCGCGAGCTGTGTGCCTGGCGCGAGCGGGAAGCCCGCGCCCGTGACCTGCCACGCAACCGTATCGTGCGTGAGCATGCGCTCTGGCCCCTGGCCAGGACCCAGCCCGATACCCTGTCGGCGCTGGCCAAGATCGAAGACATGCATCCGCGCACCGTGCGCCAGGATGGCGAGTTCCTTCTCGACCTGATCAAGCGCAGCGCCAAGCTGGGCCCGGAGCACTGGCCGCCGGCCCTGCCCGAGCCATTGCCGATCGAAGCCTCGGCCCTGCTCAAGCGCCTCAAGGCCGTGGGCCAGGCCGAAGCCGAGCGCCTGGGCATCGCCCCGGAGCTGATGCTGCGCAAGAAAACCCTGGAGAGCCTGCTCAAGAGCGGCTTCCCCAGCGGACCCTACCAATTGCCCGATTCGCTGCGTGGCTGGCGCCGCGAATTGATGGGCCAGGCGCTGCTGGATAGCCTGGCCACCGCCGGAGAACAGCCTTGAAACGTATCTGCTCCATCTACAGAAGTCCGCGCAAGAACGAGATGTACCTCTATGTGCTCAAGAGCGAAGCACTGGAGCGCGTGCCGGAAACCCTGCTGGCGGCTTTCGGCAAGCCGCAGCATGCCTTCGACCTGGTATTGACCCCGGAGCGCCAGCTGGCCCGGGAAGACATCCAGAAGGTGCTGGAGAACCTCGACAAGCAGGGATATCACCTGCAGATGCCACCGGCGGAAGACGAGTACATCGAGCACTTGCCCGAAGAGCTGCTGCGCCGCAATGATCCGGTCTGACTCCTAGGCGCTCGATCCCGGGCGCTTTCCCTGTGCACCTGACTGACCTGGCCGCCGCCTGGAACGATGGAGCGATACTCCGTCGGCGGTGGCCTGTACCGTTTTTTAAGGTTTGAACCATGCGCGTTCTGATTGCCGAACACGATCACGCTGTTTATGCCCGCCTGTTGCGTCAGGCGGCCCCGGACCTGGATGTGCTGACCAGCGGCGATTCCGCCGAGCTGGCTCGCCTGGCGGTGGACTGCCCGGTATGGCTGGGCCAGCCGGACCTGCTGGCGACCCTGCTGCGCCAGGGGCACAAGCCCCAGTGGCTGCAATCGACCTGGGCCGGCATCACGCCGCTGCTGGCCGACGGCTTGCCCCGGCATTACCGGCTGACCCGGGCGGTGGGGATCTTTGGCCAGGTGATGGCCGAGTACGTGCTGACCTACATCCTGGGCCATGAGCGTGAAGTGCTGGCGCGGCTGGTCAGCCAGGTGGAACGCAAGTGGGACAACCGCCTGGGCCAGAGCCTGGTGGGGCGCAAGGTACTGATCGTCGGGACTGGCGATATCGGCCAGAGCGTGGCGCAGTTCCTGGTGCCGTTCGGGGTCAAGCTGTATGGCATCGCCAGCCGGCCCCGGGAGCAGGCGCCCTTCGTCGAAGTGGCCGGCCTGGAGGACCTGGGACGCTTGGTGGGGGAGGTGGATTATGTGGTCAACCTGCTGCCCAACACCCCGAGCACCCACGACCTGTACGACGCGGCGCTGTTCAAGCAGTTCAAGTCCACCGGGCTGTTCATCAACGTCGGCCGCGGGGTCTCGGTGGTCGACGCGGACCTGGTGCAGGCTCTAAAGGATGGCCACCTGGCGGGCGCGGTGATCGATGTCTGCCGCCAGGAACCGCTGCCACAGCGGCATCCGTTCTGGACCGCCTGGGGCTTGCTGCTCACCGGCCACAGTTCCGCCCCCACCTCGCCGGAGCTGATGGTGCAACTGTTCGTGGAAAACCTGCGGGCCTACCAGGCCAAGCAGCCCCTGCGCGGCGAAGTGGACTTCGCCCGGGGCTACTAGGACGCCGGAGTGGCAAGCTCCAAGCTTGAGGCTTGAGGCTTGAGGCTTGAGGCTTTAGAGGTTGAAGTCGCCTTCGGCTACGGTTTCGCTCAGCGGGCGACGCGGGCTCGGTACTTCGCGGGCCTGCAGGTACTCGGCCAGGGTCGACTTGTCGCCCAGCTTGCCCACCGCGACGGCGGCGTGCAGCGCATAGCCATCGGGAATCTTTAGCTCCTTGCGGGTCAGTTCCTGGTCGAAACCGGCCATGCCGTGGGTGTGCCAGCCACTGAGGCTGGCCTGCAGCGCCAGGTGGCCCCAGGCCGATCCGGTGTCGAAGGTGTGCCACAGGGCCGGGGTTTCCTCGCTGGCGCCAGGGGCGGCGAAGGTGGTCTTGGAGATCACGATCACCAGCGCCGAGGCGTGTTGTGCCCAGCCGCGGTTGAACTCGTTGAGCAAGCCCAGGAAGCGCTCCCAGTTCGGCGTGTCTCGCCGGGCATAGAGAAAGCGCCAGGGTTGCGAGTTGTAGGCCGAAGGCGCCCAGCGTGCGGCTTCGAAGAAGCTCAGCAGGGTTTTCTCAGGGATGGTTTCTGCGGTGAAGGCTCGTGGCGACCAGCGCTCGGTGAATTGCGGGTGGATGGCGTGGTCGGCAACGCGAGGATTGGCGCTCATGCAAAGACTCCATACAACGTTGGGAAAATGGAATAACCGGCAGGCGCAGTTGGCTGGGCGCAGAGGCTTTCCTGACCCCGTGGGGTGCGCCGGATACAACGCGGTGAGCGTGGATGGCATCCGGGGCGAGGGTCGGTTCGGAAAGCAAAGCTACTGTGCCCATTGGCGGCTGGCAAGCTCCGGGCTACCGACAGTCGCCAGTGCTTGGCCCGCCGGGCCTTCGGCACTAGACTGGCGGCCTTTTCACCCTCGGATACTGATGCTTGAGCCATGGCCGCCAAAGTCGAACCTTTCTGGATACGCAAGACCCTCGAACAACTCGACCAGGAGGAATGGGAGTCGTTGTGCGATGGCTGCGGCCTGTGCTGCCTGCAAAAGCTCGAGGATGAGGACGACAACAGCGTCTACTACACGCGTATCGCCTGCAAGCTGCTGGACCTCAAGACCTGCCAGTGCACCGACTACCCCAACCGCCGCGAGTCGGTGCCCGACTGCATCCAGCTGACCCCGGGCAAGGCCGACGAGTTCAAGTGGCTGCCGCCCACCTGCGGCTACCGCCTGGTGAGCGAAGGCAAGGACCTGCCGCTCTGGCATCACCTGGTGTGCGGCGATCGCGATGCGGTGCACCACGAGCGGATTTCCCAATCCGGACGCATGCTCGCCGAGGGCAGCGTTGCGGAAGATGATTGGGAAGACCATCTGATTTTTCGCGCGGGCTGAGCTTGCCCGGCCGCCTTTTCAAGGCCGCATGGGCTGGGTGCACGGCTCGCAGACAGGATCTCAAGCAAGGAGTGTGTATGAGGGTGGGGGCGAAGCTGGCGCTGGCCTGGGTGCTGCTGGGATTGAGCGCAGCGGCTGTCGCGGCGAAGAAGGTCGATCTGGATTATCACGTGCGGTTCCTGTCCCAGGGCGACCAGGCTGAAGTGCGCCTGACCCTGGCTGACGGCGCGGCGCTGCGCAGCCTGGACTTCGACCTGGGCAAGGACGGCGACTACAGCGACTTCAAGGCCGATGGCCAATGGCAGGCCGCCACCACCGAGGCGGGTGGCCGACGTGGCACCTGGCGCCCGGCCGGCGGCAAGGCCAGCCTGAGCTATCGGGTACGCCTGAGCCACAGCCCGAAGAAGGGCAGCTACGACAGCCGCAGCACCGCCAACTGGGCCTTGTTGCGCGGCGAGACGCTGGTGCCGCCGGCCCGGCTCGACCAGCAAGATGGCGTCGAGCTGGTGGCGCGCCTGGACTTCGAACTGCCCAGCGGCTGGAAGAGCGTCGAGACCGCCTGGCCACGTATCGGCAAGCACCGCTTTCGCATCGATAACCCCGAACGCCTGTTCGATCGCCCCACCGGCTGGATGCTCGCCGGTAACCTGGGCAGCCGCCGCACCCGCCTGGGCGCTACGGAAGTCAGCGTGGTGTCGCCCCTGGGCCAGGGGATGCGGCGCATGGATGTTTTGACCCTGCTGACCTTCGTCTGGCCCCAGGTGCAAGCGGTGTTTCCACGCCAGCCGGGCAAGCTGCTGATCGTCGGCGCCGCCGATCCGATGTGGCGCGGCAGCCTCGCCGGTCGCGATTCGTTGTACCTGCATAGCCGCCTGCCGCTGGTCAGCGAGAGCGGTGCCAGTCCGTTGCTGCGCGAGTTGGTGCAATCCTTGGGGCGCATCAACGATAGCCAGCACAGCGACTGGATCAGCGAAGGCCTGGCCGAGTACTACGCCATCGAGCTGCTGCGCCGGGCCGGTGGCATCAGCGACGAGCGCTACCAGGTACTGCACAAGCGCCTGGTGCGGGACGGCCAGGGCGTCAGCAGTTTGCGCGGCGAGCAAGTGAATGCAGCGACCGTGGCCCGAGCCGTGCTGCTGTTACAGGAACTGGACCGGGAGATTCGCCTGAAGACCCGCAACAAGCGCTCGCTGGACGATGTGCTGCAAGGGGCGATGCGCCTGGAGCGCGTCACTACCGCTGAGTTCATCCAGCTGGGCGAGAGCGTGCTGGGCGGATCGTCCCAGGTGCTGGACAGCCCGCTGCTGCGCTGAGTCGCCCGCTTCAGACCTTGGTTTCGGGCGCCTTGGCCGCTTCCTCGACCGTCTTGGCGGTGCGTTCCACGACATCGGCGTTGGCCTTGAGATCGCGCAACTGCGCCCCGGCGCGCTCGATCCTGCTTCGCACGTCCTGCATGTCCCGGCGGCTCTTTTCCAGCAGGCTCTTGGCCGAGCTGTGTCCGGTGATGCCGCGGGCCAGGGCCACGCCGCCGATCGCCATCTGCACCAGGCCGAACACGCCGCCCCGGCGCAGGCCCTTGCCCATCATCACCACGCCGCCGGCCAGCGAGCCGATGCGTTCCCAGCCCTGGACGTTCTGCTGTGGATGGCTCTGGAACGGGGTCGACTCGATGGATTGCAGCTGTTTGCGCTCGCTCATGATCAGTCTCCTTGGGGAGGTGGGGGATATAGGGCTGACTGCACCGGGACCTTGCCGGTTCCCGGAGATTGGGCGCAGGTGATTCAGAACTTGGGGCCGGAGCGGGTGTTGTTGCCCTTGGCCAGGCGATCGTAGAGCACCACGTTGACCGTCGCCGCGAGGTTCATGCAGCCGTTGGTGGGGATGTAGATCACGTCTTCGCACCAGTCGCGGATCTCCTTGTCCAGGGAGCCGTCTTCCGGGCCGAAGATGTACAGGGCGCGGTCCGGGTGAGTGTACTCGGGCAACGGGCGAGCGCCCTCAACAAGTTCTACCGCGACCGGGATGCAGCCCAGGGGAAGGATCTTCTTCAGGTCGTCGATGCCGATCAGCGGAATGTCCTGGTGGACCTTCTTGGTATCGGTGACGAAGTCGCGGGCACGCTCATAGCGCTTGCCGGTGTAGAACACCGAGGCGACGCCATAGCAGCCGGCGGCGCGCATCACCGAACCGACGTTCTCCGGCGACTTGGGGTTATACAAACCGATGCAGCTGTACCTTTTGTTTGCCACGAGCGGGAAGCCTTGGAGAAAAAAAGCGCGATTATACGGGGATTGTCCCAGGGCCGGGGGGGCTTGTTGTGGCGAGGGAGCTTGCTCGCGCTGGCGTGCGCAGCACGCCAGGCAGCGGTCGATGCGGTGTAGCAGGCCGGCCGGGGACATAGGCTTTATGGCTGCCTTGCAGTCGAACGGGAGCAAGCTCCCTCGCCACAAGGTGCCCGGCCGCCGGCGCTTACTCCGGGTCTTTGTTCATCAGTCCGGCCAGGGCAGCGAAGGGGTTGTGGGTCGCCTTGGCGACCTTCGGCGTGCTCAGGGAGCCTTCGCCGAAGTACTGCTGGTCGGTGTAGCGCGAGTGCTCGTTGTCATGGCAGTACAGGCACAATAGCTCCCAGTTGGAACCGTCCTGGGGGTTGTTGTCGTGGTTGTGGTCGCGGTGGTGCACGGTCAGCTCGCTCAGGCGCTTGCCGGAGAATTCCCGGGCGCAGCGACCACAGACGTGCGGGTACATTTTCAACGCCTTGTCGCGATAGCCCATTTCCCGATCGCGCTGGGCATCGGCAAGGATACGATCCAGCTTGGACGTGCTGGACGAAGGAGTGGACGAACTCATGGGTTCACCTTTGTAGAAGGACTAATGACGGTAATGGACAAAGTTTAGCTCAGGCCTTGAGCTTCTCGGCAATCCAGATGGTGTGCCGGGTACCGCGATTGCCATGGGCGAAGACCTGTACTTCCTCGGCCTTGAAGCCGGCCTTGCGCAGGCGCTCGGAGAACTGCCGGTCGGCGCTGGCCGACCACACCGCAAGAATGCCCTTGGGCCGCAGGGCTCGGGCGCAGGCAGCCAGGCCGGCGCTGGAGTAGAGCCAGCTGTTGGCTTTCTGGGTCAAGCCTTCGGGGCCGTTGTCGACGTCTAGCATGATCGCGTCGAAACCCTGGGGCTCGGCCTGCAGGACCTTGGCCACGTCCTCCAGGCGGATCACCGTGCGTGGGTCCAGCAGCGGCCGGCCGGACTTTTCGCCGAGCGGGCCACGGTTCCACTCCACCACCCCGGGTACCAGTTCGGCGACCACCACCTCGGCGCTCTTGCCCAGGTGCTTGAGAGCCGCGGCCAGGGTGAAGCCCATGCCCAGGCCGCCGATCAGCACTCGCGAATCAGGGCGTCCGGCGACCTTGCTGCAAGGGATCTGTGCCAGGGCATCTTCGGAGCCGTGCATGCGCGTGTTCATCAATTGGCCGCCGTCGCCGCCCTGGATCTTGATGACGAAATCCTCACCGTATTCGAACAGGCACAAGGCACCGCCGTTTTCAGGAATCGCAGTAGTGTCCAGCAGTACGAAACGTTTCATGGAGATCTCATTGAGGAAGGCAAAACGCCCCGGTTGGGAGTAGCCTGACGCCAGACAATAGCAATGGAGCCATTGATGAAGCGCACTATTCTAACGGTGATCGCCCAAGCGGCGCTCGCCCTCACCGCTACCCTGGCGCTCAGTGCTGGCCCGGCTTTGGCCGACGAGCCGCAAAGCGCCCCGGTGGTCACGCCGACGCCGACCCTGGGCTCGCCGGGAACCGCCACACCGACCCCCTATCCGCAAGTGACTCCGCCCAGCACGCCGAAAGCCGGCAGCAATGGCAGCGCGCCGTTGCTGCCACCCATCGACATGCCCAAGCCGCCCAAGGACCAGACCCTGCCAGGGCTGGAACAGAACGACAGCAAGAGCGGGCACTAGGTCCCCGGGTTTCGTGGTTCAGATCTGCTGCGCGAGCAACTGGCCGTCGGCCATGCGCAGGCGCCTGGACAGCGACACGGCCAGGGCGCGGATGATCTTGGCGGCGATCTTCGGCGCGTCGTTGAGCATCTTCTCCAGGGAGTCCTTGCCCAGGTTGAGCAGTTGGCAATCACTGGCGGCCACGCAAGTGGCCGAGCGCCGCTCGCCATCGAGCACCGCCATTTCGCCAAAGGCGCGCCCGCTGCGCAGGGTGGCGACGCTGACGAGCTGGCCATCATGGCCGCGCTTCTGCACCCCTACCTGGCCACTGTGGATGATGCACATGAAGCTGCCGGCATCGCCCTCATGAAAGATCACATCGCCCTGGGCGATGCTGTTGATGCTGAAGTAGCCGGCGGCGGCGTTGAAGTCGGCGGGCAGCAACTGGTCGAACAGGCCGCAGTCCATCAGCCAGTCGCGGATTTCATTGTTCAGGAGAGTGGGTTCGGACATGGGTCTTTTTCTTGTGTCTGTGGCTCGGGCCCGGATCGGCGGCGGTCCTGGGTTAAGACAGGAGCGCCGCCGGGAGTTCCTCAGCCCAGGCCCAGAATGTTCAGGACAAAGGCATATTCGAGGGCTACGTCACGCAATCCCTGGTAGCGCCCGCTCATGCCGCCATGGCCGGCGCCCAGTTCGGTCTTGAGCAACAGCAGGTTGTCGTCGGTCTTGGTGGCGCGCAGCCTGGCCACCCACTTGGCCGCTTCCCAGTACTGCACGCGGCTGTCGTTGTAGCCGGCGATCACCAGGGTGGCCGGGTACGCCTGGGCCCGGACGTTCTCGTAGGGGGCGTAGGCCTTGAGCCGGGCATGCACCTGCGGCTCCTCGGGGTTGCCCCATTCGTCGTACTCGGTGACGGTCAGCGGCAGTTCCGGGTCGAGCATGGTGTTGAGCACGTCGACGAACGGCACTTCGGCAATGGCCACCTGGAACAGCTCGGGGCGCTGGTTGAGCACCGCGCCGATCAACAGGCCGCCGGCACTGCCGCCGCTGATGGCCAGTTGGCCGGAGGTGGTCAGGCCCTGGGCGACCAGATGCTCGGCACAGGCGATGAAGTCGTCGAAGGTGTTCTGCTTGTGCTCCTGCTTGCCGGCGCGGTACCAGGCCTCGCCCAGTTCGCCGCCACCGCGCACGTGGGCGATGGCGAAGGCCACGCCGCGATCGAGCAGGCTCAGGCGGGCATGGGAGAACCAGGGGTCGAGGCTCGCGCCATAGGCACCGTAGCCGTACAGGTAGAGGGGCGTGGGCTGGCCCAGGTACTCGCGCTTGATCACCAGGCTGATGGGCACCTGGGTGCCATCGGCGGCGGTGGCCCACAAGCGCTGGCTGATGTAGGCGTCGGCATCGAACTCGCCCAGCACCGGAGTCTGCTTGAGGACTTGCTGCTGGCCGTCGGCCAGTTGCAGCTGGCGTATCTGGGCCGGGCGGTTGAGGGCCTCGTAGCGCAGGCGGATACGCTCGCTGCCGAACTCCAGGCTGTTCTGCACATGCAGGCTGTAGGCTGCATCCGGCAATTGCACGCGGTAGCCGGGCAGGCCTTGGGGGCGCACTTCGATGATCGGCAGGCCGCCTTCACGCAGGCTCAGGGTCATGGCCCCGGCATTGAGGGTCACGCCGTCGAGCATCACTTCGGGATCGTGCGGCACCAGCAGTTGCCAGGTGTCCTGGGTGGGGACGCCGCCGGTGTCCTGCGCCTGGTAGAGGGCGAAGTTGATGCCATCGCGGTTGCTGCGGATGAACCAGGTCCACTGGCCATCGAGCAGGCCGTGGTCGACATCGTATTCATGGTCTTCGGTGCGCGGCGCGACGCAGGTGAACGGCAGGTGCGGCTGATCGGCGTCCAGGACCCAGGTTTCGCTGGTGGTCTTGCTACCCATGGATAGCAGCAACTGGCGTTCGGAACTGGCGCGGTAGCAATGCAGGAAAAAGCGCCCGTCGGGTTCGTGGAATACCTGCTCAGCGGCGCTGTCGCCCAGGCGGTAGCGCAACAGCTTGTGCGGGCGATGGGTCTCGTCCAGCTCGCCGAAGAACAGGGTCTGGCTGTCGTTGGCCCAGGTCATGCTGCCGTCGCATTGCTCGAATGGCAGTTCGCTGACCTGGTCGTTGGCCAGTTCCTTGACGAACAGGCTGTAGATTTCCTCGCCGCTGGTGTCGAGGCTGTAGGCCAGGCGTTGGTGGTCGGGGCTGATGCTGAACGCACCCAGGGCGAAGAACCCGCCGTTGGCCAGGACGTTCGGGTCCAGCAGCAGCTGCTCACGGCTTTCGTCCACCGCCAGGCTGTCGTCCGCCGGGCGTGGGCAGCGGTAGTGGCGTGGATACTCGTCGCCGGCGGTGGTTCGGGTGTAGTACAGGTACGGTCCCCAGGGCGAGGGCAGGGACAGGTCGGTCTCGAGGATCCGGCCCTTGATCTCCTGGAACAGCGCTTCGCGCAGGGGCGCCTGGCGAGCCAGTTGCTGTTCCTGGTAGCTGTTCTCCGCCTTCAGGTAGTCGAGCACCGCGTCGGTGTCGCGCTCCTGCAGCCAGGCATACGGGTCAGCGCCATCGGCCTTGTGGGCGATCGGGGCGTTGGTGTCATGGGCGGGTAGGGGCATGGGAGGCTCTCGGACGATGACAAATGAGGGCTTGGCAGACGGCGGTGCAGCCTGACACGGGAAAAGTCGTTATCATAAGCGCCTCTTTGCCTGCCTTGCCACGGACACCATGACCGAGAACGACTATCTGATCGCCTGGGGGTGCTACGCCTTCGCCGCCTTGGGCTGCCTGCTGGTGTGGATGCGCCTGACCCGCTGGATGTGGCGCTGGTTGCGCGAGCCGCTGCGCGTGCTGGTGGCGGTGCTGCTGTTCAGCCCGACCATCATCGACCCGGTCAAGGACAAGCTCGCTCCAGCCGTGGCCATCACCGCCCTGGACGTTGCCTTCAAGGTGGGTAACAACGCCTGGCGCGCGGTATCCGACCTGTTCATGTACGGCATGATCGCCTTCGGCGTGTACCTGCTGTTCGTGCTGATCCGCTGGCCCATCGAACGCGCCGCCCGGGAGCGCCGGCAACGCAACGAAGCGGCGAAAGCCGCGGCCAAGGCCGCCGAGGTCGAAGATGACCAGCCCTTTGGCAGCGCCGGCAACGACCGCTACGGCCGCCCGTCCGTGGGTGGCGCGCGGGTCGAGCCACGCCTGTAACCCCGTTTCCGGCACTGCAGCGAGAGTCCGAGCATGTGTGAATTGTTGGGCATGAGCGCCAATGTACCGACCGATATCGTCTTCAGCTTCACCGGGCTGATGCAGCGTGGCGGCCGGACCGGCCCCCACCGCGACGGCTGGGGCATCGCCTTCTACGAAGGCCGCGGCCTGCGCCTGTTCCAGGATCCGGCCGCAAGCAGCGAATCGGAAGTGGCCAACCTGGTGCAGCGCTACCCGATCAAGAGCGAAGTGGTAATCGGCCACATCCGCCAGGCCAACGTCGGCAAGGTCTGCCTGGCCAATACCCATCCTTTCGTTCGCGAGCTGTGGGGCCGCAACTGGTGCTTCGCGCACAACGGCCAGCTGGCGGATTTCCACCCCGAGGCCGGTTTCTACCGGGCCGTGGGCGACACTGACAGCGAGGCGGCGTTCTGCGACCTGCTCAACCGGGTCCGCACGGCTTTTCCCGAGCCGGTGGAGATCGAGCGATTGTTGCCGATACTGATCCAGGCGTGCGGCGAGTACCGCGGCAAGGGCGTGTTCAATGCCCTGCTCAGCGATGGTGACTGGCTGTTCTGCTTCTGCTCCACCAAGCTGGCGCAGATCACCCGGCGCGCACCGTTCGGCCCGGCTCGCTTGAAGGATGTCGATGTGATCGTCGACTTCCAGGCCGAGACCACCCCCGACGACGTGGTCACGGTGATCGCCACCGAACCCTTGACCGAAAACGAAACCTGGACCCGCTACCAGCCGGGACAGTGGAGCCTGTGGCGGCGCGGCGAATGCGTCAGCCAGGGCCAGACCGAATAAGGACATCCCTATGTTGCTCAGTTATCTGCGTCTGGTGCTGTTCGCCGCCGGTCTGTTGATCGGTGTGCAGGTGCCGGGTTTCATCAACGATTACGCCAAGCGTGTCGAAGCCCACCTGATCGAGTCGCAGAACAGCCTGCAGGGCTTCCAGGCCACGGCGCAGCAGTTCTTCAAGGGCGACCTGAACGCCCTGGTGGCCCATTACCGGGCCAGCGACGACCCGGTGTTTCGTAGCGATGCCCAGAGCCTGAGCGCCTTGCTCGGCCGCCAGCAGGCCCTGGACAAGCAGTACCAGGCGATGCAAGGCCCCTGGTACATCCGCTTGCTGCAAGTGGTACTGGCGGCCGACCCCGCGATCCGCCAGGAAACCTGGGATGGCTACAGCTACCAGATCCTGTTGACCCCGGAGGCGATGTCCTGGGCCATGGGCGGCGCCATGTTGCTGTCCTTCGGCCTGGAATGCCTGTATCGGCTGATCGACTGGGTCGTGCTCGGCGGTCGCCGCCAGCGCCAGAGCCGGCCTATCGAAGAGCGCGACCTCAAGGGCCTCTGAGTCCGCGTCGCTGCGCCTACGGGGACGGCGCCAGGAGCAGGTGCTCCTGGCCGACCTGCTGGGCGTAGCGCTGTACCACGCGCTGGCACAACTGCACGATGTCTTCCACCAGTTCCACCCCCACTCGCCACGACACCACCACCTGCAGGTTCGGCGGGCGCTGCTCGATGTCCAGCAGCGTCAGCTCGCCACGGGCCAGTTCCTCGCGCACCAGGACCGGCGGCAAGGCGCCGATGCCGAAGCCGTCACGCAGCAGCCGAGTGATGGCCGATACCGAATTGACGCAGTTCAGGCGCGGTGCCAGTACGCCGCTGGCCTGCATCAGGCTCAGGATCTGTTGGTGGGGCAGGGAGTTCTTCGAGTAGGTGACGATCCGCTCCCGGGCCAGCTCCACCAGCGAGCCGTAGTGGCGGTTGTAGATCGAGTTGCTGGCGGCGACCCAGCACACCGGATAGCTGGCCAGTTCCAGGCTGCGGATGCTTTCCTGGCGCAGCAGGTCGGTTTGCAGCACCAGGTCGAGAAAGCCTCTTTGCAACTGCTCGCACAGGTTCAGCGAGGTGTCGGCCACCAGCTCGATTTCCACCTGGGGATAGTGATCCATCAGCTGTGCCACCAGGGGGCTGAGCCAGGTGTGGATCACCGTATCCATGACTCCGATGCGCAGCCGTCCGACCTTGCTTGAGGGCGCTTCGATCGACTGCTTCAGCACCTGCAGGGTATCGAGCATCTGCTCGGCATGTTCCAGCACCTTGAGGCCTTCGGGGGTCAGGCTGACGCCCCGCGAATCGCGCCGGAACAGCTTGACCCCCAGCTCGTCCTCGAGCACGGCGATGCGGCTGGACACCGCGGCCTGGGTGGTGCAGAGCTTTTCCGCGGTCAGGCTGAAGTTCTTTAGTCGTGCGACCCAGACGAAGGTTTCGAGGAACTTGAGATTCATGGGATCAACTTTTCTTATGCCTTGGAGCGGCTTTTATTAGTTGGACGTGGGCGCTGCCCGAGTCGAAAAATGCGCCGACCCACGATATGCGTCGTCGTGGTCCAGAACAACACCAATAATCCTGGAGATCGCCATGAGTGCGCCCGAACCACAGGCCGCCAAGGCCCCGCATCGCGTCGGCCCGTTCGACTGGTATCGCGACATCAACCAGCAGGAACGCCGGGCGTTCTGGAGCTGCAAGATCGGCTACGGCCTGGATGGCATGGACACCCAGATGCTCAGCTTCGTGATCCCGACCCTGATCGCCCTGTGGGGCATCACTTCGGCCGAAGCCGGCCTGATCCACACCAGCACCCTGTTGGCATCGGCCCTGGGCGGCTGGATCGCCGGGATCCTGTCCGATCGCATCGGCCGGGTCCGGACCCTGCAGCTCACCGTCTTGTGGTTCGCCTTCTTCACCTTCATTTGTGGCCTGGCCCAGAACTATGAACAGCTTCTGGTGGCCCGGACGCTGATGGGCTTCGGTTTCGGTGGTGAATGGACCGCCGGCGCGGTGCTGATCGGCGAAGTGATCCGCGCCAAGAACCGTGGCAAGGCCGTGGGCATGGTGCAGTCCGGCTGGGCATTGGGCTGGGGCCTGACGGCATTGCTCTATGCACTGTTGTTTTCCCTGCTACCGCCGGAAGATGCCTGGCGTGGCCTGTTCATCCTCGGCATCCTGCCGGCGATCTTCGTGATCTTCGTCCGGCGCCTGGTCAAGGACCCTGAGGTCTACCGGGAAACCCGGGCCAAGGAAGCACCGAGCAATCCGCCGCGCTTCTACGAGATCTTCGCCCCGGGGATTCTCAGCACCACGCTGCGTGCCTCGTTGCTGGCGGCCGGAGCCCAGGGCGGCTACTACGCCATTACCTTCTGGCTGCCCACCTTCCTCAAGACCGAGCGCGGCCTGAGTGTGCTCAGCACCGGCGGCTACCTGGCCATGGTGATCTTCGGATCCTATGTGGGTTATGTGATCAGCGCCTACCTGACCGATATCCTGGGGCGCAAGAAGAACTTCGTGCTGTTCGCCGCCGGCTCCTTCGCCATCGTCCTGCTCTATACCCAGATGTCGGTGAGCAACGAGGCCATGCTCTGGCTGGGCTTTCCCCTGGGGTTCTTCGCTTCGGGCATCTTCAGCGGCATGGGGGCCTTCCTCACCGAGTTGTTCCCCACCCGTATCCGTGGTTCCGGGCAAGGCTTCTGCTACAACAGCGGGCGCGCGGTGGCGGCCCTGTTCCCGCTGTTGATCGGCCTGCTCAGCCAGCATGTGCCCCTGGGCGTGGCCATCGGTACCTTCGCCGCGGTGTCCTATGGCGTGGTGGTGCTGGCCGCCCTGAGCCTGCCGGAGACCCGTGGCAAGGAACTCGAGGCGCGCTAGCTGATAACCTGCGGATACTGCACCCGGCCCCGTGCCGGCACTTATAAGAACACAGGAGCACCGACCATGAGCCGCCTGTTATTGAACTGCGACATCGGCGAAAGCTTCGGCAACTGGACCATGGGCCTGGATGCCGAGGTCATGCCCTTCATCGATTGCGCCAACATCGCCTGCGGTTTCCACGCCGGCGATCCGGGCATCATGCGCAAGACCGTGACCCTGGCCCTGGCCAATGGCGTGCGTATCGGCGCCCACCCGGCCTACCAGGACCTGGCGGGTTTCGGGCGCCGGTCCATGAGCTATTCCGCCACGGAGATCCAGGATCTGCTGCATTACCAGGTCGGTGCCCTCGATGGCATCTGCCGGGCGCAAGGCACCCGTGTCAGCTACATCAAGCCCCACGGCGCCATGTACAACGACATGATGGCCAACCCAGCGCAGCTGCGCGCGGTAATCCAGGCCGTGGCCGCCTACGACCGGCAATTGCCGCTGATGCTCATGGCCACCCGCGACAACCGCGCGGCCCAGGCCCTGGGCGATGAGCACGGCGTGACCCTGTGGTTCGAGGCCTTCGCCGACCGCGCCTACGACAGCGCCGGGCACCTGGTCTCGCGCCAAGTGCCGGGCTCGGTGCACCACGACTCGGACACCATAGTCCGCCAAGCCCTGGCCATCGCCCGTGGCGAACCGCTGGTGGCCAGCGATGGCAGTGCCTTGCTCCTGCAGGCCAATACCCTGTGCGTGCACGGTGACAACGCCAGCTCGGTGGCGGCGGTGCAGCGTATCCGCGAGGCCCTGAACCAGCAGTCCGACTCATGAACTACCGGGTGGAGGTGGCGGCCATCGATTGCCTGATGGTGCGCCTGTTCGATGGGATCGCCGAAGACCACATGCCCTGGATGCTGGCCGCCGCCGAGCGCCTGCGCCAGGGCTTCGGCGTGGATTTGATCGACCTGGTGCCGTCGTATACCACGCTGATGGTGCACTACGACCTGCGCAGCCTGGACCCGGCCCAGGCCCGCGAGCTGATCGATGCGGCCCTGGCGGGCCTGGTTCCGCTGGATGCCGGAGGCGGGCGCGAGCATGTGTTGCCGGTGTGGTACGACCCCAGCGTCGGGCCGGAACTGGCGCTGCTGGCGCGGCGCAGCGGCTTGCCGGTGGCCGAGGTGATCCGCCGGCACAGCCAGCACGAATATCGGGTGTTCGCCCTGGGTTTCGCTCCCGGTTTCGCCTTCATGGGCCTGGTGACGCCTGAACTGGCGGCGCCCCGGCTCGATACCCCGCGCAAGCGCGTGGCGGCGGGCAGCGTCGGCATCGCCGAACGCCAGACCGCGGCCTATCCGGCGGTGTCGCCGGGGGGCTGGAACCTGATCGGGCGAACCCCGAGCCGCTTGTTCGACCGCGAGCGCGAGGGCTACAGCCTGTTGCAGCCGGGAGACCGGGTGCGCTTCGCGGCAGTGGAGCGGGCCGAGTTCCTGCGCCTGGGTGGTGACGACAGTCCGCTGGAGGTGCCGGCATGAGCCGTTTGTCGATCGAGGCCAGCACGCCCTTGTGCCTGCTGCAGGACGCCGGGCGGTTCGGTGTGCGCCACCTGGGCGTGACCCAGGGCGGGGCGCTGGACTGGGTGTCGATGTCCTGGGCCAACTGGCTGCTGGACAATGCCCTGGACGCACCGGTGCTGGAGATCACCCTCGGCGGCCTGACCTTGCTGGCCGAGGACTACTGCCTGCTGGCGTTGGCCGGGGCCGACCTGGGGGCCTATGTGGATGAGAGCCCGCTGACCCCGGGGCGCAGTTTCGTCCTGCAGAAGGGCCAGCGCTTGCGCTTTACCCAGCCGCATTCCGGGGCCCGGGCCTATCTTGCGGCCCCTGGCGGTTTCGACGCGCCGCAGGTATTGGGCAGTTGTTCCAGTGTGCAGCGCGAGGCCCTGGGTGGCCTTGACGGGCAGGGGCGGGCGTTGGGCGAGGGCGGGGTGCTGGGGTATTCCGGAACCGGTGGTGCGCTCAAGTGCTTGTCGGCCGCACAGCTGGCGGATTGGCAATGCGCTGCACCGCTGGAACTGATCCTCGGGGCCCAGGTCGGCCAGTTCAGTGGCCTGAGCCTGTTCGATGCCTTCAACCGCGACTGGACCCTGGACAGCCGGGCCGACCGCATGGGCGCCAGGTTGTTGGGGCCGGTGCTGGAGTACCAGGGCCAGCCGATGATTTCCGAAGGCATCGCCCTGGGGGCGGTCCAGGTGCCGCCGGATGGCCAGCCGATCATCCTGCTCAACGACCGGCAGACCATCGGCGGTTATCCGCGCCTGGGCGCATTGACGCCCTTGTCCCTGGCCCGGCTGGCGCAATGCCTGCCCGGCAGCAAGGTGCGCCTGGCGCCGGTGGTGCAGGAGACCGCGCATCGGCAGCAGTTGGCGTTCTTGCGCCGCTTTGTGTAGTGGCTGACGGCCGTGGCGGCCGCTGCGCGCCCGTACGCAGCCTGTGGCAGCGGCTCCAGGGTATTGCTCTGTAGCCGCTGTCGAGGCCATGGCGAAACTGCGAAAAGGCCCGCAGGGCCCTGCTTGACGGCCTACTTGGACAGAAACCGCATGCCTTCCTCCAGGCCACGCAGGGTCAGCGGATACATCTGGTCCTCGATCAGCTCGCGCACGATGTTGGTGGACGCGGTGTAGCCCCAGGTGTCCTTCGGGTAGGGGTTGATCCAGATGAGCTTCTTGTACTTCTCCATGAAGCGCTGCATCCACACGTAGCCGGCTTCTTCGTTCCAGTGCTCGACGCTGCCGCCGGCCTGGGTGATTTCATAGGGCGCCATGGCGGCGTCGCCGACGAAGATCACCTTGTAGTCGGCGCCGTACTTGTGCAGCAGGTCCTGGGTCGAAGTCCGTTCCGAACCGCGCCGCAGGTTGTTCTTCCACACCGACTCATAGATGAAGTTGTGGAAGTAGTAGTACTCCAGGTGCTTGAACTCGGTCTTGCAGGCCGAGAACAGTTCCTCGCAGATCTTCACGTGGGCATCCATGGAGCCACCGATGTCGAACAGCAACAACAGCTTGACGCTGTTGCGCCGCTCCGGACGCATCTGGATGTTCAACAAGCCGGCATCCCGGGCGGTGTGGTCGATGGTGCCGTCGATATCCAGCTCCTCGGCCGCGCCCTGGCGGGCGAACTTGCGCAGCCGGCGCAGGGCCACCTTGATGTTACGGGTGCCCAGTTCCACCGAGTCGTCGAGGTTCTTGTATTCGCGCTGGTCCCAGACCTTGACCGCCTTGCCCTGGCGCTTGCCGGCATCGCCGATGCGGATGCCCTCGGGGTTGAAACCGCCGGAGCCGAAGGGGCTGGTGCCGCCGGTGCCGATCCACTTGTTGCCGCCGGCGTGGCGTTCCTTCTGTTCTTCCAGGCGCTTCTTGAACTCTTCGATCAGTTTGTCCAGGCCGCCCAGGGACTGGATCTGCGCCCGTTCCTCATCGCTGAGCGAACGCTCGAACTCCTTGCGCAGCCAGTCCTCGGGGATCAGCGCCTGCAGGTGGTCGTCGAGTTTCTCCAGACCGTTGAAATAGGCGCTGAAGGCCCGGTCGAACTTGTCGAAGTGGCGCTCGTCCTTCACCAGCACCGCCCGGGCCAGGTAGTAGAACTCGTCCATGTCGGCGAAGGTCACGCGCTGCTTGAGCGCGTTGATCAGGTCCAGCAGCTCGCGCACCGACACCGGTACCTTGGCGGCGCGCATTTCATTGAACAGGTTGAGCAGCATGGTTATCGCTCTCTAATGATCTAGGGATCTGTTCAAAAGCTCGTCGAGCGGCGATCAGGCAAGGCAGAAACAGGTGAGGAGGCGGAGTTTAGCGAGCTAAATGAGCATTCCGAACCGGTTTCTAACGCAGCATGATCGACGCGCAGGCAGCTTCTGGGTAGAGCCTAACGACTGCCGCGCCGGCTCATGAAGGCCAGGCGTTCGAGGAGCTGTACATCCTGCTCGTTCTTCACCAGGGCGCCGGCCAGCGGTGGGATGGCCTTGGTCGGATCGCGCTCGCGCAGCACCGCCTCGCCGATGTTGTCGGCCATCAGCAGCTTGAGCCAATCCACCAGTTCGGAGGTCGAGGGCTTCTTCTTCAGGCCCGGCACCTTGCGCACGTCGAAGAACACATCCAGCGCCTCGCTGACCAGGTCCTTCTTGATGTCCGGATAGTGCACGTCGACGATCTTCTGCAGGGTCGTGCGGTCAGGGAAGGCGATGTAGTGGAAGAAGCAGCGGCGCAGGAAGGCGTCCGGCAGTTCCTTCTCGTTGTTGGAGGTAATGATGATGATCGGCCGTTGCTTGGCCTTGATGGTCTGGTCGATCTCGTAGACGTAGAACTCCATCTTGTCGAGCTCTTGCAGCAGGTCGTTGGGAAACTCGATGTCGGCCTTGTCGATCTCGTCGATCAGCAGGATCACCCGCTCCTCGGACTCGAAGGCTTCCCAGAGCTTGCCCTTCTTCAGGTAGTTGCGGATGTCGTGGACCTTGTCCACGCCCAGTTGCGAATCGCGCAGGCGGCTCACCGCGTCGTACTCGTAGAGCCCTTGGTGGGCCTTGGTGGTGGACTTGATGTGCCAGGTGATCAGCTTGGCACCGAAGGATTCGGCCAGTTGCTCGGCGAGCATGGTCTTGCCGGTGCCGGGTTCGCCCTTGACCAGCAGCGGACGCTCCAGGGTGATGGCGGCGTTGACCGCCAGCTTCAGGTCATCGGTGGCAACGTATGCGCTGGTGCCTTCGAACTTCATCTGCAATTCCTCGAACGGTGACGACGAGCTGCCCGGGGCAGGTCGCTTGAATGGACACGAATGGCGCGACTATAACGCGGCGCTCGCTTGACTGTGAACGCAGACGCCCCATTCAGTCTCTGAATGGAGCGTCACGGGGTGACTCAGTCAGTCGACGGCTTGGGTTGTTCATAGCGGGCATTGAAGGCCTGGATGAAACCGTTGCGCAAAATCTGCAAAAACGCCTGGAATGCGCTGACATCCTGCTGGTGTACGTTGCCACTGAGCTCGACCCGGGTGGCGAACTGGTTCTTGCGCTGGTTCTTCAGCAGGGTTTCCCCGGCGCCCACCAGGGCTTCCCAGACCGAGCGGAACACATTCTTGTCGCGGTTCTCCACGTCCTGTTGCCAGTCGAAGACTTCCACGTCCCGCAGCAGCGGCTTGATGTAGCCGCGCAGTTGGCCCTTCTCGGCCTGGGCCTCGATCACCAGGTCGCCGTGTCCGGCCTTGAAGTCGAACTTGCCGTAGGCCGAGGCGAAGTCGTTGAAACGCCTGAGCTCGATATCCCGGGCCCGCAGGCGGAACTCGAACTCCTCGAAGTTGCTCAGGGGATCGAAGGTGGCGCTGGCTTCCAGGGGCGCCTGGCCCAGCAGCAGGGCCTTGCCCTCGAAGCGGGCGTCGCGCTTGCCCTGGGTGTCGACCACATTGGTCAGGTTGTAGAAGCTGGCATTGACCTGGGTCGCGCCCAGGTTCACCGGTGGATTGGAGCCGAAGTTGCGAAAGTGGAGGGTGCCGTCGTCGATCCGCACTTCATCCAGGGTGATGGGCAACAGCTTGCCCAGTTGCGCCCGCCAGTCGGTGCCGGCACCGGTCTGCGAGGCCTGGCGGTCGCTGCCGCCATCGACGAAGTTCACCTGGGGCTGGACGAATTGCACCCGCGCCACCACCGCATGGTCGTACCACAGCGCATGCCAGCTCACCGCCAGGTCGATCAACGGCGCCTTGACGAAAGGCACCGGCACCTTGCCGCTGACCTTGACGATCTCCAGGCCGTTGATGCGGTAGGCGCCGCGCCACAGGGCCAGGTCGACATCGCTGACCCGGCCGCGGTAGTCGCCCATGTCCGCGAGCTTGTCGTTCAGGTAGTCACGCACCAGGTAGGGCAGGGCGATGTGCAGGCCGACCAGCAGTACGACCAGGCCCGCCAGGGTCCACAGGGGCCAACGATAGCGACGTTTCATGGGGCAGCCTCCAGTCCTATAAAGGCATTGACTGCCCAGGCTCCAGGTCGTTCGGCGCGACTGGACGCTCAAGGATGCCAGGCATACCCTTGGGGACTTCTTCACTGCTGCATAAGGACCCAGCCATGAGCCGAATTTTTGCTGACAATGCCCATTCCATCGGTAATACGCCCTTGGTGCAGATCAACCGCATCGCCCCGCGTGGGGTGACCATCCTGGCCAAGATCGAAGGGCGTAACCCGGGCTACTCGGTGAAATGCCGGATCGGCGCCAACATGATCTGGGACGCCGAAAGCACGGGCCGGCTCAAGCCGGGCATGACCATCGTCGAACCCACCTCGGGCAACACCGGGATCGGCCTGGCGTTCGTGGCGGCTGCCCGTGGCTACAAGCTGATGCTGACCATGCCGGCCTCCATGAGCATCGAGCGACGCAAGGTGCTCAAGGCCCTGGGGGCAGAACTGGTGCTGACCGAGCCGGCCAAGGGCATGAAGGGAGCGA
Organism: Pseudomonas sp. B6(2017); assembly: GCF_002112765.1. Lineage (NCBI taxonomy): Bacteria > Pseudomonadati > Pseudomonadota > Gammaproteobacteria > Pseudomonadales > Pseudomonadaceae > Pseudomonas > Pseudomonas sp. B6(2017). The sequence goes on along the minus strand of NZ_NEIQ01000004.1, from coordinate 208,504 downwards.
TCGACAAGGCGGCGGAAATCGTCGCCAGCGACCCGGGCAAGTACTTCATGCCGCAGCAGTTCGATAACCCGGCCAACCCGGCGATCCACGAAAAGACCACTGGCCCGGAGATCTGGAACGACACCGACGGCGCGGTGGACGTGCTGGTGGCGGGTGTCGGCACCGGTGGCACCATCAGCGGCGTGTCGCGCTACATCAAGAAGACCCAGGGCAAGCCGATCCTCGCGGTGGCGGTAGAGCCGGCCACCTCGCCGGTGATCAGCCAGAAGCTCGCCGGGCAGGAGATCAAGCCCAGCCCGCACAAGATCCAGGGCATCGGCGCCGGTTTCGTACCCAAGAACCTGGACCTGGAAATGGTCGACCGGGTGGAGCTGGTGACCGACGAGGAGTCCAAGGCCATGGCCCTGCGCCTGATGCAGGAGGAGGGCATCCTCTGCGGGATTTCCTGCGGGGCAGCGATGGCCGTGGCGGTACGCCTGGCAGAAACCCCGGAAATGCAAGGCAAGACCATCGTGGTGATCCTGCCGGACTCCGGCGAGCGCTACCTGTCCAGCATGCTGTTCAGCGATCTGTTCACCGAGCAGGAGACCCAGCAGTAACGTCGGCTGGCCGTCGGTCCATGGCGCTGCCCCCATGGGCCGATGGCTGATCCATATCAGTCGCTGCTTGTGCGGCTTATGCTACTTAACGCCTTTGTTGCACGACCGTTAATGCTGAATGTTCGGTCGTGCGGGTTTTTCCGGGGTTCAGGAGTGTTTATCATGACCGGCTGCCAGGTCGGGTGATCGCTCCCCCCACCGGTGCCTATTTCCAAGGAGTTGTTGCATGAGCTTTTCCTTTGCCGCCAAGTTCGCGGTGTTGTCGCTGTTCATCGGCAGCATCCTTTTCGTGCATTTGCGCGGCAAGGCGCGCCTGCCGGTACTGCGCCAGTTCGTCAACCATTCGGCGCTGTTCGCTCCCTACAACACCCTGATGTACCTGTTCTCCGGCGTGCCCTCCAAGCCGTACCTGGACCGCAGCAAGTTCCCCGAGCTGGATGTACTGCGCGACAACTGGGAAACCATTCGCGACGAGGCCATGCACCTGTTCGACGAGGGTTACATCCGCGCCGCCGAGAAGAACAACGATGCCGGTTTCGGTTCCTTCTTCAAGAAGGGCTGGAAGCGCTTCTACCTCAAGTGGTACGACAAGCCGCTGCCCTCGGCCGCGGCCCTGTGCCCCAAGACCGTCGAGCTGGTGAGCGCCATCCCCAACGTCAAGGGCGCGATGTTCGCGCTGTTGCCCGGCGGCAGCCACCTGAACCCGCACCGCGACCCCTTCGCCGGCTCGCTGCGTTATCACCTGGGCCTGTCGACGCCCAACTCCGACGCTTGCCGGATCTTCGTCGACGGCGAGGAATACGCCTGGCGCGACGGTGAGGACGTGATGTTCGACGAGACCTACGTGCACTGGGTGAAGAACGAAACCGAGATCACCCGGGTGATCCTGTTCTGCGACATCGAGCGTCCGTTGAGCAGTGGCCTGATGACCCGCATCAACCGTTGGGTCAGCGCCCAGCTGGGGCGTGCCACCGCACCGCAGAACCTGGACGACGAGCGGGTTGGCGGCATCAACCAGGCCTACGCCTGGAGCAAGCGTTTCAGCGACAGCTTCAGTGGTGTGGTCAAGCAGTGGAAACGCCGCAATCCCAAGCTGTACCGCATCCTGCGCCCGGTCCTGGCGGTGGTGGTGCTGGTTATCCTGTGGAAATGGCTGTTCGGATAAATCTTGCAATGAATATCGGGCGCTGGTTATATTCGGCGCTCGATGAGTCAAGCGACTCATTCTTTTCCTCCTTCGAGAACCCTTGGCACATGGCCTTATCCCTCATCAACGCGGTAGTGGTTTCAGCGGTCAACGCTGGCGTCGTGCCGTGCGGGAATCAGCAGCCTGTGCAGATCGGTCAGAACCCCCCACCTGTCAGTAGCACGCCGGTATACGCAGTCGTATCGCCGTCGGGCGTTGGCTTCTCGGGCTGACTCAGCAACCGCTGCTGTTTCCTCCGCCCGCCTGAAAAAACACTACTGAACTTCAGCTCCGGCTGAATTGGCTTCTTGCCTGACTACAGGTGGTTTCATGTTGCTCATTTCGAAAAAGTCCGCTTTTGCGGCGGCCTCCACGAGTCTGTTCGTCCTGCTCTGGAGCAGCGGCGCGATCTTCTCCAAATGGGGGCTGGCCCATGCCTCGCCCTTCGCCTTCTTGCTGGTGCGCTTCGCCATTGCCCTGGCCGGCCTGGTGCTGCTGGTGCCGCTGCTCAAGCTGCGCTGGCCCAGGGGCCGCCGGGCCATGGGGTTTGCCGTGGCCACGGGCCTGGTGCTGCTGGGCGCCTACCAGATCTTCTACATCCTGGCCCTGGACCTGAAGGTCACCCCCGGGGTGATGGCCACCATCATGGGGGTGCAGCCGATCCTCACCGTGGTGCTGATGGAGCGCCAGCGCTCCTGGAGCCGTCTGTTCGGCCTGGGCCTGGGGCTCGCCGGCCTGATCATGGTGGTGTACCAGGGCATCGGCCTGGCAGGCATCTCGATCTCCGGCATGCTCTGCGGCCTGCTGGCCCTGGTGAGCATGACCGCCGGCTCGATCATGCAGAAACGCATCACCGACAACCCCCTGGGTACCCTGCCGGTGCAATACCTGGCCGGGCTGTTGTTGTGTGCGTTGTTCGTGCCGTTCCAGCCGTTCCACTTCGAATACGACGCAGGTTTTCTGATCCCGGTGCTGTGGATGGGGCTGGTGGTTTCGGTGCTGGCCACCTTGCTGCTGTACCGCCTGATCGCCCAGGGCAACCTGGTGAATGTCACCAGCCTGTTCTACCTGGTGCCGGCGGTGACGGCGCTGATGGACTACCTGATCTTCGGTAATCGCCTGGCGCTGCTGAGCCTGTTCGGCATGGGCCTGATCATCGTCGGGCTGGTGTTCGTGTTCCGCAAGAGCGCCTGATCGAGGCGCGCCGGCCGGGTGCAATGCCCGGTCGCAGGCGGTGGCGAGGGAGCTTGCTCCTTCGCCACGCCACCCTTCAGCTGCGCATGGGGGCCTGCTCCTGGCGTACGGCATCCATGAAGGCCTGCATCGCCGATGACTGGATCCGCTGGCGCCGGGTGATCAAGCCAAAGGGCGGCAGGCGCGCTTGGAACTGGATCGGCAGGACAGCCAGCAGGTGCCGGCCGGGATAGTCCTCGACCACCGAGACCGGGGTGACGCCGATCATGTCTGTCTGCTGGACCAGGGACAGCAGGGTCATGATCGAGGTGGTCTCGACGATGCTGCTGGGAATATCGACTCGGGCGTTGTGGAACACCTGGTTGACGATCGAGCGCATGGGGCTGGGATGCTGCTGCAATACCCAGGTCTGCTCCTGCAATTGCGCCCAGTCCAGTTGCGTGGCTTGGGCCAAGGGGTTGCGGGCTCCGGCGATCACGCACAGTGCTTCTTCACCAAGGCTGTCGAACGACAGTTCCTCGGCCCGCGCTCCAGCTGGAATCCGCCCCAGGACGACATCCAGTTGCTCCTGCAGCAAGGCTTGCACCAGGACGTCGCTGGTATCCACCTGGATGCTCATGGACAGCCGTGGATGGCTTTGCTTGAGGGTGGCGATGGTCCGGGTCAGCAGTCCCGAGGCCAGGGCCGGAATGGCCCCGACCGTGACCCGACCCAGGTTGCCCGATTCCAGGGACACCAGTTCCTCACGCATGCCGCTGAGCTCGGCGAAGACCATTCGCGCGTAATAGATCACCGTTTCGCCGAACGGTGTGGCGCGCATTCCCCGTGGCAGCCGCTCGAACAGCTCGACGCCCAGCAGGGTTTCGGCCTCGTGGAGCATCTTGGTCGCCGCGGGCTGGGTCATGCCGATGTGCTCGGCGGCACGGCGCAGCGAGCCGAATTCCTGCAAGGCGAGCACCAGCCGCAGTTGCCGCAGGCGCAGGCGGCTGTGAATCAGATGGGCGTCGGGAATCCTGGTCATGAGCCGTGCTCGCGAAGAAGGAGCGGAAAGCCTGACAATAAATGTCAGGCGTTGCCAGTGCTGCGCATTCAGGAAGCCGACTTGGCCTTCGTCGACCGCCGGCCACGCCAGCCGAGCAGACCTCGCAGCCCGCGAGAGAGCAAGGGCCAGAACAGCATCGCCAGGGCGGCGGTGGTCAGGCTGCCTGCCAGCGGGTTGGACCAGAAGATGCCCAGTTGCCCGTCGGAGAACAGCATCGACTGGCGGAAGGCGTCCTCGGCTTTGTCTCCCAGCACCGCGGCCAGCACCAGCGGGGCGATCGGATAGCCGAGTTTCTTGAACACATAACCCAGAGCGCCGAAGCCGAGCATCAGCACCACGTCGAAGAAGGCGTTATGCACCGAGTAGGCGCCGATGGCGCAGATCATGATGATGATCGGCGCGATGATCGAGAACGGGATCCGCAGGATCGAGGCGAACAGCGGCACAGTGGCCAGGACCACGATAAGGCTGACCACGTTGCCCAGGTACATGCTGGCGATCAGGCCCCAGACGAAGTCGTGCTGTTCGACGAACAGCGTCGGCCCGGGGTGCAGCCCCCAGATCATCAGGCCGCCCAGCATCACCGCCGCGGTGGCCGAGCCGGGAATGCCCAGGGTCAGCATCGGTAGCAGGGCGCTGGTGCCAGCGGCGTGGTCGGCGATTTCCGGAGCAATTACCCCTTCGATTTCACCCTTGCCGAAATTGTCGTGGCGCTTGGAGAAACGCCGCGCCAGGCTGTAGCTCATGAACGACGCGGCTGTCGGCCCGCCCGGGGTGATGCCCATCCAGCAGCCCACCAGTGTGCTGCGCACGATGGTCAGCCAGTAGCGCGGCAGCCGCGCCCAGGTGCGCAGGACCACCATCGGCGTGATGCGCCCGCGCTCGCCGCGAAACACCAGGCCTTCCTCGACGGTACAGAGGATTTCGCCGATGCCGAACAAGCCGATCACCGCCACCTCGAAGCTGATCCCGGTCATCAGCAGCGGCTGGTCGAAGGTCAGGCGCAGGTTGCCGGATACAGTGTCCATGCCGACCGCGGCCATGGCGAAGCCGATCATCATCGCCACCACGGTTTTCAGCGGTGGGTTCTTGCTCATGCCGATAAAGGTGCAGAAGGCCAGCAGATATACCGCGAAGAACTCCGGTGAGCTGAAGGACATGGCGAATGCGGCGATGCGCGTGGACAGGAAAGTCAGCAGCAACACCCCGCACAGGGCGCCGATCAGTGCCGAGCTGAACGCTGCAGTCAGGGCTTGGGCGGCATGGCCTTCGCGGGCCATGGGGTAGCCGTCGAAGGTGGTGGCCACGGATGACGGCTCGCCGGGGATGTTGAACAGGATCGAGGTGATCGAACCGCCGAACAATGCCCCCCAGTACATGCACGAGAGCAGGATGATTGCCGACACCGGGGCCATGGTGAAAGTCAGGGGTAGCAGCAGCGCCACGCCGTTGGGCGCCCCAAGACCGGGCAATACGCCGACCAGGATGCCCAGCAGTACGCCGATTACCATCAGGCCGATATGCCCGGGGGTGAGTATCAGGTTCATGCCTTGCAGCAGGGAATCGAATTCGCTCATTTCAGGCGGCTCCCGATCAGGCTCAGCCAGTCGCCGGGCGGGCCGGCATCCAGCGGCACCTTGAACCACAGGGCGAAGATCAGGTAGCTGCCGGTGACCGAGCCGAGAGACACGCCGCCGATCATCCATTTGCCATAGGGTTTGGCGCGCACCCGGTCGCTCCACATGAACCAGGCGATGAACAGCGCCGAGGCCAGGTAGATCCCGGTAAAGGGCATGGCGGCGACGAACAGGGCGATCGGGATGAACACCGACAGCACCTGGGCAAAGGCTGCGCGGCTGATGAACGCCACGCTCAGCGCGTGCCAGCGCAGCAGGGTCAGCAGGCCGTTGGCCAGGCTGGCGACACTCAGCAGCAGGCCGATATAGAACGGGAAGTACCCTGGCTCGGGGCCTGTGTCACCCCAGCCGCTACCTTGTTCGGCGCTGGCGAACATTACCACCGCGCCGATCGACGCGGTGAACCAGGCCAGGCCCAGCTCGACCCAACGGGTGCCGACCAGCGTTGAAGAATCCGTGGAACGGAACATGCAAGCACCTCCAGAAGGTGGCCGCCGGGCCCCCTGCGATACAAGACGCGCGGCAACGTGTGGATCAGTTGCGCAGCCAGCCGGCGTCCTTGAACACCGGGGTGACGCGGGCGGTGTCTTGCTCGATGTAGGCGGTCAGCGGCTCGCCCTCGAGGAAGGTCGGTACCAGCGCGTTCTGTGCCACGTAGGCCTTGAATTCCGGAGTCTGGGTGACCTTGCGCATCAGTTCGACGTAAAACGCCCGCTGCTCGGTACTGACCTCGCCGGGCATGAACACTGTGCGCGGGAAGCGGTACTGATCGATGCCCAGGCCCTGCTCGTGGCAGGTGGGGATATCCGACCAGGCTTTGTCGCCGGCGACCTTGCTGGTGTATTGCATGCGTTGCCGGCTGAACACGCACAGCGGCTCGATCTGGTCGCCCCGCCATTGGCTGATGCTTTCGGCCGGGTTGTTGACGTTGGCGGCGATGTGCTTGCCGGCCAGCTGGGTGGCCGCTTCACTGCCGCTCTTGAACGGAATGTAGGTGAGCTTGGCGCCGGTGCTGCGGTTCAGCAGCAGGGTCAGGGTCTGGTCGACGTCCTTGGATTGGCTGCCGCCCATGCGCAGTTTCGAGGGGGCGGCCTTGACCGCGTCATAGAATTCCTTGGCGTCTTTCCAGGGAGCGCCCTTGTAGCTCCAGAGGATGAAGTCGTCCTCGGCCAGGGCGGCGACCGGGGTCAGTTCCTGCCATTGGTAGCCGAGCTTCGATACCAGCGGCAGCAGGTAGATGTTGTTGGTGCCGATCACCAGTTTCTCGGCATCGCCCTTGGCCATCTTCAGGTCGAGAAAGGCTTCGGCGCCGTTGCCGCCGCCCTTGTTGAGGACGATGGTGCTGACGTCCAGCAGCTTGTGGGTGGTGATGATCGACTGGATCAGCCGGCTGAGCTGGTCGGTGCCGCCACCTGGGCCGCCGGCGACGACTATCTCGACATTTCTATCGGGTTGCCAGGCCTGGGCGAGGGGGGGGAGGATGCCGGCGCCGAGCAGGGCGCATCCCAGGAGCAGGAGCGAGGTGCGACGAACAGATCTTGTCCGCATGGAGAGCCTCTTTCTTGTAGTTGTTATGAGTGGCTTGTTCAATGGTCACAGCCGCAAGCCTGGGCCGAGTGTGGGAAGCTGTGGACTTGGCGTCTACTCAAAACAAAACATACATCGATAGCCTGGGGTTATCGCAAGCCGCCCAACCCATACCTATAGCCGCTGCCGAGCTTGCGAGGTTGCGATCGGTCGCGCAGCGACCATGAAGCCTGGCGATACATTCCACCAGGCAAACCGCACCGGTCGGCTTTGCGAGGACGCCGCCGGAATGCCGCCTACCTCGATCGCAGCCTCGGCAGAGACTCCAGGGCGGGGCCATGAGTCTGGGAGCAGGACGAGACAGGATGTAAAGGCTGTCATATCCCGAGGCTATCGCCGTATGCCAAGTTTTGATTAGACGGTTATCACAGGGCCTTCGATAGTGCAGCTCTGCGGCGCCTTCCGGGGCGCGCCACCACAACAATAAGAAAAGAGGTATGCGCCATGGCTCGCTCCAGTGCTTCCCTGCACCTGCCCGACAGCACTGTCGAAACGGCGTCCGCGGCCCGGGGCGCCACTTCCCGGGCCAGCTCCGTGCGCTGGCGGATCTTCGCGATCATCTTCGCCCTGACCATGGTCAACCTGATCGACCGGGTCTCGCTGTCCATCGCCATGCCTACCATCGCCCATGAGTTCGCCCTGTCGCCGAGCTTGCAGGGGCTGATTCTCAGCAGCTTCTTCTGGGCCTACGCGCTGTTGCAGATTCCCGGAGGCTGGCTGATCGACCGTTTCGGCCCGCACCGGGTCATCGGCTGGTCGACCAGCTTGTGGGGCACCTTCCAGGTGTTGGCGGCGTTTGCCACCGGCGGGCTGTCCTTGCTATTTGCTCGGGTCGCCCTGGGGGCGGCCGAAGCGCCGCTGTTCCCCTCCGGCGGCAAACTGATTTCCCTGTGGCTGGCGCCCGGCGAACGCAGCCGCGGCGCGGTGTTGATGGACAGCGGCAGCCCGTTGGGCGTGGCCATTGGCGGGTTGCTGATCGCCTGCCTGATCGCGCTGCTCGACTCCTGGCGGCTGGCGTTCGTGATTGCCGGGGTGGCGACCCTGGTACTGGCCTGGGTCGTCTGCCGTTACCTGCGGGACGATCCGGCCAGCCACCCGCAGGTCAATGCCAGCGAGCTGGCGAAGATCAACGCCGGGCGCGCGACGCCAGCTGCCGAAGCGGCGCGGGCGCCAGCCAAGAGCCTCGGCATCGCCGCTCGTTCCCTGAGCGGCCTGCTGATGGGGCGCGCCAGTTGGGCCATGGTCTATTTCGGGCTGCTGACCTGGGGCCCGAGCTACCTGGCCCAGGCGCGGGGTTTCGACATCAAGGGCATCGGCACCGCCACCTTCGTGATTTTCATCTGCGGCACGCTGGGCTCGCTCATTGGTGGTTTCCTGTGCGACGGACTGATCCGCAAGGGTGTCAGCCGCGGCCTGGCGGTCAAGGGGTTGCTGGCGTTTTCCGGGATGATCACGCTGCTGGCGTTCCTGCTGCTGCCGACCCTGAGCAACCCGTTCGCGGCGGTGGCCCTGCTGGCCATGACTGCGTTTTTCCTGATGTGGGGCAGCCTCTACTGGAGTTTCCCGGCGTTGCTTGCTGCCCCGGCGCGGGTCGGCCTGATCGGCGGGGTGATGAATATGGCCGGCAGCATTGGCGGCATTGCGGTACCGATCCTGGTCGGGGTGATCCTACAGTTCGCCGGCGGTTTCGCTCCGGTGCTGGGGTTCTTCGCGGCGTGCTCGGCACTGTTTGTCCTGGCCACCCTGCTGATCAGCCTCGACGGCCCCGCGGAGATGGCGCATGGCTGATGCACAGGCATTGTGGGACGGTCCCATCGTCGATGCCCACCATCACTTCTGGGATCCGCTGAACAATCCGCATCCCTGGTTGCTTCCCGAGGCCAACATCGCCTTTCGCTACGGCGACTACAGCGCGCTCAAGCGCCGCTATTTCCCCGAGGACTATTTCGCCGACGCCGGCCCGCATCGGGTGGTGGGCACGGTGTACGTGGAAACCGAATGGGAGCCCGGCGATCCCATCGGAGAAACCCGCTTCATCGAACAGCTGGCTGCCCGTTATGGCGTACCCAACGCGGTGGTGGCGCAGGCCTGGCTCGACCATCCGGATGCGTCCTCAGTACTTGCCGAGCAGGCGTCGTTCGCCTGTGTGCGCAGCGTGCGGCACAAGCCTGGTGGGCCGGTTTCCCCCGGGCAGGTGGGGCAACTGCGTACGCTGATGAGCGACGAGCGCTGGCGGCGCGGCTACGCCCAGCTGCAAGACCTGGGGCTGCACTTCGACTTGCAGACACCCTGGTGGAATCTGCCGGAGGCCGAGCGTCTGGCTCGGGACTTTCCTGGGATCACCCTGATCCTCAACCACACCGGCCTGCCCTGCGACCGCAGCGAACCGGGTCTGCGCGCCTGGCACGCGGCCATGGCGCGGCTGGCCGAATGGCCCAACGTGCAGGTGAAGATCTCCGGTCTGGGGCAGGACGGCAAGCCCTGGCGTGCGCTGGACAACGCGTGGATCGTGCGCGAAACAATCGCCCTGTTCGGCAGCGCCCGGGCGATGTTCGCCAGCAACTTCCCGGTGGACAGTCTCTGTGGTTCGTTCGACACCATCTACAGCGGTTTCAAAAACATCGTCGCTGATCTGCCGTGGGCCGATCAGCAGCGTCTGTTCTACGGCAATGCCCAGCGCACCTACCGCTGCGAGCCTTGCGCCAGCGACCGGATACGGCCCGAACCTGTGAGGAGTGAAACATGAACAAAAGCAAAATCGCCATGGTCCTGGGTGACCCGGCGGGCATTGGCCCGGAGCTGATCGCCCGGCTGTTGAGCGATGCCAGGGTGCGCCAGCAGGCCCAGGTGATCCTGATCGCCGACGAGGCCGAGATGTGTCGGGGCATGGACATCGCCGGCCAGATGTTCCCCTATCGCCAGGTGACTTCCCTGGAGCACTTGGAGTTTGTCGACGACATGCCGCTGTTCTACGATTTTCGCGGCCTGGCCGTGGGCGCGTTCCCTCGCGGCGAGGCCAGCGCGATCGGTGGGCGCTACAGCCTCGACACCCTGGAACTGGCGCTGCGCCTGACCGAAAGCGGCACCACCGACGCGCTGTTGTTCGGTCCCTTGAACAAGACCTCGCTACACATGGCCGGCATGGGCCATAACGATGAGCTGCACTGGTTCGCCGAGCTGCTGGATTTCCACGGGCCGTTCTGCGAGTTCAACGTGCTCGACGACCTCTGGACCTCGCGGGTGACCTCCCATGTGGCACTCGCGGATGTGCCGGGCCTGCTCAGCCAGGCGCGAGTGGTGGAAGCCATCCAGCTGATCGACACCGCGCTCAAGCGCAGCGGCTTGGTGCAACCGCGAATCGGCGTGTGTGGGCTCAACCCGCACAATGGCGACAATGGCTCGTTCGGTCGCGAGGAGCTGGACATCATTGGTCCGGCGGTGAAGAGCGCCCAAGACCGGGGGATCGCCGCCGAGGGGCCGTACCCGGGCGATACCATTTTCCTCAAGGTCCAGGGCGACGCCACTGCCTTCGATGCGGTGGTGACCATGTACCACGACCAAGGGCAGATCGCGATCAAGCTCATGGGCTTCTCCCGTGGCGTCACGGTCCAGGGTGGCCTGCCGATTCCCATTACCACTCCGGCCCACGGCACGGCCTTCGACATCGCCGGGCAGGGCCGGGCCAACGTCGGAGCGATCCGCCAGGCGTTCGAGATCGCCTGCCGCATGGGCGCCCATCGTCGCTGACCAGCGTTCTTTGCCTTCCTGCCTCCCCACGCCTGGCGTGGGAACCCTTGCGTTTCGCCTTGCACCTTTCCCAGATGCATCACGTTTTCGGTAGTGGCCGGTCAGGTTGCAATCGATTGCGCGGCAATCGTCATCTCGGAAGCCGGGCTTCGCCCGAGCCGTCCTCTGCTTGTGCTGCAAGCGCTTATCCCGGCTTCAGCAGCCTTGCCGAGCGCTTGGGCCAGGCAGTTGTTGTCGATAACCCTACATAGCCATAAATAAAGCCAAGTGATCACCTGGGGTTATCGCTGGATGCCCATAAGTGATTAGCCGGCGCTCGACCGGCTGGCTACAGTCGGTTCACCCCTTGAGCTGTTGCCAAGCCGCTGTCTTCAAGGGGCGCACAACTACAAAAAGCCGCCTTGTCCCTTGCGCAAGGCACTGACCGGCATTCAAGGAACATCGACATGACTCGTCCAGACCCTGCCCTGGTACTTGCCAGCGCCATCTCCAAAAGTCGGCTGCGCTTGCTGCCCTTCCTGATCCTGATGTACATCCTGGCCTTCATCGACCGTTCCAATGTCGGTTTCGCCAAGGTCGCGCTGCAGGCGGATACCGGCTTGGGTGATGCTGCCTTCGCGTTCGGCGCGAGCATATTCTTCATCGGTTACGCGTTCTTCGAGGTGCCCAGCAATTTCATGCTGCACCGTCTCGGCGCCCGGGTCTGGCTATGTCGGATCATGGTCACCTGGGGCCTGGTGTCGGCGGCGATGATGTTCGCCCACGACGCCCAGACCTTCTATGTGCTGCGTTTCCTGCTAGGGGTGGCCGAGGCCGGATTCTTCCCGGGCATCATCCTCTACCTCACTTACTGGTTTCCGGCCCAGAGCCGTGGCCAGGCCCTGGGGTTGTTCTATTTCGGCCTGCCCCTGGCCCTGGTGCTGGGTAGCCCGCTGTCGGGCTGGTTGCTGGAGTTCCACGGCATATTCGGCTTGACCAACTGGCAGTGGTTGTTCGTGGTCGAAGGCTTGATGGCATCGGTAGTGGGAGGCGCTGCCTATTTCTACCTGGTCGATCGCCCGGCCGATGCTCGCTGGCTGGACGCGGCGCAGAAGCAGGCGCTGCAAGCTGCCCTGGCCGAAGAAGACGCGCGCAAGCAGCACAGCAGTCCCCATGGTTTCTTCAGCGCCTTGCGCAATCCGCGCGTGCTGCAGTTCTGCCTGGCCTACTTCACCATCCAGATGAGCGTCTATGGGGTGGTGTTCTACCTGCCGACCCGTATTGCCGGATTGCTGGACGGTCACGTGGGCTTGAGCGTCGGTCTGATCACGGCGATTCCCTGGATCTGTGCGCTGCTGGTCACCCGCCTGGTGACCCGGCATGCCGACCGCAGTGGCCAGCATCGGCGCCTGGCGGTGCTGATGCTGAGCATGGCCGCCATCGGGATCGCCGCTTCGGCCCTGGGCTGCAGCATGGTCGCGGTGGTCCTGGCGTTCTGCTTTGCCGCATCCGGCTTCGTCGCCGTGCAGCCGCTGTTCTGGACCATTCCCACCGGTTATCTAAGCGGTGCCGCGGCGGCGGGAGGGATTGCCCTGGTCAACTCGATCGGCAACCTCGGCGGTTTCGTCGCTCCCAATCTCAAGACCCTGACCGAAGCCCAGTTCGCCGACCCCCGTGCCGGAATGTTCGCCCTGGCCCTGGTGGGCATTCTCGGCGCCATCCTGCTCTCGCGCCTCAGTGCCCGGCCCGTCGAAGGCTCCACCGAGCAATTGGCTCCGGCCCGGCTCGACTGATCATTACCCAAGCCCTGACAAGGACCCCCGCATGAAAATCAAAGCGATCCGTACCCGTGTCTTCGAATGGAAAGGCAAGGTCGTGCCCCCCAAGGCGCACTTCTGCACCAACGCCTCGGACATCCTGTTCGAGCGCGGCGACGCCATGGGCTCGTTCCGTTTCCACGGCTGGCTGGTGGTGGAAGTGGAAACCGACAACGGCCTGGTGGGTATCGGCAACTGTGCCCTGGCGCCGCGTGTGGCCAAGCAGGTCATCGATACCTACCTGGCACCGCTGGCCATCGGCGAGGACCCTTTCGACAACGAATACATCTGGCAGAAAATGTATCGCCAGAGCCATGCCTGGGGACGCAAGGGCATCGGCATGGCGGCGATCTCGGCGATTGATATCGCCATCTGGGACATCATGGGCAAGGCCGTGGGCAAGCCGGTGTTCAAGCTGCTGGGCGGACGCACCAAGGAGCGGATCTGGACCTATGCGTCCAAGCTCTACGCCAACGATGACCTCGACCTGTTCCTGGAAGAGGCCCAGGGCTACCTCAACCAGGGCTTCAATGCCTTGAAGATGCGCTTCGGCTACGGCCCGAAGGATGGGCCGGCAGGCATGCGCCGCAACATCGAACAAGTGCGCGCCTTGCGGGAACTGGCGGGGCCGGATGTCGACATCATGCTCGAGTGCTATATGGGCTGGACCCTGGAGTACGCCCGGCGCATGTTGCCCAAGCTGGCCGAATTCGAGCCGCGCTGGCTGGAGGAGCCGGTGATCGCCGATGACCTGGAAGGCTACGTCGAGCTGAAGAAGATGGGCATCATGCCGATCTCCGGCGGCGAGCACGAGTTCACCTCCTACGGCTTCAAGGAGTTGCTGGAGCGGCGTGCCGTCGACGTGATCCAGTACGACACCAACCGCGTCGGTGGCATCACCGCGGCGCGCAAGATCAACGCCCTGGCCGAGGCCTGGTCGGTGCCGGTCATCCCCCATGCCGGCCAGATGCACAACTACCACCTGACCATGTCCAGCACCGCCTCGCCCATGGCCGAGTTCTTCCCGGTGTTCGATGTCGAGGTCGGCAACGAGCTGTTCTATTACGTGTTCAAGGGCGAGCCGCAGCCGGTGGAAGGCTATATCCAGCTCGACGACCACAAGCCGGGCCTGGGCCTGGAGATATCCGAAGACCATCTCGGCGAATTCAACATCATCGAATAAGCCTCGGCAGCCGTCCGTGGACGGCTGCCGCCATGACATCCAGGAGGACGGGCATGCGCCTGATTCAGTTTGAGAACGATGCCGGCCAGCGCCAGGTCGGTAGGGTCGAAGGCGACCGGGTCCACGTTTTGCGCAATACCGCCAGCACTCGCGAGCTGGCCCTGGCGGCGATCGACAACGAGCGCGGCCTGCTGCAAGAAGCCCAAGCCCGTGGCAGCGACAGCAGCCTCGACTATCCCCGGTTGCTGGAGCAGGGGCGCCTGCTGCCGCCGCTGGACCATCCAGATCCGGCCCACTGCCTGGTCAGTGGTACTGGCCTGACCCACCTGGGCAGTGCAGCCGCCCGGGACAAGATGCACCACCAGCAGACCCAGGGCGATGCCGGTGTCACCGACACCATGCGCATCTTCAAATGGGGCCTGGAAGGTGGCAAGCCGCTGGCCACGGAGGTGGGAGCGCAGCCGGAATGGTTCTACAAGGGTGATGGCAGCATCGTCGTGCGGCCCGGCGGCGACTTTCCGGTGCCGCCCTTCGCCGAGGATGCGGGCGAGGAACCGGAGTTGACCGGCCTCTACGTGATAGGTGCCGATGGCCGGCCCTATCGCCTGGGTTATGCCCTGGGCAACGAGTTCTCCGACCATGTGATGGAGCGGCGCAACTACCTGTACCTGGCCCATTCCAAGCTGCGCTATTGCGCCTATGGTCCTGAGTTGCGGGTGGGTGCATTGCCGGGCCACTTGGCCGGAACCAGCCGGGTGCTGCGTGACGGCAAGGTGCTCTGGGAACAGGAATTCCTCAGTGGCGAGGACAACATGTGCCACAGCCTGGCCAACCTCGAGTTTCACCATTTCAAGTACGCCCAGTTCCTGCGTCCTGGCGATGTCCATGTGCATTACTTCGGCACTGCCACCTTGTCCTTTGCCGACGGCATCCGGACCCGGCCCGGCGACCGCTTCCAGATCAGCCTCGAGGCATTCGGCGCCCCGCTGGAGAACGGCATCGGCGAAGGCCCGCGTCCGGTGGCGGCGGGCCAGGTTCGTGGCTTGTGACTTTCAATTGCCGGCCGTGGCGGCCGGCCAGGGAGACCCAATGACTTCATCGTCCGGATACAACTACATCGGTGGCACTCGCAGTGCCCGGGGCCATGTCCAGTTGCAAAGCCTCGACGCCCAGACCGGGCAAGCCCTGCCAGGCGTCTTCTACCAGGCCACCGAGGCGGAGGTGGATGCCGCGGCCCGGGCGGCAGCCGGCGCTTGCACCGAATATCGCGATCTTGGCCCTGAACAACGGGCCTTGTTCCTCGACGCCATCGCCGCAGAGCTGGAAGGCCTGGGTGCCGACTTCATCGCCACGGTATGCCGGGAAACCGCCTTGCCCACGGCGCGTATACAGGGCGAACTGGGGCGTACTTGCGGCCAGTTGCGGTTATTCGCCAAGGTCCTGCGCCGTGGTGATTATCTCGGGGCGCGGATCGATCGCGGCCAGCCCCAGCGCCAACCCCTGCCACGGCCCGACCTGCGCCAGTACCGCATTGGCCTGGGACCGGTAGCGGTGTTCGGCGCCAGCAACTTTCCCCTGGCGTTCTCCACCGCCGGTGGCGATACCGCGGCAGCCCTGGCCGCCGGTTGCCCGGTGGTATTCAAGGCCCATAGCGGACACATGGCGACCGCCGAATGGGTGGCCGATGCGATCATCCGTGCGGCACAGCGCTGCCGGATGCCCGACGGAGTGTTCAACATGGTCTATGGCGCCGGGGTCGGAGAGTGGCTGGTCAAGCACCCGGCCATCCAGGCCGTGGGCTTCACCGGTTCCCTCAAGGGCGGCAATGCCCTGTGCCAGATGGCGGTGAACCGACCACAGCCGATCCCGGTGTTCGCCGAGATGTCGAGCATCAACCCGGTGATCCTGCTGCCCGAGGCATTGCAGGCGCGTGGCTCGCAGATCGCCGCTGAGCTGGCAGGTTCGGTGACCCAAGGCTGTGGCCAGTTCTGTACCAATCCGGGACTGATCATTGGCCTGCGCTCCACGGCCTTCAGCTCGTTCCTTGAGCAGTTGGTCGCGCAGATGAACCGGCAGCTGCCACAGACCATGCTCAATAGCGGCACCCTGGCCAGCTATTGCCGGGGCGTGCAGGCCCTGTCGCAGCACCCGCAGGTACGGCGGCTGGCGGGCCAGGCACAGCAGGGCGACCAGGCGTGCCCGCAGTTGTTCCAGGCCGATGCGAGCCTGCTGCTGGAGGGCGATGGCTTGTTGCAGGAAGAGGTCTTCGGGCCGGCCAGCATCATCATCGAAGTGGCCGATATGGCCGAGCTGGCCATGGCCCTGCAGGGCTTGCGTGGACAGTTGACCGCGACCCTGATCGGCCAGGAGCAGGAGCTGCTGGCGCAGCGTTGGCTGAGCGACAGCCTGCAGGAGAAGGTCGGTCGTCTGCTGATCAACGGATATCCCACCGGTGTCGAGGTTTGCGAGGCCATGGTCCACGGCGGACCCTATCCGGCAACCTCGGACCCACGGGGAACTTCGGTGGGTACCCTGGCCATCGAGCGCTTCCTGCGCCCGGTGTGCTTCCAGAACTACCCCGATGCGCTGTTGCCCGGGGCTTTGCAGGATGCCAACCCATTGGGTATCCGCCGTTTGGTGGACGGAGAGCCCAGCAGCGCCGCTCTTTGAAGGCGGATGCCCGGCGATCTCAGGCCGCGGCCTTCGCCGCTGGCCTGAGGACCAGCCACAAGGCCGCGGCGATCAGCACCCCGCCATACAGATGGCCCATGGACAGCGGCTCGTCCAGCAACAGGGCACCCCAGAGCACGCCGAACGGCGGGATCATGAAGGTCACGGTCATGGAGCGCACCGGGCCGATGGAGCTCAGCAGGCGGAAGTACAGGACATAGGCGAAGGCAGTGCAACCCAGGCCCAGGCCCAGCAACGACAGCCAGACACTCACGCCGCCCCAGCTGGCCGGTGGCTGGCTCAGGGCGCTGTAGGCGAACAGCGGCAACAGGAACAGCGTGGCGCCGAGCATGCTGCCCAGGGCCGAGAGGCGGCTGTCCAGGCCCCCGGCCTGGTCCAGCCAGCGCCGTGCGAGGAAGCCGGCGAAGCCATAGCAGGTGGTGGCCAGCAGGCAGGACAGGGCGCCGAGCGCCAGTTCATGGTCGAAGGCCACCGGCCCGGCGCGGCTCAGGATGCCGACCCCGAGCAGCCCCAGGAACACGCCGGCGAGCTTGGCCGGGGTCAGGCGCTCATGGAAGAACAGGCCGCCGATCAGCACCCCCATCAGCGGCGTGGTGGCGTTGAAGATCGCCGAGTAACCGGCAGGCAGCACCAGGGCCGCCACCGAGTACAGGGTGGCGGGCAGCCCCGAGTTGATCACGCCCAGCAGCAGGACGGTCTTGAACTTGCCGTGGAAATTCCAGCTGACGCGCATCAGCGCCAGCATGGCCAGCAAGCCGACGGCGGCGATCGACACACGAAAGAAGGCCGTGGGCACGCTGCCCAGGACCGGGGCGATGATGCGCATGAACAGAAAGCTCGCGCCCCAGATGGCGGCTAGCGACAACAGGCGCAACAGATCGACAGGTCTCACGGGAGGTTCCTTGGGTGGCAGGGCGGGAATCTTGCCCAGCGCGGGTGGGCATGGCAAACCTTATTGGTGCACGGGCCGGGCCAAGCCTGCACTCCGATTGTTGCGTTCGATTGTCGTGGCGGATTTTCCCGGGGCCGATCTCTGGCGACCGATACAGGGCGAGGCGACCGTCGGGTCACAAAAATGCGCTTCTCCTCGGGCCATTGCAGTGGCTAAGCTCAGGCAATCCAAATTCCCGTAGAGGTCTTCCTATGCCGCAGTCATGGCCCGCCGCCGACATCGCTCGAATCATCCTGAGTGGCTTCGACGACTACCGCGACAACTTCCGCCGGATCGCCGATGGCGCCCGGCATCGCTTCGAACAAGCGCAATGGCAGGAAGCGCAGAGGGCCTCCACCGCGCGGATCAACCTCTACGAGGAGAAGGTCGGGGAAACCGTGGCCCGACTGCACCAGGCCTTCAGCGACGAGGTGCTGATGGACGTCAGCCAATGGCCGCTGGCCAAGAGCGCCTGCATCGGCATGATCGACCTGCGCCTGGACGATGAACTCTCCGAGACCTGGTACAACTCGATCTTCTGCGGGCTGTTCAGCCATGACCTGATCAGCGACGGCTGCATGTTCATCCATACCACCCGGCCCAGCCTGCGCCGCGCCCGGGCTGCCCAGACCCGCAGCTATACGCCTCGGGGCGAGCTGTCGAGCATGCTCAGGCAGATATTCACCGACTACCGCTTCAGCGTGGACTACGCCGACCTGTCCGGGGATATGCGGCGCCTGGAGGCGCAACTGCGCGAGAACCTGCCGGATTGGGTCTGCAAGGACCCGGAGCTGACCGTGGAGCTGTTTTCCTCGGTGCTCTACCGCAACAAGGGCGCCTACCTGGTGGGGCGCATCTATACCCACGAGGAGCAGTGGCCGCTGGTGATCCCGCTGCTGCACCGCGAAGGCCGGGGCATCCAGGTCGATGCGCTGATCACCGATGAGGCCGAGGTCTCGATCATCTTTTCCTTCACCCGTTCCTACTTCATGGTGGATGTATCGGTGCCGGTGGAGTTCATCGGGTTCCTCAAGCGCATCCTGCCGGGCAAGCACGTCGCCGAGCTGTACACCTCCATCGGTTTCTACAAGCACGGCAAGTCGGAGTTCTACCGGGCGCTGATCAACCACCTGGCCAATACCGACGATCGTTTCATCATGGCGCCCGGGGTCCGCGGGATGGTCATGAGCGTGTTCACCCTGCCGGGCTTCAATACCGTGTTCAAGATCATCAAGGACCGCTTCTCGCCGTCCAAGAACGTCGACCGGGCCACGGTGATCGAGAAGTACCGGTTGGTGAAGAGTGTCGACCGGGTAGGGCGCATGGCCGATACCCAGGAGTTCGCCGACTTCCGCTTCCCCCTGTCCAAGTTCGATCCGGCCTGCCTCGAGGAGCTGCTGGAGGTGGCGCCGTCCACCGTGGTGGTGGAGGGGGATACGGTGCTGATCCGCCACTGCTGGACCGAGCGGCGCATGACCCCGCTCAACCTCTACCTGGAGCACGCCAACGAAGCCCAGGTGCGCGAGGCCCTGGAAGACTACGGCCTGGCCATCAAGCAACTGGCGGCGGCCAATATCTTCCCAGGCGACATGCTGCTGAAGAATTTCGGGGTTACTCGCCACGGCCGGGTGGTGTTCTACGACTACGATGAAATCAGCTACCTCACCGAAGTCAATTTCCGCCATATCCCGGCGCCGCGCACGCCAGAGGACGAGATGGCGTCCGAGCCCTGGTACTCCATCGGCCCCCACGATGTGTTCCCCGAGGAGTTCCCGCCGTTCCTGTTCGCCGATATCGGCCAGCGCCGCCTGTTCGACCAGTTGCACGGCGAGCTGTACAACGCCGATTACTGGAAGGGACTGCAGGACGCGATCCTCGCCGGCAAGGTGATCGATGTCTTCCCGTACCGGCGCAAGGGGCGCGACGAGGAATAACGCGGCGAAAGGCCCTCACAAGCTGCAAGCTAAAAGCGCCAAGCTGCGTTAACCTTGCGGCTTTTCGCTTGAAGCCAGTCGCTGCTTTCCCATGACCGACCAATCGCCTGCTATCGACCAACTACTGAAAAACCTCGATCAAGCCATGCTCGCCGACCGCCACCGGTTGCGTCGGCAGCTGCTCGAACTGCGCAAGAAGCCCGACGAGGCCAAGCTCGCCCAGTGGCTGGAGCGGATGCAGGCTTCGTGCAACCTGGTGACGGCGCGGCGCGACAGCGTGCCCACTATCCGCTACGACGACAGCCTGCCGATCGCCGCCAAGCGCGACGAGATCAAGGACGCGCTGCAAAAGCACCAGGTGCTGATCATCGCCGGCGAGACCGGTTCGGGCAAAACCACCCAGTTGCCCAAGATCTGCCTGGAGATCGGCCGCGGCCAGCATGGCCTGATCGGTCATACCCAGCCCCGGCGGATCGCCGCCCGCAGCGTTGCCAGCCGGGTCGCCGAAGAACTGGCCACGCCCCTGGGGGCGCTGGTGGGTTACCAGGTGCGCTTCGAAGACCAGAGCGATGCCAACACCCTGGTCAAGCTGATGACCGACGGCATCCTGCTGGCGGAAACCCAGAACGACCGCTTCCTCGAGCGCTACGACACCATCATCGTCGACGAGGCCCACGAGCGCAGCCTGAACATCGACTTCCTCCTGGGCTACCTCAAGACCCTGCTGCCACGGCGCCCTGACCTCAAGGTGATCATCACCTCGGCCACCATCGACCTTGCGCGCTTCTCCAAGCACTTCGACGATGCGCCGATCGTCGAGGTCTCCGGTCGTACCTTCCCGGTGGAAACCTGGTACCGGCCCTTGACCCTGGAGCAGGACGAGGATGGCAACCGCGTCGAGGACGACCTGACGGTGGACCAGGCGATCCTCGCCACCCTGGACGAGATCGCCGCCCATGAGCGCAGCGAGCGCCGCAGCCCCGGCGATGTGCTGGTATTCCTGCCGGGCGAGCGGGAAATCCGCGATGCCGCGGAAATGCTGCGCAAGGCCCAGCTCAAGCACACCGAGATCCTGCCCTTGTACGCGCGGCTGTCGCCGGCCGAACAGCAGCGCATCTTCCAGTCCCACCCGGGACGGCGGGTGGTGCTGGCGACCAACGTCGCCGAGACCTCGCTGACGGTGCCTGGCATTCGCTACGTGATCGACAGCGGTACCGCGCGCATCAGTCGCTACAGCTACCGGGCCAAGGTCCAGCGCCTGCCCATCGAGGCCGTTTCCCAGGCCAGCGCCAACCAGCGCAAGGGCCGTTGCGGCCGGGTCGAGCCGGGGATCTGCGTGCGCCTGTACAGCGAAGAGGATTTCCTCGGCCGGCCGGAATTCACCGATCCGGAGATCCTGCGGACCAACCTGGCAGCGGTGATCCTGCAGATGCTCCACCTGCGCCTGGGTGAAATCACCGCATTCCCCTTCATCGAGCCGCCGGACGGCAAGGCCATCAGCGACGGCTTCAACCTGCTGCAAGAACTCTCGGCGGTGGATCGCAACGGCCAGCTGACCCCCCTGGGCCGGCAACTGGCGCGTTTGCCGGTGGACCCGCGCATGGGCCGCATGCTGCTGGAGGCGGCGCGCCTGGGCAGTCTCCAGGAAGTGCTGATCGTCGCCAGTGCGATGTCGATCCAGGATCCGCGCGAGCGCCCACCGGAGCGCCAGCAGGCGGCGGACCAGGCCCATGCCCAGTGGAAGGACGCCGACTCGGACTTCGCCGCACTGGTCAACCTGTGGCGTGGTTTCGAAGAACAGCGCCAGGCCCTGACGGCCAGCCCGCTGCGTAACTGGTGCCGCAAGAATTTCCTCAACTACCTGCGCCTGCGCGAGTGGCGCGACGCCCATCGCCAGTTGAGCCTGATCTGCCGTGACTTGCAGTTGAGCCTGAACAAGGAACCGGCGGACTACCAGAAACTGCACAAGGCGGTGCTGGTGGGCCTGCTGAGCCAGATCGGCCAGAAGACCGAGGATGGCGACTACCTGGGCGCCCGCCAGCGGCGCTTCTGGATCCACCCGTCCTCGGGCCTGAGCAAGAAACGCCCGCAGTGGCTGATGACCGCCGAGCTGGTGGAGACCACCAAGCTCTATGCGCGCATGGTGGCCAAGATCGAGCCGGACTGGATCGAACCCCTGGCCGGGCACCTGGTGAAGAAGAACCACTTCGAACCCCATTGGGAAAAGAAGCGCGGCCAAGTGGTGGCCTACGAACAGATCACCCTGTTCGGCCTGATCGTGGTCGGCCGCCGGCCAGTGCACTACGGCCCGGTGGACCCGGTGGTATCCCGCGAGCTGTTCATCCGCGAGGCCCTGGTGCGGGGCGAGATCCAGTCCAAGGCCAAGTGCCTGACGGCCAATACCCAGTTGCTGGAGCAGCTCGATGCCCTGGAGGCCAAGGCCCGGCGCCGGGACATCCTGGCGGATGAGGAAACCCTGTTCGCTTTCTACGACGCACGCTTGCCGGAACAGATCCACCAGACCGCCACCTTCGACAGCTGGTACCGAGTCAACAGCCAGAAAGACCCGCAACTGCTGATCATGCGCGAGGAAGACGTGCTGGCCCGCGAGGCCAGCGAAGTCACCGCCAGGCAGTACCCGGACACCCTGCATATCGGCGACCTGGAGCTGGCCCTGAGTTATCACTTCGAGCCCAACCATCCCCGCGATGGCGTGACCCTGCGGGTGCCGGCGCCGCTGCTGCCGGCGTTGCCTGCCGAGCGCCTGGAATGGCTGGTGCCGGGCCTGATCGAGGCCAAGTGCATCGCCCTGGTACGCAACCTGCCCAAGGCCCTGCGCAAGAACTTCGTGCCGGTGCCGGACTTCGTCAAGGCGGCCTTGCAGCGCATGGACTTTGCCGACGGCTCGCTGCCCCAGGCCCTGGGGCGCGAGTTGCTGCGCATGACCGGCGCGCGGGTCAGCGACGAAGCCTGGAGCGAATCCGCGCAGCAGGTGGAAAGCCACTTGCGGATGAACCTGGAAATCGTCGATGCCCAGGGCAAGTTCCTCGGCGAAGGCCGGGACCTGGCCGAACTCACCGCGCGCTTCGCCGAGGCCAGCCAGGCTGCCCTGGCGGTGCCGCAGACCGCCAAGAGCCAGCAGCCGGTGGAGGCCAAGGTGTTCGCCGCGGTGGCGCAGAAGACCCAGCAGAAGATCGCCGGGTTGTCGATGACGGTCTATCCGGCCCTGGTGGAAGAAGCCGGGACGGTCAAGGAAGGGCGCTTCTCCACCGCTGCCGAGGCCGAGTTCCAGCATCGCCGGGCCTTGCAGCGCTTGCTGTTGCAACAGTTGGCCGAGCCGGCCAAGTTCCTGCGCGGCAAGCTGCCGGGGCTCACCGAACTGGGCCTGTTGTACCGCGAGCTGGGACGGATCGAGGCCCTGGTGGAAGACATCCTCCTGGCCAGCCTCGACAGCTGCATTCTCGACGGCGAGGCCAGCCTGCCCCGGGATGGCGCTGGCCTGGCCTCCCTGGCCGAACGCAAGCGTGGTGCCTGGACCGAACATGCCGAGCGCCTGGCCCGCCTGACGCTGGAGATCCTCAAGCTCTGGCACGGCCTGCAGAAGCGCTTCAAGGGCAAGATCGACCTGGCCCAGGCGGTGGCCCTCAACGATATCAAGGCCCAGCTCGGCAGCCTGGTGTACCCGGGCTTCGTCCGCGAGACTCCGGCCCTGTGGTTCAAGGAGCTGCCGCGCTACCTCAAGGCGGTGGAACTGCGGTTCGACAAGCTGGGTAGCCAGGTGCAGAAGGATCGGGTGTGGAGCACCGAGCTCGCCGGGCTCTGGGCCCAGTACCAGGCCCGGGCCCAGAAGCACGCCCAGGAAGGCAAGCGTGACCCGCAGCTGGAGCTGTATCGCTGGTGGCTGGAAGAGTACCGGGTGTCGCTGTTCGCCCAGCAATTGGGGACCAAGGTGCCGATCTCCGACAAGCGCCTGAACAAGCAGTGGAGCCAGGTGGAGGCTTGATCCATGCCGGCCCGGCTCCCGGGAGCCGGGCTCCGTCGATCTTGCAATTGCGGCGAAACGCCAGAGGTTATGGCAAACTTCGCCGTCATAAATGCCGGCCCCGGCAGCCTGTACTCCAGGCGACCGGGGCGAAGCGGAATAAAGCGATGCCAGGAACGCGCCCCAGCACAGGCTGAGCAGCGGGGCGCTCCCTTTACGGTTTGGCACGAGGGTGCCAATACCTTCTGCCTCATACACATTAGAGGAACGACCGTGCATAACGTCGTCATCAGCGGCACCGGCCTGTTTACCCCGGCCAACAGCATTTCCAACGAAGAGCTGGTGGAGTCCTTCAACACCTACGTCCACCAGTTCAACAGCGACAACGCCGCCGCCATCGAGCGTGGCGAGGTGCAGGCCCTGACCGAATCCAACGCCGCCTTCATCGAAAAAGCCTCGGGCATCAAGAGCCGCTTCGTCATGGACAAGGACGGCATCCTCGATCCGCAACGCATGACTCCACGCCTGCCGGAACGCTCCAACGACGAGTGGTCGGTGCTCTGCCAGATGGCCGTGGCCGCCGCCGAGCAAGCCCTGCAACGGGCCGGCCGCACTGCCGCCGACATCGACGGGGTGATCGTCGCCTGCTCCAACCTGCAGCGCGCCTATCCGGCCATCGCCATCGAGGTCCAGGCCGCGCTGGGTATCCAGGGCTTTGGTTTCGACATGAACGTCGCCTGTTCCTCGGCCACCTTCGGCATCCAGGCCGCCTGCAACAGCGTGCAGCTGGGCCAGGCCCGGGCGATCCTGATGGTCAACCCGGAAGTCTGCACCGGGCACCTGAACTTCCGCGATCGCGACAGCCATTTCATCTTCGGCGATGCCGCCACCGCGGTGGTCATCGAGCGTGCCGACCAGGCCACCTCGGCCCACCAGTTCGAGATCGTCAGCACCAAGCTGCTGACCCAGTTCTCCAACAACATCCGCAACAACTTCGGCTTCCTCAACCGCACGGCGGAAGAAGGCATCGGTGCCCGGGACAAGCTGTTCGTGCAGGAAGGCCGCAAGGTATTCCGTGACGTCTGCCCGATGGTGGCCGAGCTGATCGCCGCCCACCTGGAAGAAAACCAGCTCAACGTCAGCGACGTGAAGCGTTTCTGGCTGCACCAGGCCAACCTCAGCATGAACCACCTGATCGTCAAGAAACTGCTGGGCCGCGAGGCTACGCTGGAAGAGGCTCCGGTGATCCTCGATACCTATGCCAACACCAGTTCGGCGGGGTCGGTGATCGCTTTCCACAAGTACCAGGACGACCTGGCCAGTGGTGCCCTGGCGGTGCTCAGCTCCTTCGGCGCGGGCTACTCCATCGGCAGCGTGCTCCTGCGCAAGCGTTGATCGGCGCGGGCCGGGTGTGGCGCGAGGCGCCTGCGAGGCGTCACACCCGGGCAACCCCGCATGATTGAACGAGGCACGAATGGCTGCTGTTGATGACACGCAACTGCTCAAGCGCCTTCTGGCGGGCGAACAGAAGGCTTTCAAGGAACTGGTCGGTACCTACCAGAGCGCCATGCGCGCGGTAGCCTACGCCATCGTCGGCAACCGGCACGCCGACGAGGTGGTGCAGGATGCCTGGCTTTCGGTGGTACGCAACCTGTCGGGCTTCCAGGGGCGTTCCAGCCTCAAGACCTGGCTGCTGACCATCACCGCCAACGCGGCCAAGGGCCGCTACAAGCAGAATCGCCGCGAGGTCCTGCTCGATGACCTGCCCGCGCCCCATGGCACGGTGGGCGACGAGCGGTTCTCCTCCAGTGACGGCCACTGGCTGGTGGCGCCCTTCGCCTGGCACGAGGACACCCCCGAAGCGCTGCTGACCGAAGCCGAGCTGCGTGATTGCCTGGAGCACACCTTGCTCAGTCTCTCCGAGCTACAAGGCAGCGTGCTGAACCTGCGTGAGCGCGAGGGATTGGAGCTCGAGGAAATCTGTAATCTTCTGGGGATCACCCTGTCCAATGTCCGGGTACTGCTGCACCGGGCGCGGTTGAAGGTGTTCGCCACGGTGGAGCATTTTGAGGAAACCGGCCAATGCTGACCTGTAAGGAACAAGTGGCGCGCTCCAGCGATTATCTCGATGGCCAATTGAGCTTTCGCGAACGCTTGATGGTTCGCCATCACCTGCTGTTCTGCCCCAATTGCCGGCGTTTCATTCGCCAGATGCGCCTGCTGCAGGCCACCTTGCGCGTGTTGCCGGAACCACCGCTGGAAGGTCTCGACGAACTGGCCGAACGCCTGGCCGCCGAGAGTAAACGCGAGCGCTGAGCGCCATGAAGCCGCGGATGTCGCCAGGCATCCGCCGCGATGTTTTTCTGCCTGTTCCTGCCAGGGAATCACGTTCGTGATTCCCCCTCCCGTCGTGCTCGCTGCGCGGCGGTCCGCACAAAAATAACCATTTCGTCATCTTCGGCATTGTCCCTGAAAACAGCCGCAAACCGCTCTAGGACGGGCTTTTCGCCTTATTTCTTTTCGAAGTAAAAAAGTTCCTCTGTAATCAAATCTTTATTTTCCAGCAACCTGGCTGAAATCCTCGAACCCCAAGATTCCCCCCGACACCAGCGGCCCAGTCCGCGTGTTTTCCAACGCTACAGACCACCAATTAGGGGAACTCTTCGATGATCCGTAAGCACTTCGCCGGTTTTGCCGCCAGCGCCCTGGCCCTGGCAGTGACCGCCCAGGCTTTCGCTGGCACCGTCACCACCGACGGCGCCGATATCGTAGTCAAGACCAAGGGCGGCCTTGAGGTTGCTACCACCGATTCCGCCTTCAGCTTCAAGCTGGGCGGTCGCCTGCAAGCCGACTATGGCCGTTTCGACGGGTTCTATACCAAGAATGGGAATACCGGTGACGGCGCGTACTTCCGCCGCGCCTATCTGGAATTGGGCGGTACCGCCTACAAGGACTGGAAATACCAGATCAACTACGACTTCTCCCACAACTCGGGTTCTTCCGATGATGGTTACTTCGACGAAGCGACCATTTCCTATGTGGGCTTCAAGCCGGTGACCATCCGCGCCGGGCGTTTCGACCAGGACTTCGGCCTGGAGAAAGCCACCAGTTCCAAGTGGATCACCGCCATGGAGCGTAACGCCGCCTACGAGCTGGCCGACTGGGTCAACTCCCACGAGAACGGCATGGGCCTGCAGGTCAGTTCCGTGGTGGCCGACATGGCCTACCTGTCCGGTAGCGTGTCCGCCAAGGACATCAACGACAGCGACGGCGACAGCGTCAAGCAGTTCAACGCCCGTGCGGTGTTCGCCCCGATGCACGAAACCGGCAACGTCCTGCACTTCGGCCTGGACTTCGCCAGCCGCGATCTTGGCGATACCGCCTTCGACTCGCGGATTCGCCCACGCCTCGGCGTGCGTGGTATCGCCACCAATGGCGGCAACGATGCCGGTGCCAACGGCAACCGCGCTACCTTCGGCGGCGGTGCCGGCCTCAACGCTTCGAACCTGACCGCTGCTGGCGCCTACGACAACGACCGGGTGTTCGGCGGTGAATTCGCTTTCGCCAGCGGTCCGTTCTCGGCCCAGGCCGAATACCTGACCCGCAAGATGAAGGCCGACAGCGCCTCCTACAAGGACGTCAAGGCCACCGGCTTCTACGGCCAACTGGCCTACACCCTGACCGGCGAGTCCCGCGTGTACAAGCTCGATGGCGCCAAGTTCGACACCATCAAGCCCGAGAACAAGCAGTACGGTGCCTGGGAAGTGTTCTACCGCTACGACAACATCAAGGTCGATGACAAGAACATCGTGACCTCCACCGCGACCCGCGAAGTGGGCGATGCCAAGGCCAACATGAACACCATCGGCGTCAACTGGTATGCCAACGAGGCGATCAAGGTTTCCGCGAACTACATCAAGGTCAACACCGACAAGATCACCAACAGCGTTGGCGACGACAGCGGCGATGCCCTGGTAGCCCGCGTGCAGTACGTGTTCTAAGGCTGTCGCAACAAAGTCGAGCTCTTTCTCATCCGTTATAGCTCCTCTCGTTTTGACCCCGCCCTGGCGGGGTTTTTTTTGCCTGTCGGCCAGGCTCAGGGACAGTTGGTTTCATGCAGGTAGAGCCACTGCGCCGAGTCGCCCTGGATGCGGATCAACGCCAGGGACAGGCGCGCTGTCGCCACTTGATCCAGGCGATGGGTCTCCTTGTAGCGAATCGCCGCGCACTGGCCTTCCTGCCATACGCAGCGCAGGTCGCTGACCTCGATCTGCAAGCCTTGGCGGGCGCCCAGGGCGCCGCGAAACAGCTGCTCGACCTGCTCGCGATCGGCCATGGTTCCGGCGGTGGTGACCATCTGGAAGTCCTCGGCCAGCAGTGCCATGACCTGTTCGATCAGTGCCGCGCCGTCGCCCTGGGAGTGAGTGAAGACGCCATGGATCAACTGGTGGATCTGGTGAACGCTGTGCAATGCCTGTTTAACGATCGACTGGTGCATGAAGGACCTTCTTCGGTGGGGTGAGCTTGCCGAGCAGCGGCAGGATGAGCAGGCCGGCCAGGGCGGCCAGCAGCAGGCTCAGGTGAAAGGCGCTGGTGGCCGGGACATGCCCGAGCAACAGGTTGTAGAGCATCAGCAGCCAGGCGGCGCCGAGGCTGAAGGCCACCTGCCGGTTGATGTTCCAGATCACGCTGGCCTGGTGTGTGTCGCTGCCGCTGAAGTCCAGCAGGGCGGTGGTCTGCGCGGTATTGGCGCCGGCGCCGCCGCCCAGGCCCATGAGCAGGTAGGCAGCGATGAGCAATGGCAGGTCGCGGCTCGAGTCGACCCAGCACAAGGTGGCGATACCGGCGCTGTGTAGCACCAGGGCGATGGCGAACAGCCGGGCGGCGCCGAGCTTGTTGTAGAAGCGCCCGCAGGCCAGCATCGCCAACAGCGCGCCGGCGGCGTACAGCAGCATGAACATCCCGCTGTGCCGGGCGCTCAGGTGCAGGTTGTCCTGGAGAAAGAACAGGCTCAGCAGGTTGACCCCGGTGAAGATCCCGGGAATGGCGTGGTAGATCGCCACCGACAGGCCGAGGCGGACATTGCCCAGCAGGCGCAGGTCGACGATGGGCTGTGGATTGCGCCGGCAATGCCAGCGGTATGCCAGGGCGAACGCCAGGCCGCCGGCCAGGCAGGCCAGGGCCTGCTGGGTTGGATATCCGCTGCCGTACAGCGACATGCCCAGGAGCAGTCCGGCCAGGGCGCCGCTGACCAGCAACAGGCCGCGCAGATCCGGGCGCCTGGCCACTCGGCGGTCTTCATTGGCGATCCAGCACCAGGCCAGCAGCGCGGTCAGTAGCGACAGGGGCAGGCTGGCGAAGAACACCCAGCGCCAGGAACCCAGGTCGACGATGGTCCCGCCCAGGGTCGGCGACAGCGCCGGCGCCAGCAGCGCCACCGCCATCACCAGGGTCGAGATCCGCGCCCGCTGCGAGCCCTGGAACAGGTTGAAGGTCAGGGCCTGCCCGAGGGGGATCAACAGGCCGCCGGCCATGCCCTGGAGCAAGCGCCAGGCCACCAGCGGCAGGAAGCCTTCGGCCAGCCCGCAGAACAGCCCGGCGAGACTGAACAGCAGCATCGAGGCGGCGATGACCTGGCGGTTGCCCAGGCGTGCTGCCAGCCAGGGGCTGATGGGGATCACCAGGGTCAGGCCGAGGATGTAGGCGTTGGCCACCCAGGCCACGCTGGCGCTGGAAACCTGCAACTGGGTGGCGATGCTGGGCAGCGCCACCGCCGACATGAAGATGTTCACGCAATCGATGAAGAAGCCGAGGAGGAATACCACCGCCACTTTATATCTGTAGGTCATGCCGCCTCCCGTTTTGCCCGCAGCTTAGGGAGCCTGGGCCGAGCCTGTCGAGGCGCCTATACTTGATTCATTGTTCTAGGAAATTTGACAGTGAACGAGAACCTTCACGGCCAGTTGCACCGGATCCAGACCTTTCTCGCGGTGGTGGACTTTGCCTCCTATACCCGTGCCGCGGATTACCTGGGGATCAGCAAGGCCATGGCCAGCCTGCATATCAAGACCCTGGAGCAAGTGCTGGCGACGCCCTTGCTGACCCGGACCACGCGGCATATCGCCCTCACGGAGACCGGCCAGGATCTCTACGATGAATTCAAGGGAATTGTCGCCAATATCGATACGGCCTTCGACAACGTGCTGCATGGGCGCAACCGGGTGTCGGGCAAGTTGCGCATCAGCTCCACCGCCGAATACGCCCAGGCCTTCATCCTGCCGCTGCTGCCGCTGTTCACCGCGCGTTATCCCGAGGTGCGCCTGAGTTATCACTTCAACTCGTCGTTGAACGACCTGGTGGCGGAGAAGCTCGACCTGGTGATCCGCCTTGGGCACCTGGTCGACTCGGGGTTCAAGGGCCGCCAATTGGCGGACTACGGCATTGTTCTGGTGGCCAGCCCGGGGTTGCAGGAGAGCCTCGCCGTGAGCCGCCCCGAGGAGTTGGCGAACTGCCCCTGGATCGGCAACAGCAACCTGGGCGGGCCGCCGGGCTGGACCTTCAGCCACCCGCGCCGGGGCGAGGTGCAGGTGCGGGTCACGCCCGGGCACGAGTCGAACTCGGCGTCGGCGATCCGCGCCATGGCCCTGGGCGGGATGGGCCTGGCGGTGTTGCCGGAGTGGCTGGTCCTGGGCGACCTGGGCGAGGGACGGCTGGTACGGGTGCTGCCCGACTACAGCCTGGCCCGGCAGCCGGTCCATGTGCTGTTTCCCAACAGCCCGCACTTGCCGCGCAAGTCCCGGGTGTTCATCGACTTCCTGGCCGAGCACCTGGGCCCTGCCTGAGTGTCTCGGCGCGGCCGTCGATGGGGGGATATACTCGGCGGGTCGTTCGAGCTGACTCCCGGGGAACCTGATGCCGCTGCAATCCTTGAACAGCCTTTCCGCCGTCGATCCCGTGCAATGGGATGGACTGCTCAAGGATGGGCAACCCTTCGTCCGCCACGCCTTTCTCAGTGCCCTGGAAGACAGCGGCAGCCTCGGGCCACGTTCCGGCTGGCAAGCCGAACACCTGCTGCATGTGGAAGATGGCCGGCTGCTGGCGGCGCTTCCCAGCTATCGCAAGTGGCACTCCTACGGTGAATACGTGTTCGACCATGGTTGGGCCGAGGCCTGCGAGCGAGCGGGTATCGACTACTACCCCAAGTTGCTCAGCGCGGTGCCGTTCAGCCCGGTGAGCGGTGCGCGGGTGCTGGCGGCGACCCAGGCCGACGCGCTGGAGCTGCTCAAGAGCTTGCCCGGCTACCTGGAGATCGAGGGGCTATCCAGTGCCCATGTCAATTTCACCGACGACTTCAGCGACCAGGCCCTGGAGCGCCAGGCGGACTGGATGCTGCGCCTGGGCTGCCAGTTCCATTGGCACAATCGCGGCTATCGGGATTTCCAGGACTTCCTCGATACCCTGAGTTCGCGCAAGCGCAAGCAAATGCGCAAGGAGCGCGAGCAGGTGGCGGGGCAGGGCATGGATTTCCAGTGGCTGGAGGGGGCCGAGCTCAGTGAGGCGCAGTGGGACTTCGTCTATGCCTGCTACGCCAACACCTATGCGGTGCGCCGCCAGTCACCCTACCTGACCCGCGACTTCTTCAGCCTGCTGGCCGAACGCATGCCCGAGGCGATCCGCGTGGTCCTGGCCTGCCAGGGCGGCCGGCCGGTGGCCATGGCTTTCAGCCTGGTCGGGGGCGGCAGTTTCTATGGGCGCTATTGGGGCTGCCTGGCGGAGTTCGACCGCCTGCATTTCGAGACGTGCTTCTACCAGGGCATGGACTATGCGATCGCCCATGGGCTGCAGCGCTTCGACGCCGGAGCCCAGGGCGAGCACAAGCTGATTCGCGGTTTCGAGCCGGTGCTCACCCGCTCCTGGCATTACCTGCGCCATCCCGGGTTGAAGACTGCGGTGCAGGATTTCCTCCAGCGTGAGCGGGCCGGCGTCCAGGCCTATGCCGAACAGGCCAGGGACGCCTTGCCCTACCGCCAGGCCTGAGCCTCAGCGGTCTTCCTGGCCCAGCCAGCGGTAGACCAGGCCACCGACCACCGCGCCGAGGATCGGCGCCAGCCAGAACAACCACAATTGCTGCAGCGCCCAGCCGCCGACGATCAAGGCCGGGCCGGTGCTACGGGCCGGGTTGACCGAGGTGTTGGTCACCGGGATCGAGATCAGGTGGATCAGGGTCAGCGCCAGGCCGATGGCGATGGGCGCAAGCCCCGCCGGGGCACGTTTGTCGGTGGCGCCGAGGATGATCACCACGAACATGGCGGTCATCACCAGTTCGCAGACCAAACCCGCAGTCAGCGAGTAGCCGCCGGGCGAGTGCTCGCCATAACCATTGGCGGCCAGCCCCGAGGCCAGCTCGAAGCCGGGCTTGCCAATGGCGATGAAGTACAGCAACGCCGCGGCGATCACTGCGCCGATCACCTGGGCCACCACGTACGCCGGCAGTTCCCTGGCCGGGAAGCGTCCACCCACCACCAGGCCCACGGATACCGCGGGGTTGAGGTGGCAACCGGAGATATGGCCGATGGCGAAGGCCATGGTCAGGACGGTCAGGCCGAAGGCCAGGGCGACCCCCAGCAGGCCGATGCCGACATTGGGAAAGGCCGCCGCGAGTACGGCGCTGCCGCAACCGCCCAACACCAGCCAGAAGGTACCGAGCATTTCAGTCATGGAACGCTTGAACAACGACATGGGAGAGTCCTTGATAGGTCGACCTATCAACGCGCTACAGCTGTTATGCATCCAGCAGATTAACTACAGGTTTCGCTCCGCAACCTAGGCTCAGTACAGCAGGCTTTGGCGGCAATTCCACCCACCCATGAAAAACGCCAGGCCCCGTGGGCTGGGGCTCTGGCGTCTTTTCAGGATGTTGTGCTGAGTCTGTAGCCGCTGCTGGGCCTGCGAAGCTGCGCCAAGGCCCGAAGGGCCTTCCTGCGGTGGTGGTGGCTACCCGATCCTGCGGCCGCTATGCGCCCGTACGTAGCCTGCGGCAGCGGCTACACCAACCACCTGTAGCCGCTGCTGAGCGCTCAGTCGATGCCGACGAAGCCGCCGGTCTGGTGTTGCCACAGCCGCGCATACAGGCCGCCGTGGGCCAGCAGTTCGGCATGGGTGCCGGTTTCGGCGATGCGGCCCTGTTCCAGCACTACCAGGCGGTCCATGCGGGCGATGGTGGAGAGCCGGTGGGCAATGGCGATCACGGTCTTGCCCTGCATCAGGGTCTCCAGGCTTTCCTGGATCGCCGCCTCGACTTCCGAGTCCAGGGCCGAGGTGGCTTCGTCCATGATCAGGATCGGCGCGTCCTTGAGCAGTACCCGGGCGATGGCGATGCGCTGGCGCTGGCCGCCGGACAGCTTGACCCCGCGCTCGCCCACGTGGGCGTCGAAGCCGGTACGGCCCTGGGCGTCGGACAACAGCGGGATGAACTCGTCGGCGCGGGCCTTGTGCACGGCTTCCCAGAGTTCCTCGTCAGTGGCGTCGGGACGTCCGTAGAGCAGGTTGTCACGGATCGAGCGGTGCAGCAGCGAGGTGTCCTGGGTGATCATGCCGATACGCTCGCGCAGGCTTTCCTGGGTCACCCCGGCGATGTCCTGGCCGTCGATCAGGATCTGCCCGCCCTGCAGGTCGTAGAGGCGCAGCAGCAGGTTGACCAGGGTCGACTTGCCCGCCCCGGAGGGGCCGATCAGGCCGATCTTTTCCCCGGGACGGATGTGCAGGTTGAGATCGCTGATGACCTTGTTGGCCTTGCCGTAGTGGAACTCGACATGCTCGAAGTTCACCGCGCCTCGGGTCACTTCGAGCTTGGGTGCCTGGTCGCGGTCGGTCAGTTGCAGCGGCTGGGCGATGGTCTGCAGGCCGTCCTGGACCATGCCGATGTTCTCGAAGATGCCGTTGATCACCCACATGATCCAGCCGGACATGTTGACGATACGGATCACCAGGCCGGTGGCCAGGGCGATGGCCCCGGCGCTGATCAGCGACTGGCTCCACAACCACAGGGCCAGGCCCGTGGTGCCGGCGATCAACAGGCCGTTGAGGGTGGTGATGGTGACGTCCATGGAGGTCACCACGCGACCGGCCAACTGGCTCTTCTCGGTCTGTTCGGCGATGGCCTCGCGGGCGTAGCTCTGCTCGAAATGGGTATGGGCGAACAGCTTCAGGGTGGCGATGTTGGTGTAGCCGTCGACGATTCGCCCCATGAGCTTGGACCGGGCGTCGGAGGCATCCACCGAGCGTTTCTGGATACGCGGCACGAAGAACCGCATGGCGCCGATGAAACCGACGATCCACAACAGCAGCGGGATCATCAGGCGCCAGTCGGCATCGGCGAACAGCACCAGGGCGCCGACCGCGTAGATGGTCACGTGCCACAGGGCGTCGATCACCTGCACCGAGGAGTCCTGCAGCGAGTAGCCGGTCTGCATGATGCGCTGGGCGATGCGCCCGGCGAAGTCGTTCTGGAAGAAGTTCAGGCTCTGGCGCAGCACGTAGCTGTGGTTCTGCCAGCGGATCAGGCTGGTCATCCCCGGGGTGATGGTCTGGTGCATCAGCAGGTCGTGCAGGCCCACCATCAGCGGACGCAGCAACAGCGCCACCACCGCCATCCAGGCCAGCTCCAGGCCATGGTCGCTGAAGACCTGGACGCTGGGCGTGCCCTGGGCCAGGTCGATGATGGTGCTCAGGTAGCTGAACAGCGACACCTCGATCAGCGCCACGAACAGCCCGACCACCAGCAGGGCGACGAAGCTCGGCCAGACTTGCTTGATGTAGTGGAAATAGAAGGGCAGGACCCGGTTGGGCGGGGTGGTCGCGGGGGTGTCGCGGAAGATATCGATCAGTTGTTCGAAACGACGATAGAGCATGGGGTCTGCAGCCCGTTGTACGGGCTCTCCTGTGCTATAGCGGACGGGGCGCCGGGTAGCAGGCCGCTGAAAAACTATCTGCGTTGCCATCGCTGCGTTGAAAACAGGCTCAAAATGCTCATTTAGCGCTCGTAAACTGCGCTTTTTCGCCTGTTTTCGCCTTGCGCTGGCTGCCTCGCCTAGGTTTTTAAACGGCCGGGTAGGGCGCCGCCGTCGGGGACAGGCTGCGTGATCAGTCGATGCGCTTGGCCGACTTGATCAGTACCGGGTCGACCGGGACGTTCTGCATGCCTTGCTTGGTGGTGGTCTGGGAGTTGACGATCTGGTCCACGACTTCCATGCCGTTCACCACCTTGCCGAATACCGCGTAGCCGGCATCGCGGCCCGGATCGAGGAAGGCGTTGTCGGCGACGTTGATGAAGAACTGGCTGGTGGCCGAGTTGGGGTTCGAAGTCCGGGCCATGGCCAGGGTGCCGCGCACGTTGTGCAGGCCGTTGGAGGCTTCGTTCTTGATCGGGTCACGGGTGTCCTTCTGCACCATCTGCGCGGTGAAGCCACCGCCCTGGACCATGAAGCCGGGGATCACCCGGTGGAAGATGGTGTTGGAGTAGAAGCCGCTGTCGACGTAGTCGAGGAAGTTCTTGCTGGAGACCGGCGCCTTGACCGGATCCAGTTCGATCTCGATCTTGCCGAAGCTCGTGTCCAGCATGACGTGGGGTGCCTTGGCCGGTTGCGCTGCCATCAGGTTGGCGGCGAAGAGTACGGAACCGGCGACGAGGGCGATTTTTTTCAGCATGGGTCAGTGATCCTGGGTGGTGGTGTCGACTGTATTGATGAAGTGCAGCAGGGTCTGGTTGAAGCGCTGCGGTTGGTCAAGCGGTGTGGCGTGCCGGGAGTCCTCGATCACCACCAACTGCGCGTGCGGCAGCAGTTTGACGTAAGCCTCCTTGAGCGCCACCGGGGTGTAGTCGTGGTCGGCGCTGACGACCAGGGTTGGACAGGTGATACGGCCCAGGCGTTCCTGGACTCCCCAGCCGACGATGGCGTCGAAGCTGGCGAGATAAGCACGTTTGTCGTTTCTTGCCCAGCGTTCGGCCATCTTCTGCCGCAACTCGGCTTGCTCGGGCTTGGGAAACAGTCGCTGGCCCAGGGCCTTGCCGATGGCCGCCATGCTCAGCAGCCGGGACATGCTCCAGCGCTTGAACCACTGCCAATAGTCGTCGGCCGAGCGCAGCTTGACCTCGGGCGCGCTGTTGACGATGCACAGGCTCTTGAACAGGTGCGGCTGGTCCACTGCCAGCTGGAAGCCGATCATGCCGCCCATGGACAGCCCGACATAGTGCACCGGCCCCAGGCCCAGGTGTTCGACCAGGGCCATGAGGTCGGCGGCAAATCCGGGGATGCTGTAGCGTTCCCGGGGCTTGTCGGAGCGGCCATGGCCGCGTACGTCCGGGATGATCAGGCGATAGCGGGTCGCCAGTTCCGGGACCTGCTTTTCCCAGTCCTGGGCGCTGGAACCCAGGCCGTGGACCAGCAGCAGGGGCTCGCCCCGGCCGTATTCTTCGTAGTGCAGGGTGCAACCTTCATGCTCGAAATACGCCATGGCAGAACTCCTTGTTCTGGTGGTTGGGACTTCAGGCTTGCTCGGGGGCGGCGAACGGCGCGTCCAGCGGCGCGGTGTCGAAGGTGCGCAGCAGTTCCACCAGGATCTGCGTCGCCGGGCCCAGGGGTTTGTCCTTGTTGGAGTAGAGGAAGAAGGTCGGATGGCGGCTGCCGCCCTGGTCCAGGGGCAGCACCTTGAGCAGCCCTTCGTTCAGCTCGCGCTCGATCATGTGCCGTGGCAGCCAGGCGAAACCCAGGCCGCTGCTGACGAACTTCGCGGCGGTGGCCAGGCTGCCCACGGTCCAGCGCTGCTCGGCACCCAGCCAGCCCACGTCCCGCGGTTGCTGGCGGCCGGAGTCGCGGATCACTACCTGCAACTGGCTTTCCAGGTCCTGGAAGGCCAGTTGTCGTTGCAGGCGGTGCAGGGCGTGTTCGGGATGGGCCACGGCGACGAATTCCACCGAACTCATCTCGGTCCCCAGGTAGCCGGGGATGTTGAAACCGCTGATGGCCAGGTCGGCAACGCCCTCGAGCAGCACTTCCTCGACCCCGGACAGCACTTCCTCGCGCAGGCGCACGCGGCAGCCGCGGCTCTGCGGCATGAATGCGGTAAGGGCGCGGACCAGGCGCGCATTGGGGTAGGCGGCATCCACCACCAGGCGGACCTCGGCTTCCCAGCCCTGCTCCATGTGATGGGCCAGGTCTTCGAGCTGGCTGGCCTGCTTGACCAACTGCCGGGAGCGGCGCAGCAGCACGCCGCCAGCTTCGGTGAGCACCGCCTTGCGCCCATCGATACGCAGTAGCGGCACGCCGAGCTGGTCCTGCATGCGTGCCACGGTATAGCTGACCGAGGATTGCGAACGATGCAGGGCTTCGGCGGCTTGGGCGAAGCCGCCGTGATCGACCACGGCCTGCAGGGTGCGCCATTGATCCAGGGTCACGCGGGGCGCTTTCATGAGGGGCTCCTCTTGTCCTAAGCTGGCGCTCCCGCATTGGAGAGCGCCGAATGAGAAAATTCTGTTGTGTGCTGCTGGCCCTGTTGCCCCTGGGGGCCTGGGCCTATCCCATCGATGTCGACAAGCAACTCAACGGCCTGGGCATCGACTACACCGCCTACGACACCGATGAGGACATCGGTTCCATCCAGTTGAACAACTATGGCAAGACCGACGCTACCTGCACCGTGGTGTTTCGCAACGGTCCCGAATCGCCTCGCACTCGCCGGGTGGAGGTCGCGGCGGGGCAGAGCCGGAACGTCACCGCCAAGTTCAACCGCAAGATCATCAAGCTGCGCCTGGACCTGAGCTGCCAGGCCAAGTGACTCCAGTGAAGCCAGGGTCGACGACAACGTTGGGACTGGCTTCGCTTATAAACGAAATTATTGATTGGTTGTAGCAGTTATTTGCGCTTTTTCATCGATATATCTCTGTTTAATCTGCGCCCCATCGACTTACGCATACCCCGATGGAGGCTTCACCCATGTCCCGCGTCCTGATCATCGAAAGCAGTGCCCGCCAGCAGGATTCCGTATCCCGCCAACTGACCCAGACCTTTATCCAGCAGTGGCAAGCGGCCTATCCGGCGGACTCGATCACCGTGCGCGACCTGGCTCGCAACCCGGTGCCGCACCTGGACGCCAACCTGCTGGGCGGCTGGATGAAGCCTGCCGAGCAACGCAACGCCGCCGAGCAGGATTCGCTGCAACGCTCCAATGAGCTGACCGAGGAGCTGTTGGCGGCCGACGTCCTGGTGATGGCGGCGCCCATGTACAACTTCGCCATCCCCAGCACCCTCAAGGCCTGGCTCGACCATGTGCTGCGCGCCGGGGTCACCTTCAAGTACACCCAGACCGGTCCCCAGGGCCTGCTCACTGGCAAGCGTGCCTTCGTGCTGACGGCCCGTGGCGGGATCTACGCCGGCAGCAGCACTGACCATCAGGAACCCTACCTGCGCCAGGTCATGGCCTTCATCGGGATCCACGACGTGCAGTTCATCCATGCCGAGGGCCTGAACCTGGGTGGCGATTTCCACGAGAAGGGACTGAACCAGGCCAACGCCAGGCTGGCCCAGGTGGCCTGACGGGTTAATCCCCAGATAATCGCAGGATGTTCAAGTAGTTCCTGCGTACCCCCTTCAAGCCGGTTCGCGCATCGAACCTCCCTTTGCACTGCGTGCTCCTTCAGTGCCAATGCCCGATCGAACGCCTTGCGAGATCGGGCTTTTTTTGCCGGCGATTTCACCCGCGCCGGCAAAACCGTTATCGTCGCCGCCATCCAAAGATGAGGCGAGCATGGGCTATCTACTTGTTGTCACCCTGATCCAGGCGTTTTCCTTCAATCTGATCGGCGAGTACCTGGCCGGGCATGTCGATAGCTACTTCGCGGTGCTGGTGCGGGTGCTGCTGGCCGGGTTGGTCTTCATCCCGCTGACCCGCTGGCGCCGGGTGGAGCCGGCCTTCATGCGCGGCATGCTGCTGATCGGCGCGCTGCAGTTCGGCATCACCTATGTGTGCCTGTACCTGAGCTTCCGGGTGCTGAGCGTGCCGGAGGTGCTGTTGTTCACCATCCTCACGCCGTTGCACGTGACCCTGATCGAGGACGCCCTGAACCGGCGCTTCAATCCCTGGGGCCTGCTGGCGGCCCTGGTGGCGGTGGCGGGCGCCGCAGTGATCCGTTATGACCGGATCAACCCGGACTTCTTCATGGGTTTCTTGTTGCTGCAATTGGCCAACTTCACCTATGCCGCCGGGCAGGTGCTGTACAAGCACCTGGTGGCCCGCTACCCCAGCGACCTGCCGCATTACCGGCGTTTCGGCTACTTCTACCTGGGAGCCTTGCTGGTGGTGTTGCCGGCGTTCCTGCTGTTCGGCAAGGCGCACTTCTTGCCGGATGCCCCGGTGACCTGGGCGGTGCTGCTGTTCCTCGGGCTGGTGGCCACGGCCCTGGGGCTGTACTGGTGGAACAAGGGCGCCTGCCTGGTCACCGGCGCGACCCTGGCGGTGATGAACAACCTGCATGTGCCGGTGGGCCTGTTGCTCAATTTGCTGATCTGGAACCGCCATGAAGACCTGGGACGCCTGGCCCTTGGCGGGCTGGTGATCCTGCTGGCGGTGTGGGTCAGCCGCCATGGCCAGCGCAGGGTGGCCGTGGCGTGAAGGTTACGGGCGCCAGCCAGATTGGGTAGCGGTTCTACGCAGCTGTTACCCCCATCCCCAGGAGCGATGCTCTGCCCAGGACCCGCCACATCGGCGGGTTCTTTTTTTGTCACTGTTTTTGCCATTTAAAACAAATAGTTAGCTAGTTGAAGCAAAGGGCCGAGCGCAAGGTGATGCGGCTGGCCATGAAATTGCATTCATATGTATATACAAGACATTACAAGATGGAGCTGGCTTTGCTGAAACCGGCTCCAGGCAAGGGAGGGCGTTGCGCCATGAAGTTCCAGGTATTCCACGGCTGGTATGTGGTGTTGGCCACCCATGTGCTGTTGGCGCTGATTTTTGGCGGTGCCTATTCCTTCGGTGCGTTCTTCTCGCAGATCCAGGCCAATTTCGCGGTGGGGAGCTTTTCCGTGGCCTCGGTGTTTTCCCTGACTGCGTTGATCTACTACGCCATGGGGGTTGTCGCCGGCATGCTGGCCGATCGCACTTCCACCCGGCGGGTGGTGGGGGCCGGCATCTTGTCCCTGGCCCTGGGTTTTTTCTGCGCGAGCCTGGCGTCCGGGTCGTTGTGGTGGTTCCTGCTGTGCTTCTGCGTGCTGGTGGGACTGGGTGTCGGCCTGGTGTATGTGCCGGCGGTGGCGGTGGTCCAGCGCTGGTTCGTCAGGCGGCGTAGCCAGGCCTCGGGCCTTGCCCTGGCGGGAACCGGGGTCGGGACCTTTGCCGGGCCGCTGCTGGCCGGCTGGCTGATGGAGCATTTTTCCTGGGAGGCGACCTTGCAGATCTTCGCTGGCGCGATCTTGCTGCTTGGCCTGGGTGCCACGGCCCTGATGCGCAGCGGCCCCCAGGAGCTGGGGCTGTTCGCGGACGGCCTGCCCGCCATGGCCGAGCGGCCCCAGGCGGCCACGGCCGGCTTGTGCCTGAGCGAGGCCCTGGGCATGGCGCGCTTCTGGTGGTATTTCGCGGCGATCCTGTGCGGTTCGGTGGGGTTGTTCGTGGCGTTGGTGCACATCAATCCCTATGCCCGGCAGGCAGGGCTGGGGGTGTCCGCAGCCAACTTGCTGATTGGCCTGATCGGCGTTGGCAACGTCGGCGGTCGCCTGTTCCTCGGCAGCCTGGGCGACCGGATCGGCAGCCGGCGCCTGCTGATCGCGCTGACCTTGGTCCTGGTGCTGTTGAACCTGCTGTGGCTGGTGGCCGACGGCTTCATGGCCCTGGCGTTGTTCGCCCTGTGCTTTGGCGTGGCCAACGGCGGTTGCATTTCGCTCTACCCGGCGGTGGCGGCCTATTGGTTCGGCACCGCCAACCTGGGGGCAATACTCGGCGCCCTGTACATGTCGGTAGGTATCGCGGCATTGCTGGGCGGCAGTCTCGCCGGCTGGCTGTTCGACCTGTACCAGGGCTACGGCGCGGCGATTTGTCTGGGGGCTGCCTGCGCGTTGCTGTCCGTGCTGTTCATCCTGCTGGCTTGCCGTTCGCTGCCTGACCCGCTGTCGCAGGCAGCACCGACGGCAGCCTGAAAACGCCAGGAATCGGGGGGCTGGGGTTTGCGTTGGGCGCAGAGCGCCCAATGCCGCTCAGTTAGGCGAGGTGATCCCCTGCAGGAGCAGCCGGTCGACGCTCGGTTGCTCGCGATGCTCGTCAAAGTTAGGGCCTGCTTACGGGGTAAACGCAGCGCTCTGAAGCCCATCGCGGGCAAGCCTCGCTCCTACCGTTGCCTTAACTGATCGGCATTAGTCAGAGCGCCTGCTTCTGGCTCGGGCCGATATGGCTGGCACCCAGAACCGCCGGTAGCAGGCCGGCGCGCAGGTCGTTGCCGCTGGGTTGCTGGTACAGGCTCAGGCCGAACTCCGGCATCACCGCCAGCAGGTAGTCGAAGATATCCCCCTGGATCCGTTCGTAGTCGGCCCATACCGTGGTGCGGGTGAAGCAGTAGATCTCCAGGGGAATGCCCTGGGCCGTGGTCTGCATCTGGCGCACCATGCAGGTCATGTTCGGTTGGATCTCGGGGTGGCTCTTCAGGTAGGCCAGGGCATAGGCGCGGAAGGTGCCGAGGTTGGTCATGCGCCGGCGGTTGGCCGACAGTGCGGCAACGTTGCCCTGGGCCTCGTTCCAGCTTTTTAGCTCGGCCTGCTTGCGCCCGATGTAGTCGGTGAGCAGGCGTACCCCGCTCAGCCGCGCCTCTTCGTCGTCATGCAGGAAACGCACGCCGCTGGCGTCGATGAACAGGCTGCGCTTGATCCGCCGACCGCCGGACTGCTGCATGCCGCGCCAGTTGCGGAACGATTCGGACATCAGTCGCCAGGTGGGGATGGAAACGATGGTCTTGTCGAAGTTCTGCACCTTGACCGTGTGCAGGGTGATGTCCACCACGTCGCCATCGGCGCCCACCTGGGGCATCTCGATCCAGTCGCCGACCCGCAGCATGTCGTTGCTGGTCAGTTGCACGCTGGCGACGAAGGACAAGAGGGTGTCCTTGTACACCAACAGGATCACCGCCGACATGGCGCCCAGGCCCGAGAGCAGCAACACCGGCGAGCGGTCGATGAGGGTGGCGACGATGATGATGGCGC
The DNA here is from genome assembly GCF_002112765.1 of Pseudomonas sp. B6(2017). Taxonomy (NCBI): domain Bacteria; kingdom Pseudomonadati; phylum Pseudomonadota; class Gammaproteobacteria; order Pseudomonadales; family Pseudomonadaceae; genus Pseudomonas; species Pseudomonas sp. B6(2017). Next base: position 166,756 of record NZ_NEIQ01000004.1, on the reverse strand, counting down.
CGAACACGTACAGCACCATCTTCGCCAGTTGCACATAACCCTTGATCGAGCGGGTGCGGGCGTGCTCGGTGCGGGCGTAGATGTCCAGCAGGGCATTGAGCAGGGCGCTCAGGGCCAGGAGCTGGAACAGGATGGTGAAGGCCATGGCCAGGTTGCCGAGGAACAGCTGGCTGGCCTGGCTCAACTCCGGCACCAGGTGCAGGCCGAACTGGATCACCACGGACGGGGTCATCTGCGCCAGGCGGTGGAACACCTTGTTCTGGCGCAGGTCGTTGAGCCAGTGCAGGGCCGGCTGCCGCCCCAGCAGCCGCACGCCATGCAGCACCAGGTAGCGGGCCACCCGTCCGAGTACCAGGGCGACTACCAGCAACAGAGCCAGGCCCAGGCCGGCGTGGAGGAGCGGGTGTTGGTCGAGGGCTCCCCAGAGGTCCTGGGTATCGAGCCAGAGCTGTTTGAAGTCCATGGGCTAAAACGATTCTTCTGTGTGGCACAAGGGGGGGATTAGAGCATCTAACCCCGGCAAAGTTACGGCTTGAGAAAAATCGGCTAACAAAAAACCAACTCTTTGCCACCGTTTGCACAAAGAAACTCGGCCTGGGCCTCCGAAACCGTTACCCTATACAGCTGTTTTTTTGCACATCTTCGAGGTAGCACCCGTGTTTTCCCAATTCGCCCTGCACGAACGCCTGCTCAAAGCCGTGGCCGAGCTTAAATTTGTCGAGCCGACTCCGGTACAGGCCGCGGCTATTCCGCTCGCGCTGCAAGGGCGTGACCTGCGGGTGACGGCACAAACCGGTAGCGGCAAGACCGCGGCCTTCATCCTGCCGATCCTCAATCGCCTGATCGGCCCGGCGAAGATCCGCGTCAGCATCAAGACCCTGATCCTGCTGCCGACCCGGGAGCTGGCCCAGCAGACCCTGAAGGAAGCCGAGCGTTTCTCCCAGTTCACCTTCATCAAGTCCGGCCTGATCACCGGTGGCGAGGATTTCAAGGTCCAGGCCGCCATGCTGCGCAAGGTGCCGGATATCCTCATCGGTACCCCGGGTCGCCTGCTGGAACACCTCAACGCCGGGAACCTGGACCTCAAGGAAGTCGAAGTGCTGGTGCTCGACGAAGCCGACCGCATGCTCGACATGGGCTTTGCCGAGGACGTGCAACGCCTGGTGGATGAGTGCCCGAGCCGCCAGCAGACCATGCTGTTCTCCGCCACCACCGGTGGTTCCGGCCTGCGGGAAATGGTCGCCAAGGTCCTCGACAACCCCGAGCACCTGCAACTCAACAGCGTCAGCCAGCTCAACGAGACCACGCGCCAGCAGATCATCACGGCCGACCACAACCAGCACAAAGAGCAGATCGTCAACTGGCTGCTGGCCAACGAGACCTACCAGAAGGCCATTATCTTCACCAACACCCGGGCCATGGCCGACCGCATCTACGGCCGCCTGGTGGCCCAGGACTACAAGGCGTTCGTCCTCCACGGCGACAAGGACCAGAAGGATCGCAAGCTGGCCATCGACCGCCTGAAGCAGGGCGGGGTGAAGATCCTGGTGGCCACCGATGTCGCTGCCCGCGGCCTGGACGTCGAGGGCCTGGACCTGGTGATCAACTTCGACATGCCTCGCAGTGGCGACGAGTACGTGCACCGCATCGGCCGTACCGGTCGTGCCGGCAACGAAGGCCTGGCTATCTCGCTGATCTGCCATGGCGACTGGAACCTGATGTCGAGCATCGAGCGCTACCTCAAGCAGAGCTTCGAGCGTCGCACCATCAAGGAGGTCAAGGGCACCTACGGCGGTCCGAAGAAGGTCAAGGCCTCGGGCAAGGCCGCTGGTACCAAGAAGAAAAAGACCGATGCCAAGGGCGACAAGAAAAAGTCCCTGGCCAAGTCGCCGACCAAGCGCAAGAGCGCCAACCGGCCCAAGAGCGACGGCCCGGCCCTGGTCAGCCAGGACGGCCTGGCGCCTCTCAAGCGCCGCAAGCCAGCACCAGCTGCTGAGTAAAGTGCAGGCCTGAGTGCCAGTTAGAAAGCCCGGACCTGGTCCGGGCTTTTTGTTTTCCGGACTTTCAGTGGTCGGCTTTATTCTCGGCGTCGGCCAGTTCCTTGAGGCGTTGGTCGATCAGCTGGCAATCGTCGGGCAGATCCTTGCTGGCGCTGCCCAGGTTCATCTTCTGCAACTCATCGTTGATTTCCTTGGCCTTGGCCGGGTTTTGCTCGGTGATCTTGCTGACCTCCCGGGCCAGTTGCTCGCGCTTGGCGGTGGCTTCGTCCGGGGTACAGGCCCAGGCGGGCAGGGCCAGCAGCAGGCTGCCGGCGAGGATGAGCAGGTTCAGGGTTTTCATGGGCTGCGCCTCATGTGGTGGACAGGGGGACATCCGGTTGAGGCGCCTGGAACGGGCAAAGTTCAGTTGGATCGGCCCCGGCACGCCAGTTCTGCAAGCTGGGTTCAATTGACGCCTGGATAGTGGCGAACTAATATCGCGCGCCTTTCCCGGTATCGCTGCTGTCCCGAAGGGGCGAATCTTCACGCTCCCCTCAAGCGTTCCGGGTCTTGGGCGAGCGCCAAGCGCCTGGATGCGTTTCCTTGATCCGCGCCAGTGCACCCAACGAAATCGCTTTCAAGGAAGATCCTTAATGCGCCTGCTGTCGCTGTTGTTCACCTGTGTCTTGCTCGTCGGGTGTGCCTCCCGGCCGGATTACTACATCTCGTCCAAACCCGTGCAGATTCCTGCCGACGCCACCTACTGGATCGACCATTTCGATCTGCAACTGATCGGCGAGAGCCCGCGCTTCTTGCCTGAGGACAAACTGCGCCAGCAATTGGGCACGGAGTTGATCCAGCAACTGGGCAATGCCAATCGCTACGCGGCGAGCAAGGACAGTGCCGATTACCTGCTGGATGTAGAGGCGGTGTACAAGCGCCGGCTCAGTGACTCCCAAGGTGGGCTGGTGTCCAAGATCGTCGACGATAATACGATCCTGGCCAGTGTCGACTTCGGCTACAAGGTCCAGGTCAAGCGTGCCGGTGTCGAAGTGTTGCACTTCGCCCAGCAACGCGATGGGCTCCAGCCTGCCGGCGCAATGGGCCAGTTACGCAATATGAAAACCATGCTTGGGGTGATTACCAACAGCGGTAACTCCGATGTGGAGACCTTCTATGTCCGGGTTCTGCCGCGCTTCATCGTGCGCGATATCAGGGCCATTCCGTCCCGCTGAGGCAAGCCCGCTGGTCATGGGCCTGGCAAAAAAATGACGGGGGAGCACAGGCTCCCCCGTTTGCATTCCGGCACTGGCGGCTGCAGGACCGTGAGCGCATGCCGGGCTGGCATTCCGGCCCACCGACGCAGGGAGCGTGGTGGGCATCCACCGGATAAGCTTCGAATCCGGGCGGCCTGCTACCTCCTGCGCATTCAGATTCTCTATGGCTTACAGCGCCTTGACCGGAAAGCAGATATCGAACTCCAGATCACCGGTTCGATCGCTCCAGGCGTCCATCGGATACAGCTCGAAGGCCGGCCGTGCGTCGGGCTGCATACCACTCTTGGGCAGCCAATCGCGGCACAACTCGCTCCAGGTATCGGCGATATCGGGGCCTTTGCCCTGGTAGTGCGTGATCGCATAGAGGCCACCGGGCAGGGTGGTGACGACCGCGGGAGCCCGTCCCTTGAAGTCGAGGGGGACTTCGACGCAGGCGTCGTAGCGGCACTTCTCGGGTGGGGTGACGTAAGGGTCGTCATGGCCGATGCCGTAGCGTGCGCGGCCCATGAGCCCGTTCTCGGCCATCCAGGGGATGACGGCCTGCTGCCAGAACAGGCCGATCCCCGGCCCGTAGGCGCCGGTATAGCGCAGGTAGGCGACGCGTACGGGGGGCAGTTCCTTGATGGTGACCTTCATTGTGAGCTCCTTCAGGTGAATGAAGGCATCAGGATCGTCGAAAGCCGGGATGTGGGTCTGATCAGGATTGCGCAATTGCCGCAGGCGGCGTTCGCGAATGTCGTCCAGGCGGCGGTGCCAACGCTTGGGCTCGGTATCGCGCCAGGTGCTGGGCGAGACCGAGAAGTGCTGCTTGAACGCCCGGGAAAAGGCCTCGCCGGAGCCAAAACCCACTTCCAGTGCGATCTCCAGGATCGAGGCCTCAGGCCGGCTGGCCAGCAGGTGTGCGCCGCGGGCCAGGCGCCGACGCCTCAGGTAGACGCCCAGGGGTTCGCCGACCCAGGCGCTGAACAGGCGATGAAAATGATAAGGCGAGAAATGCGCCACCTGCGCCAAGTCGCCCAGCTCCAGGGGTTGGTCCAGGTGTTGGTCGATATGCTCCAGCACCCGGTTCATGCGCAGGGTGTATTCGTGGAGACTGTGGTAGGCGGGGGTCATGCCTACAGCTTAGCTGGCGCTGTGGTGGAACCGCTAGCGCGGTCCCGCCGTCGATCGTGCCGAGAGTTCAGTCGTTGCAGCAACATCCCGCCCCCTGTTTTGCACCTGGGGTTGGCGCATAGCGGTCATGGTGGCGAACCCAGTTCATGATCGGCCCCTCGTTGCGCCCTTTGGGCGTGAGGTCCAGGAAGTTGTACGCCCCCAGCAGCAGGTCCAGGCCCCGGGCATAAGTGGAGTAGGTGTGGAATATCTGTCCCTGCTCGTTGCGATAGAACACGCTCAAGCCGGGCAGCTCCAGCTCGTTGCCGCTCACTGGCGCATAGTTGTAGCTGGCTGTGGCGCTGGCCAGCTGTTCGCTGTCGAAGCTGACGCCAAAGTCCTGGTTGAAGTCGTCGCCGGCGCTGGAGAGCCAGTCGAAGCGCCAGCCCATGCGCTGGCCAAAGGCTTGGAACTGCTCGTAGGGCGCATGGGACACCGCCACCAACGCCACGTCATGGTGGGCCAGGTGCAGGTTGGCCCCATCGAAATGATCGGCCAGGAATGAGCAACCCTTGCAGCCTTCTTCCCAGCCGTCTGCGAACATGAAGTGATAGACCACCAACTGGCTGCGACCGCCGAACAACTCGGCCAGCGTCAGTGCGCCATGGGGCCCGTGGAAGCGGTAGGGCTTGTCGATCCTCACCCAGGGCAGTGCCCGGCGTTCGGCGCTGAGCCGGTCACGTTGGCGCGTGAATGCCTTTTCGTTGAGCAGGTGCTGCTTGCGTGCTTCCAGCCATTGTTCCCGGCTGACCACGGGATGATCGCTGATATCCATGATGTCGTTCCTCAGGGCGGGGGATGGGTTCTACACACGCTAGTCGTTTGGTGGGCAAGCAGATCGACAAGCTGCCAGGTGGTGCGAAATTCCTGAACGGCTGGCGTAGCCACCGGTCACAACCCAGGCAAGGCACTGCATTCTGGAGGTTGAATCGAAATGGCGACTTACAACTGGGATCTGATCGAACGCTTGCTGCACGAAGTGCAGAACGGTGCTGGCCACAGCTTCACCCCACGGCCTTATGCCGAGCAGCATGCGGCGGCCATGGCCGCCGAAGGCGAGTCCACGGGTAACCTGGATGAACTGAAGAGCACCGCCACCGAATACGAAAAACTGCTGCTGGACCGGGAGTTCATCCAGAGCAGGCCGGAGCAGGAGGGCGGTAACGGCGAGAACTTCATGCTCACGCCCCGGGGCTCGAGCCTGTTGTGCTTGCTCGACAGCAGCATTCCGGGCAACGAGCATCCACGCCAGGTACTGGACGAACAGGCCGATGCCCTGGACCCACTGACCTTCGACGAGCTGGCGTCCAAGGCCCAGATCGCCTGAGTCAGGGACGGCGAGCGTCCTGCAGGCATTTCAGGTTGGTGAAGTCCTGGCGCACGCCGTCGATCTTTTTCAGCAGGCGCTGGCGTTGCTCGGGACTGCTGCTGGCCATCAGGTCCACCACGAGGCTGCGTGCGGCCTGTTCGGTGTGCTCGTAGGCCTGGCGGTAGCTGGCGGTCCACAGGCTTTCGCGGTCCACCAGCAATTGTTCGATGCGCTGCGGGAAGTCGCTGGCCCGCCGCTGCTGTACTGCAGTGCTGAACAGCGCCTGCCAGTGGGCGCGGTTGGCGAGCCACTGGCGGTTCTGCTCGCCCAGAGAGACGGACCATCGCTCGACACGCAGGCGTTGTTGCGGGTTCAAGGTACCGAGCCAGGCCCTGAGGCGTTTTTCCATGCGCTGGCTACGCTGTTCGATCTGCCGTGCCAGGGGCGGCTGGAGGTACTGCTCGCGGTGTTCCTGCAGGTCCTTGGCCAGGGAGCTGTTCATCTGCGCCACTTGCCGCTCATCCAGGCCTTGCAGCAACTCCACGGCCGATGGGGTGATCTGGCGGGCGATCTCGGCGATGGCTTGCTTGGCTTCACGGGTGCGTGCCTGCAGCGCCGCATCATTGACCTGGTTGTCGCGGACCATCGACTGCAGGCGGTCGAGCCAGTCCAGGTAGCCTGGTAGCTGGGTGCTGCAATGCCAGCTCAGGTGCTGCTGCAGGCGCTGGTTGAGCCAGCTCTTCTGCTCGCTGTTCATATCCAGGTAATCGTCAAGGGTCCAGGGAATGATCACGTCCAGGTTGCGGTAGGCCAGGCCCACCCGGCTACAGGCACCCAGCAGCAGGCTGGCGATCAGCAAGGCGATGAAGAGGTAGCACCGGCGCGACATATCCAGGTCCTTGGGTGTGCGGGTTGCTGCATCTGAACCCCGAAGGCCCCCGGCAGTTCAGCGCTTCTAGTAGAAGCTCCGCTCGGCCTTGAAGGTCAGCAGGCCGTCGCAGCGGCTATTGTGTCCAGAATAGGCCGGGCAATCGCTGCCGTTGAGGCTGGAGTCGCTGTAGATCAGGTTGAGATCGATCCCCAGCCATGGGCGGGAGAACTTGATCGACCAGTCGTTGAAGCTGGAGATGTAGCCGCCCTTGGCCACCGACACGGCATTGTTCAGGCGGTAGGTGCTGTACTTGACGCTGACCCCGATCCCGAATGGTGGGTTGCCGCCCAAGTCGGCGAACAGGGTGCTGTTGCGTCGGTCCGGGTCGTTGCTGAAGGCCGCGCCGAAACGGCTGCCCAGCAGGCTCAGGCCGCCGTAGAGCTGCTGGCTGTCCTGGGTGCGCAATTGCGGATAGTTGTAGTGGATCACTCCCAGTTCATAGCCCAGGTTCTGGTCGAGGGACTGCTTGAAGCCCAGGTAGGAATCGACCTCCAGGCGGCTCGCGGGGCTCAGGCCCAGGCTTGGCGACCACTGGCCGAAGTACCAGCCGCTGTCGTGGTCCAGGTCGAGGCCGCCATGGAAGGAGCCGCTGGAAGATGGTTTGACCAGGCCCTGGGCCATGCTGCGACTGGGGCTGGTGCCCAGCTTGAGGTCGAAGTCGCCCAGCTCGCGCTGGAAGATCTGCGCCTGGGCCAGCGGGCACGCCAGGGCCAGGCAGATGGCCAGGAAAGTGAGTTTGCGCATGCAGCACTCCTTGGACTGCGGGGAGTGACAGCCTGGGATGGCTGAAACGATTTATCCAGAGGGCTGCAAGGATACCGGTCGTGGCCTGCAGGTTCGGGCCGTTCGTCGATTTTTGCTGGAGCGGGGGGGAGAAGGTAGCGCCGGCCCCGACGCTTGGAGCAAGCGCCAGGGGACCAGGAAAAGCGGGGGAGTATTACTTCTTGCCGAGGCTGATCTGCTTGGACGGGCTGAAGGTCTGGCCGCTGACGCCCTTGGCGATCTGCTGGATCTGGCCACCGGATTTCAGGAAGGCCGCGACCTGTTCATTGATCGATTCGCTGGTTTCCACCACGGGGACAGGTTTGACTTTGCTGCTGGAGTTTTTTACTCGCATGATTGCCATTTAACCTTTGGGAAAATTAATTTGGCCAGCCATCCTAACAGAGTCGCCCGATAATTGTTTGTTTCCCCGGGTGTTAGTGCAGGTCGGAGTTTATCCTTGTTCCTGAAGCGGTATCTCGAATATGTCGCTAAGTCGCTGTTTTAAATAAGACCTGCCCGGCCAGTGGCGGCTGCGGCGCGAGGGAAAATGGCCAAGACGGCGCCCCCTGGCCTGACGAATGGACTGCAGTCTGTCGCCAAAGCCAGGAAAACCGCTGCCTGGCGCGGATTTTCCGCCGCGGTGCCACAGCGGCGCCAACCTGGCCATGGAAAACAGGTAGAATGCCGCCCACGCAATGAGGGTATTGGAAATGGCTTTAGTCGGGCGTTACAACAGTTTGCAAGTGGTTAAACACACCAACTTCGGTTTGTATCTGGATGGCGGTGCGGATGGCGAGATATTGCTGCCCAATCGTTATATCCCCAAGGATATTCCCAGTGAAGATGAAGACTGGCTGAACGTTTTTGTTTACCTGGATAGTGCAGACAAGTTGATTGCAACAACCGAGAAGCCGAAAGTCCAGGTCGGTGAGTTCGCCAGCCTCAAGGTCGTCGAAGTCAACAGCATCGGCGTTTTCCTGGACTGGGGACTGTCCAAGGACCTGCTGTTGCCGTATTCCGAGGAAAAGCGCCAGCTCAATGCCGGTGATTACTGCGTGGTGCATGTCTACCTGGACCGCCACACCCGCCGCATCACCGCCACCGCTCGCCTGGACCGTTACCTGGACAAGACCCCGGCCAACTACCAGGCCGGCCAGGAAGTCGACCTGCTGGTGGTGGAGTCCACCGACATGGGTTTCAAGGCGATCATCAACAACAAGCACTGGGGCCTGATCCACAAGAACGAGGTGTTCAAGTTCCTGCGTTCCGGCATGCAGGAAAAGGGCTTCATCAAGGAGCTGCGTGCCGATGGCAAGATCAGCCTCAGCCTGCAACCTGTGGGGGCCCAGGCCGCCAGCAGCCTGAACGCCAAGATCCTGGCCAGGCTGCGGGAAAACAACGGCACCCTGGAGGTCAGCGACAAGAGCGACCCGGCCCTGATCAGCCGCCTGTTCGGGGTCAGCAAGGGCAATTTCAAGAAGGCCATCGGCGCCCTCTACAAGCAGGGCGAGATCGTCATCCACGCCGATCGTATCGAGCTCAGCTAAGGCTCGTTCCCTTCCACTCCGGGGGCTTGGCGTCCCCGGGGCGGCTCTCAGGCCACTTCGGCGGACGCCGGTGGCGCAAAATCCAGCAAGTCGATGAAGTTCTCCAGCAGTGGCGAAGCATTGAGCCGGTTGTGGCTCATGTACAGGCCGATGCCGGGATTCGGCTTGCGCCCCAGCGCTGTCAACGGGCGGAACACCACCTTGTTCCGCAGGGTGGTATCGGCCACCGATTCCGGTACCAGCGCCACTCCGAAACCACAGGCTACCAAGCCGATCTGGGTATGGACCCGCGCCGCTTCCTGGACCACCCGGGGCTGGAAACCGGCGGCTGCACACAGGCCCATCAACTGGCTGTGGTATCCGCTGCCCAGGGGCTGGGGGGTGAACACGAAAGGCTCGTCGGCAAACTCCTGCAAGCGCACCTCCTGGCTGTTGGCCAGTGGATGCCCGGCAGGCAGGGCCATGACGATCCGCTCGTCGAGGATCAAGCGTGATTCGATGGAGTCGGCAGGCAAGGGCAACAGGCGCATGAAGGCGATATCCGCCTCGCCCGCCAACAGGGCCTTGGCCTGGCTGGCGGAGGGCATCTCGCGGATGACCAGCCGGACCTTGGAATAGCTTTCGCGAAAACGCCGCAGGCCGTGGAGCAGGCCATCGTAGTAGGTCAGGGACAGGGTACAGATGGTGAGCTGGCCGGCGATACCTGCACCGACCTGGCGCGCTTGCTCGATACCCTGCTCCAGGTCCTTCAGGGTACGGTAGGCGACATCGAGGAATGTCGAGCCGGCCGGGGTCAGCCTGACCTCGCGCCGGTTGCGGATGAAGAGGCCGAAGCCGAGCTTCTGCTCGAGGCGATGGATAGCCTGGCTCAGGGCCGGTTGCGCCATGAACAGGCGGTTGGCGGCCTTGTGGAAGTTCAGTTCCTCGGCGACCGCGATGAACTGCCTGAGCAGGCGGGTCTCGACCATTTCTCGCATTCCCTCGTTGGCATTGAGCGACAGGCCGTCATCATAGAGGCGCCGCCGGCAGGCTCCAACCGGGCCCGGGCTGATAGCTGCGGGGTATCAGTGGCGCATCGATAAAGTATCAAGTCCTCCCGTTGTTTGTTGTTAAGGTGCGGGCGACACAACAGGAGAGGCCAACATGGATTTCAAGGGTAGGACTGCCATCGTCACCGGGGGCGGGCGCGGCCTGGGCCTGGACTATGCCCGCGCGTTGGCCGGGCTGGGCGCCCAGGTGGTGATCAGCGACCTGGGCACCGATCGCCTGGGCGCGGGCGCCGATGAGCAGGTGGCCGTCACCGCGGCGCGTATGCTGCAGGCCGAAGGCGGGCAGGTGGTCGCCCATGCCGGCGACCTGGCCGATGAAGCCACGGCCCGGCAGTTGGTGGCCCTGGCCGTCGATACTTTCGCCGGGGTGGACATCATCATCCATAACGCCGGCTGGGTCGGTTACCAGGGCATCGAGGACACCGACCGCGAGTTTCTTTCGCGGGCGCTGGACGTCAACGTGCAGGCGCCGACCTGGTTGTGCAAGCACGCCTGGCCCTATCTCAAGCGTTCTGACGCGGCGCGGGTGGTCCTGACCACCTCGGACCGGGCCATGTATCAGCAGTATGCCCAACCCGGGCTGTTGGCCTATGCGGCCGGCAAGATGGCCCAGTTGGGCATCATGAATGCCCTGGGCATGGAGGGGCGGGAGCACGGGATCCTGGTGAACGCCGTCTCGCCGGTGGCCAAGACCCGGATGTGGGGCGTGACCGAGGCCCCGGTCGAGCTCAAGCCGGAATGGGTGACCCCGGGAGTGCTCTACCTGGCCAGCGCCGCTTGCCGTGATAGTGGCTACGTACTGCGGGCCAGCAATGGCCAGTTCACCGCGACCCGCTTCAGTGAGAACCCCGGGGTCGACTATCCCCGGAGCCTGGCTCGGGTCGCGGCGAGCAGTGTCGAGGATGTCGCCCGCCTGTGGGAGCAAATCAAGGAAGGCTGAGCAGTCTCAGGACAGCGCCGCGCACGAGGGCTGCAGCCGTTGTCGGCTCAGCAGCAGGCCCCCGCCAAGCAGCAGGCCGCCACCCGCAACCAGCAGGGCCAGTTGCAGGCTGCCACTGAAGTGGCTGCTCAGCGCCGCCAGGAGTGGGCCGCTCAACTGGCCCACGGCGAAACAGGCGGTGAGCAAGCCGGTGTTGCGCTGGACGGCGTGGGGCGCCAACTCCCGGGAACGTTGCATAACCAGTTGCATGCAGGCCAGGAACGGCGTGCCGCACAGCAGCACCCCCAGCAACAGCCCCCAGCCGCTGTCCAGCAGGCAGACAAAGACGCCGATGGCCTGTAGCCACAAAGTCGCGACCAGCCAGTGGTGGGTGCTGTCCGGATAGTGCCGGCGCAGGCTGACCAGCAATACCCCCAGGGCGGCGGCCATGCCGAACCCGGGCCAGAACAGGTCGGCCTGCCATTGGCCATGGAATTGGGCGCTGGCCATCTGCGCGAGAAAGGTCGCGGGGATGATGTAGCCCATGCCGTACAAACCGTAGACCAGTCCCAGGCGGCCCAAGCCAGGCTCGCTCACGGGGTTGGCCTGGACGGTAGCCTGCGGGCCGGTGCCGGCCTGGGGCAGGATCGGCAGGATGACCAGCAGCATCAACAAGGCCACTGCGGCGTACAGCAGCCACAGGTCGGCCGAGTCGTGCCCCAGCAGATTGGAGCCCAGGGCCAGCAGGCCGGTGAGCATGATGCCCAGCCCAGGGCCGGCGAACACCAGTGCTCCCAGCCGCGGGCGCCCGGCAGCCTGGGCCAGGGGCTGGCTCAAGGCGGTGATCATCACCAGAGCCCAGGCGCTGGCCACCCCGGTGCCGAAGCGCAGGAGCAAATGCGGCCAGAAGCCCTGGGCCCAGAACGACGCCAGGGTCAGCAGCACGCACAGCCACAACCCTCCCAGCAGGCGCCCGCGCACCTGGGACGGGCGTCGTGCCAGCATCGCATCCAGGGCGCCGATGAGATAACCCAGGTAGTTGGCGGCGGCGATCAGTCCGCCGGCAGTCAGATCGATCTGGCCTTCGCTGATCAGGTGCGGCAACTGCGGGGTCAGGGCGAAGCGGCCAATGCCCATGGCCAGCATCAGGGCAACGAAACTGGCGAGCAGACGGATCAGGGGAGACATGGTCGTTGTTCCAGTGACAGGGAGGATGACCGTCAGGCTAGAGTCGATTGACTTTCGTTAAAAATGAATAATATTGAGCAACTTGTTCAGTTTTGGAGAAGGTCATGGAGTTCAGCCAACTGCGTATCTTCCAGGCCGTAGCCGAAGAAGGCTCTATCACCCGGGCCGCCGAGCGCTTGCACCGGGTGCCGTCGAACCTGTCCACCCGGCTCAAGCAGTTGGAGGATCAACTGGGCGTCGAGCTGTTTCTGCGCGAGCGCCAGCGCCTGCAACTGTCGCCGGCGGGCAAGGTGTTGCTGGACTATGCCGCGCGCCTGTTCGCCCTGCACGACGAGGCCCAGGCGGCGGTGCTGGGGGGGCAGCCGGCCGGCGATTTTGTCCTGGGTACCATGTACAGCACGGCGGCCATTCACCTGCCGGGGCTCCTGGCGCGGTACCACCGTACCTATCCGGCGGTGAACCTGCATGTGCAATCCGGCCCCACGGGCGGGCTGCTCGAAGGGCTGCTCGCCGGACGCCTGGATGCCGCGCTGGTGGACGGGCCGATGGAACTGGCGGGGCTGGACGGCGTGCCTTTGTGCAGGGAGAACCTGGTGTTGATCAGCGAGGTCGATCATCCGCCGGTGCACACGGCCCTGGATGTCGAGGGGCGGGCGGTATTCACCTTTCGCCAGGGCTGTTCCTATCGCATGCGCCTGGAGTCGTGGTTCGCCCATTACCATGCGGCAATGGGCCGGGCCATGGAGATCGAGTCCTATCAGAGCATGCTGGCCTGCGTGATCGCCGGTTCCGGGATTGCCCTGATGACTCGGTCGATGCTCGATAGCCTGCCCGGGCGCGAAAGCGTGGCGGTGCATCCCCTGGCCGAGCCGTTCGCCCACTCCACCACCTGGCTGATGTGGCGCAAGGGCATGGTGGGGGCCAACCTCAATGCCTGGATCGAACTGCAACAAGGCTCCGCTGGTCCGATAGAGCAGTCGGTGCGTGCCTTGGCATGAGCGGTCCTGGGCGATTGGCCATAATCCAGTAACAGTTCATTGCCATTACAGGGCAGCGCGCGGGAAAACTTAGGACTATTATCTGCTTGAGGCGGCGTATGACAGCCGCTTGGCATGACCCTTGAGGGGGCACTATGAAAGACAAACTGCAAAGCTGGCTGCACGACCTTGGCGTTGCACTGGGCCTGATCGAGCCACCGCTGCAACCGGTGCCGATTCCTACCGAGGAAGAACTGCGGCGCCGTCGGCAACGTCGTCGCTGATCTCGCTGCGAGAGCGGGGACAGGCCCCGGCTCTCGCCCGCAGCTCCCTGACGCCGGGCCGCAAGCCGGCCCTGCGAATCAATCCTCTTGTCGCCGAGACATCTCCAGTAACCACTCGATCAGTTCCTGAACGCAGCGCAGTTCCTGGAGCGCGCGCTGTTCCTCGCCGGTGGGAACGCACAGGCCGAAGCGATCCTCCAGGCGCCACAGCAACTCTTCCAGATCATCCCGCTCCAGCCCTAGGTCCCTGAGCTCGCTGCCATCGTCCAGGCAGGTGCGTTCGCCCAGCCAGCAGCGAATGAGTGCATGCACGGCCCGACGGGCTTCGCTGCGGTTCATCGGACCGCCTTGGGCGATGATCGCGGGTCACGGATGCATGGGGCGAAGGTCCCGGCGCCGGGTCTTTTCCAGGATGAACAGGCTCAGCTCGCTGATGGAGTGGATCCAGTACAGGTCGTGTTCGGCGTCGAGTCGGATGTCGAACTCGTTTTCCAGGCTGTGCAACAGGGCCTTGAGGTCCAGGGAGTAGGTGTCGCTGGTTTGCGCCTGGCTGGGAGGGGTCCGCCATTTCTGCGCCATTTGGGCTTCGATGGCCTGGCGGATGCTTTGCTGGATGTCGAAACGGTCCATAAACACCTCGGGGCAGGGGGAGAGGTTTTTATTGTTATGACCCCGTCCAAGGGTGATGCGATAGCGCGCACAGTTGCTGCCAGCGATCCTTGTACCGTTCTCCTGCAGGAACGATCGTCGCTGAGTCAGAGTACAGCACAGGAATTTTGCCGCAGGGGTGACCATTCGTCCCCTGGGAAATGCCACGAGCCTTGTGCTGCGTTGCCTGGGTGTAAAAAAAACGGGTGCGGCCACCGACGCCGCACCCGTCGAAGAAAAACTTCAGCTACCGCTCTTCAGCTCAGATCGCGCTGGCCAGCGGGGCCGTGCGTCGCGAAGCCAGGCTGACCACCACGAAGCTCACCAGGCCCGCCATCAGGCTGTAGTAGATCGGAGTGTTGGCATCCAGGCCGTCCTTGAACATGAACACCAGGGCGGTGATGAACCCCAGGCTCATGCTGGCGATGGCTCCGGCGGTGGTGGCGCGCTTCCAGAAGATCGCCCCGATCAGCGGGATCAGCATGCCGCCTACCAGCAGGTTGTAGGCCAGGGTCAGGGCACTGATCACGTCGTTGACCACCAGCGCGATACCCAGCACCACGATGCCGGTGAGCAGGGTGAACAGGCGGTTGATCCCCAGGCTCGATTGCTTGCCACCACGCAGCCGTGGCAGCAGGTCCTCGGTCAGGGTGGTGGCAGCGGCCAGCAGGCCGGCGCTGGCGGTGGACATCATGGCGGCCAGGGCGGCAGCGATCACCAGGCCACGGATGCCGTCCGGCAACGAAGCCTTGACGATGGCGGCGAAGGCGTTGTTCGCGTTATCCAGATCCGGCAGCAGCACGTGGGCGGCCATGCCGATCAGGGCGCAGGCCAGGCCGTAGAGCACGCAGTAGAAGCCCGCCAGGGTGCCGGCGTACTGGGCGACTTTCTCGGTCTTGGCGGTGAATACCCGCTGCCAGATGTCCTGGCCGATCAGGATGCCGAAGAAGTAGATCATGAAGTAGGTGATGATGGTGTCCCAGCCGATGGTGGTGAAGCTGAAGCTCGCCGCCGGCAGCTTGGCCACCAGCTCATCCCAGCCACCGACGCGGTAGAGGCAGATGGGCAGCAGCAGGAACATCAGGCCGACGGTCTTGATCACGAACTGGACGATGTCGGTCAGGGTCAGCGACCACATGCCGCCGATCGCCGAGTAGATCACCACAACGCCGCCGCCCAGCAGCACCGAGAGCCAGAACGGCAGGTTGAACAGCACTTGCAGCACGGTGCCGATGGCGAGGATCGAGGTCACGCCGATCATCAGCGCGTAGGCCAGCATGATCACCGCGCTAGCCTGGCGGGCCATGGGGTTGTAGCGCTTTTCCAGGACCTGGGTCACGGTGAAGATCCGCAGCTTGAGCAGCGGCTTGGCCAGCAGCAGGTTCAGGGCGATGATCCCGGCGCCGAGGGCGGCGCACAGCCAGAAGCCGGAGATGCCATGGACGTAGCCCAGGCGCACGGTGCCGACGGTGGACGCGCCGCCCAGCACGGTGGCGGCCATGGTGCCCATGTACAGGGTCGGTCCCAGGTTGCGTCCGGCCACCAGGTAGTCTTCGTGGGTCTTGGCCTTGCGCATGCCGTAGTAGCCGAGCACCAGCATGCCGGCGGCGTAGATGAGTACGACGAATAGATCTAGAGCCATGATGGCGTGTCTCCGATTATCTTTTTTATGTGAAACAAACAGGTCATGTGCCGCGGTGGCTGGCGCGCCACCGCGCGCAGGTCAGGCGACTTGGTGCAGGGAGCTACGCCGGCAACGAGGGGCATGCTGGTGGTCGCACGAATCCTCGGGGCGGGAGGTCTGGGCAGGTTTCGGGCAGGGGCCCGACAGAGCGTTGCCGCAGCTACCTAGCGAAGAGGGGGTGAGGGAGGGCGACAGGCCGCGCAGCGAGCCACTGAGGCGTTCGGGCACAGTAAGTCGGATGTCGGCGGAGATAGGGCGCAGGCGGTCGCGGGCTCCCGCGTTGTGTGCGCCACCGGGGATCTGTTCGACCCTGTTGAATTCAGTACCGCTAAGGCGTGTTTCTTTGTTTTTGTTATTCATGATCTGCTCCGATCACATTGGCTAAGGGGGTGGCAGCCCTTCCGGCATCGCGGACAAAAATTCGTGGCAGGCCAGCCATAGGCCTTCTTGTTGTTGGCGCAACCCGAAGGTGGCGCGCTCCTGGCTAAAGTGTTGCTCCCCTTGCATGCGCGACATCGTAGCCACGTCATGAATTAACCCGCCGGCATCGGCTTGCAGGCCGGCGCCAACGTTGTTCGCGCTACGTGTCCGTACCGCGAAATCATCCCTGGTCCGCCGCCGACACTGCGATGCCGGTTCGGCATCACGGGACAGCGACGGTTGGGGACGGTGGTGACGCAAGCCGGCATCGGCCGTTGGCGCCGCGAGCCATCCGGCTGCGGCGTCGAGCACGTAATGCCAGTGGCTCATGCCTTGGTTCTCAGCGATGAGTCACGCCGGGCAACACGCAGAGCATTTCGTAGAGCAGGTTGGCCCCCAGCAGCGAGGTGTTGCCGGTGGTGTCGTAGGGCGGCGAGACCTCCACCAGGTCGCAGCCCACCAGGTCCAGGCCCTGGCAGCCACGGACGATTTCCATGGCCTGGATGGTGGTCAGGCCGCCGATTTCGGGGGTGCCGGTGCCTGGTGCCCAGGCCGGGTCGATGCCGTCGATGTCGAAGCTCAGGTACACCGGACCGTTGCCGACCTTCTCGCGGACTTCGGCCATCAGCGGGGCCAGGGACTTGTGCCAGCACTCTTCGGCCTGCACCACACGGAAGCCCTGCTTGCGGCTCCAGTTGAAGTCCTCGGCGGTGTAGCCCTGGGCCCGCAGGCCGATCTGCACCACGCGGTCGCAATCCAGCAGGCCTTCTTCCACGGCGCGGCGGAAGGTCGTGCCATGGGCGATCTTCTCGCCGAACATGTGGTCGTTGACGTCCGCGTGGGCGTCGATGTGCACCAGGCCGACCTTGCCGTGTTTCTTGTGGATGGCCCGCAGGATCGGCAGGGTGATGGTGTGGTCGCCGCCCAGGGTCATGGGAATGACGTTGTGTTCGAGGATGGCGTCGTAGGCTTCCTCGATGATGCGCACGGCGTCCAGCAAGTTGAAGGTGTTGATCGCCACGTCGCCGATATCGGCCACGTTCAGCGAGTCGAACGGCGCGGCGCCGGTGGCCATGTTGTAGGGACGGATCATCACCGATTCGGCGCGGATCTCCCGCGGGCCGAAGCGGGTGCCGGAGCGCAGCGAGGTGCCGATGTCCAGGGGGACACCGACGAATGCGGCATCCAGGCCGGCAGGGGTGGTGACATGGGGAAGACGCATCATGGTGGCGATGCCGCCGAAACGCGGCATTTCGTTGCCGCCCAGTGGTTGGTGGAGAGTCTTGTCCACGGGATAGGCCTCATCGTTGTTCTATTTATGGGGTCGAGGGCGCAGCAGGTCCTGCCCATTCGACCGAGTGAGGCCGATTCTGCGAAATGTAGTGCGGGGAAAGAATCGCTACGAGCAAATACTTAGTTCAGATTTTTCTAAACTAATTGCAGCGGGCAGGCTAGACTCTGGCGCGTTTTCCAAGGCCCTGCATGGCGCAGGCGCTCGCTCCCGGCTGGTAATGCAGTCGCCGTCATCCGGGTTGCCGGGGCTGATTTGAAGTGCACATGGACGTCATCGCAGTTGCTCGACCGCCCAGCGTCGCGAGCCTGTGCGCCACAGGGAAGGTGTCTTTTTCACCTGCTAGCGGAGCCTGTCATGGCCAACGCTTTACCTGATCTGAAACTATTGCGCATCTTCGTCAGCGTGGTGAGGCATCAGGGGTTCGCCAATGCCCAGCATGAGCTCAATCTGTCGACGTCGGCCATCAGCACCTACATGAGCCAGCTGGAAGCGTCCCTGGGGTTGGTGTTGTGCCACCGGGGACGGGGCGGGTTCAGCCTGACCAGCAAGGGCGAGTTGTTCCACCAGGAAACCCTGCGCCTGCTGGGTGAGCTGGAGGGCTTCGAACAGTATGCCGCCGCGCTCAAGGGCGAGTTGCGCGGCACCCTGAACCTGGGGGTGATCGACTCCACCGTGAGCGACAAGGCCCTGCCGTTCGCCGAAGCGATTGGCGCCTATAGCCAGGAACACCCGGCGGTACACCTGCACTTGTCGGTGATGAGCCCCCACGAGCTGCAATTGGGGGTGCAGGACAATCGCCTGGACCTGGCCATCGGGGCTTTTTCCACGCGCATGAGCGGCCTGGTGTACATGCCGCTGTACCGCGAGCAGCACTGGCTGTATTGCAGCAACCGCCATCCGCTGTACAGCGAGCGGCGGATCCCCGAGCAGGTGATCACCCAGCAGCGCATGGTGGGGCGTGGTTACTGGAGCCAGGCCGAGTTGGCCCGGCATGGCTTCAAGCACAGCGCGGCGACGGTGGAGAGCATGGAGGCGCAGTTGATCCTGGTGCTCTCCGGGGCCTATATCGGCTACCTGCCGGAGCACTATGCCCAAGCCTGGGCCGACAGGGGCGATCTGCGGGTGTTGCTGCCTGCGACCTTCGGTTACCAGGCGCCGTTTTCCATGATCATGCGCCGTGGCCGTGGCCGGGAGCCATTGATCCAGACTTTCCGGGACCTGCTCAAGGCCCAGTTGAACCAGGTCTAGCTAGCAGGTCGTTAAAAAACTACCTGCGTTGCCATCGCTGCGTTGAAAACAGGCTGGTGCGCCAGCCTGGTCAAAATGCTCATTTACCACGCGTAAACTGCGCTTTTTCGCTTGTTTTCGCCCTGCGCTGGCTGCCTCGCCTACATTTTTCAACAGCCTGCAAGGAGTTTTCATGTCTCGAGCACGTTGCGAGCGATGCCTGCGTCCAGCTGGCCATTGCCTGTGTCCGCTGATTCCACGGTTATCCAGTCGCACCCGGGTATTGGTGTTGCAGCATCCGAGCGAGGTCAATCACGCCCTGAATACCGCGCGGCTGGCGGCACTGGGGCTGAGCAATGCCGAGCTGAGGGTCGGGGAAGTGTTCGAGGACCTGCCGGAGCTGCTCGGGCGTCCCGGATACCAGCCGCACCTGCTGTTTCCGGCGGACGCTGCCCAACCGCTGCGGGCCTACTCGCCAAGCCAGGAGCCGATGTTGCTGGTGGTCCCCGATGGTACCTGGCGCAAGGCGCGCAAGCTGTTGCATCTCAACCCGCTGTTGGCGCAATTGCCCCGGGTCACCCTGGAGGCTACGCCGGCCTCGCGCTATCGCCTGCGCAAGGCCCCCGGTCCCGGTGCCCTGTCGACCCTGGAGGCCATAGTCGAGGCATTGCAGGCCCTAGAGGCACCGGCTTCGTTCGAGCCGCTGCTGCGTCCCTTCGACGCCTTGATCGAAGGCCAGATCGCCGCCATGGGCGCCGAAACCTACCAGCGCAACCACGCCAAGCCCTGATCCCGCTCGGGTTTTTCAGGGCCGGCGCAGGGTCTTCTGGCGCAGGATGTAGATGCTCACCAGCACCGCGCTGGTGAGCATGAAACCGCGGGCCCAGGGCAATGGCACCAGGTAGCAGGACAAGCCGATGCTCAGCCACATCAGGCCGATCGCATAGATCTTGCCCTTGAGCGGAATGCCGTTGCCTTCCAGATAGTCGCGGATCCATGGACCCAGGCGCGGGTGGTCTACCAGCCATCGGTAGAAGCGCGGAGAACTGCGAGCGAAGCAGGCGGCCGCCAGCAGCAGGAAAGGTGTGGTGGGCAGTACCGGGAGGAAGATGCCGAGTACCCCTAGCGCTACGCTCGACCAGCCGATGGCCAGCAGAACGTAACGCAACAGCAGGGGACGCTGGCCTATGGGCTTGGCCATAGGCTCGGGCTCAGTGGTGGCGAGGCTTGAGCAGCGCCGGTTTTTCGTCGGGTGCGTTGCACAGCAAGTACAACGCGGTCAGTGCTTCAGGAATCTGCACGATCATGTCGTCCATCAGGTTGGCATCGCTGGCGATGTCGGAGAACTCGGGCTGTTCGTCGAACAGGCCGGAACCCACCATGATCGGCAGGAGCATCTCGCTGACTTCTTCCTCGGCGGTTTCGAACCAGGCCGCTTCACGCAGGAATACGCCTTCCATGAAGCCGATGCACCAGCCGCGCAGGTCGGAGTCGTCCGGGTCGTCGCCCAGGTCGAGATCGCAAGGCAGTTCGAATTCTTCATCCGAGGCCAGTTGGCGCGCGATGTGCGCCTTCAGGGCCAGCAGGGTCGATTCGATGGCTTCGCGCTCGGCGGCATCGCGGTAGTGCGGCTCCTCGGCGAAGAGGGTGTCGATCCATTCACGCTCGGGGACGCTTTCCGAGCAGATCGACAGCGCGGTCAGGTAGCCGTGAGCGGCCACGTAGTCCAGCGCCTCGTCGTGCAGATCATCTGCATCGAGGAAGACTTGCAGGCGGGTTAGTTGCTCAGCGAAGGACATTGACGGCTACCTTGGGGAATAAACGATGCTGAATTCTAGGCTTTCTTGAGCGCCCAGGCCAGCCACGATGCAGCTGCGAGCGGTTCCAAAGGTTACCAGCGGTCCATTGTCGGCGCCCTTTGCGGGGGAGGGCTCGGGTATACTCGCGCGTTTCGTGTGACCCGCCAGGCCGATGGCCAGGCCGGGTCCGCCCGCCCAGGCAGGTGCCGCGGTTCCAAGCACCGGTGCAAGTGGGCGTTGCAACCTGGCGGCGACGCCTTGCCAAGCCCCATCGCACAGGCGGCCGGGCAACGGCGTCCCCCTGGTGATTTCCGTAATTTTTGGAGTTTTTCATGCTCGAACAGGCTCAGCGCGTCCTCAAGGACATCTTTGGCTACGACAGTTTCCGTGGTCGCCAGGGGGCGATCATCGAGCGCGTGGCTAGCGGTGGCGACGCGCTGGTGCTGATGCCCACCGGTGGCGGCAAGTCCCTGTGCTTCCAGGTCCCCGCATTGTTGCGCCCTGGCCTGGCGGTGGTGGTTTCGCCATTGATCGCGCTGATGGAGGACCAGGTCGCCACCCTGGAGGAGCTGGGGGTCGCAGCCGCGGCGCTGAACTCTACCCTGAGCCCCGAGCAGCAGCGTGACCTGGCGGTGCGTATCCGGCGTGGCGAAGTGAAGATGCTCTACCTCGCTCCCGAGCGGTTGGTCCAGCCGCGGATGCTGGCGTTCTTGCAGAGCCTGGATATTGCCCTGTTCGCCATCGACGAAGCCCACTGCGTATCCCAATGGGGGCATGACTTCCGTCCCGAGTACCTGCAACTGGGGCAACTGGCGGAAATGTTCCCCGAGGTGCCGCGAATCGCCCTGACGGCCACCGCCGACAAGCGAACCCGCGAAGAGATCGTCAATCGCCTGCACCTGGAGAACGCCGAGCGCTTCCTGTCCAGTTTCGACCGGCCGAACATCTTTTATCGGATCGTGCCCAAGGAGCAGCCGCGCAAGCAGTTGCAGGCGTTTCTCAACGAGCGGCGCAGCGATGCCGGGATCGTCTACTGCCTGTCGCGCAAGAAAGTCGACGAGGTGGCGGCGTTCCTCTGCGAGCAGGGCTTCACTGCCTTGCCCTACCACGCGGGGTTGCCGGCCGAGTTGCGCGCCTATAACCAGAAGCGCTTCCTCAACGAGGAGGGGCTGATCATGGTGGCGACCATCGCCTTCGGCATGGGCATCGACAAACCCAACGTACGTTTCGTCGCCCACCTGGACCTGCCCAAGTCCCTGGAGGCCTACTACCAGGAAACCGGGCGCGCCGGTCGTGACGGCCTGCCGGCCGATGCCTGGATGGCCTATGGGCTGCAGGACGTGCTGATGCTCAAGCAGATGCTGCAGAACTCCGAGGGCGACGAGCGCCACAAGCGCCTCGAGCAGCACAAGCTCGACGCGATGCTGGCGCTGTGCGAGGAAACCCGTTGCCGGCGCCAGGCGCTGCTGGCCTATTTCGATGAAGACATGCCGCAGCCCTGCGGTCATTGCGACAACTGTGTCGATGGAGTGCAGACCTGGGATGCCACCGAGCCGGCGCGCCAGGCGCTGTCGGCGATCTACCGCACCGGCCAGCGCTATGGCGTCGGGCACCTGGTGGACGTGCTGTTGGGCAAGGACACGGAAAAGGTCCGCAGCTTCGGTCACCAGCACTTGTCGGTGTTCGGTGTCGGCAAGGCCCGTAGCGAAGGCGAGTGGCGCTCGCTGTTCCGCCAACTGGTGGCTCGCGGCTTGGCCGACATCGACCTGGAAGGCTACGGCGGCTTGCGCTTGAGTGACAGTTGCCGGCCGCTGCTCAAGGGCGAAGTCTCCCTGGAGCTGCGCCGCGATCTCAAGCCGCAAACCGCGGCCAAGAGCACCAGCCAGGCCAGCCAACTGGTCCGGGGCGAAGAGCGCGAGCAGTGGGAAGCGCTGCGGGCGTTGCGCCGCAAGCTGGCGGAAGAGCACGGCGTACCGCCCTATGTCATCTTCCCTGATTCGACCTTGCTGGAAATGCTCCGCAGCCAGCCTGGGTCCATGGCCGAGATGGCTCGGGTCAGCGGTGTCGGTGCCCGCAAGCTGGAGCGCTATGGCGCGGCGTTCCTCGAGGTGCTGGGCGGAACTGCCGAGGCGCCGAAGGTGGTTGCCGATATTCGTCATGAACTGATCACCCTGGCCCGTGCCGGCATGACTCCGGTGCAGATCGCCGGTCAGTTGCAATGCACCGAAAAGAACGTCTACACCCTGCTCGCCGAAGCGATCGGCAAGCAGCAATTATCCCTGGAGCAGGCGCTGGATTTGCCCGAGGACTTGTTGGGGGAAATCCAGGACGCGTTCCTCGATGGCGAAGGCGAGTTGCCGCCCGTGGCCGAGGTGATCGAGTTGTTCGCCGGCCGGGTGCCCGAGGGCGTGTTGTACTGCGTGCGTGCGGCGCTGCAATCGGAGTTCGAGATTTAAACTTGGGTGCGTCAATGTTGTAACGATTCAGTGCCTTACAGAACTTGCCTACTGGCAAGGGGCATGCTTAGCTGACTAATAATTAGTTTTTCTTTATTTTCAGCCTGATCATGAGTGTTTTATGCCGTTGACCGATGAACACCGTTTTGGCATGCAGCTGGCGCATATGTCCCGCGGCTGGCGTGCTGAACTGGACCGCCGCCTGGCTGGCCTGGGCCTCTCGCAAGCCCGCTGGCTGGTGCTGCTGCACCTGGCCCGTTTCGAAGAAGCGCCGACCCAGCGCGAGTTGGCGCAAAGCGTCGGCGTGGAGGGGCCGACCCTGGCCCGTTTGCTCGATAGCCTGGAAACCCAGGGCCTTGTCCAGCGGCAATCGGTGATGGAAGATCGCCGGGCGAAGAAGATCGTCCTCTGCCCTTCGGCGCGCCCCCTGATCGACCAGATCGAGACCATCGCCACTGCCTTGCGCCATGAATTGTTCATTGGCGTCGATGAAGAGGACATGCGGGTGTGCATGCGCGTCCACGGACGTATCCTGGCCAACCTGGAAAAGTCCTGAAGCCTGCGACTGGGGTCGCCTGACTCCGGTCTTCATCATCTCCCTTCACTGCTGATCCTGCTGGTCGCCACTACGCCAGCGGGCCGTTGGCGCACGCTTGTCAGAAGGTCTGGCCCAGGTTCAGCGACAGGGCCTTCTGGTTTTCGTCGTTGAAGCCGTAGCTGAAATTCAGCGGCCCCAGTGGCGTATCGAAACCCAGGAAGATACTGGCCGCGTTGATGTAGCCACTGTCGAAGGCGTTGTCGTTGTTCCACGCCCGGCCCCGTTCCAGGGAGCCACCCAGGTACAGCGGGAAATCCAGGGGCAGGTAGGAGCGTGGTGTGAGCCGGCGGAAATACACCGCCCGGGCCAGGCTGATGTTCTGTCCCGACAGGGCGTCTTGGCGAAACCCCGACAACTGTCGCGCACCGCCCAGCAGGAAGCTGGACGTCACCACGTCGGCGGCGTCCAGGGTCCGCCCATAGCGCCCGCCGAGGATGAAGGTGTTGGGGCCGCTGCTCAGGGCCTTGTCCAGCTTGAACTCCCATTGGCGGTAGTGCTTGTCCGAACCCAGGCCCGGTTCGAACTGGCGCAGGGTCAGGTGAATGTCTTCACCCGAGTGGGGGAAGTAGACGTTGTCCAGGGAATCGAAGGAGTACTGCAGCTGGTAGTAGCCTTCGTTGAAGTGCAGCTTCGGCAGGTCCTGGTCGCCGATGCGCACATCGGCATTGCCCCAGGCTTCGCCCACACCGAAGCGCACCTCGCCGCTGTTGCCGATCTGCCGACCCAGGTTGAGGCCGAAGCCGTAGCGCTCGACGCGGTATTCGGCGATGGGGTCATTGTCCAGGGTGGCCTCGACGTTTTGCGACTGCGCGGAGATGAATGGGGCGACGAAGTAGCGCGAGCCGGCATCCAGCGGTTGGTAGAACTCGCTGTACAGCTCCTGGCGGTCGCCGATCTGCAGTCGCGTCAGCCACTCCGCGCCGAGGCTGTTGATGCCGTTCATGCGGTAGCTGGCGCCGATGTTGAAGGCGCTGTCGCCGCGCAAGTCATCGGACAGGCTCAGGCCCAGCCGCAGGTAATCGGTGCCGCTGCGCTTGCCCCGGGCGCTGATCACCAGGGTATTGTCCTGGCCCTTGTGGATCACCCGGTATTGCACCTGCTCGAAGAAGTCCAGGCCGTAGAGGGTGCCCATGTCGGTTTCCAGGCGGCCCAGGTCCAGGGGCTCGCCGATGTGCTGGCGGATGTAGTAGCGGATGACGTCGTCACTGACCTTGGAATCGTTTTCCACCTTGATCTGGCTGATGATCGGCGTGCGCTGGCTGGGCTGGCGGGCGGCGGTGAGCTGCGCGGGCTGCGGATTTTCCCGGCGCAAGTGGGCCAGTCGGGCGTCGAGGATCCGGGTGGCGCGGTAGCCAGCGTCGATAATCTCCTGGGCGCGGCCGAAATCGGTGACGCCGAATGCCGAAAGTGCCGGCTGGACCAGCACGTCGCCCTTGTGCAGCGCGGCCAGCTGTTCCTCGGAGTTGCGCCGGGTCATCAGGGTGATGGACTGGGTCAGCACGTCGACCACGGTGTTGAGCTGCTTGCGCGAGCGCAGTGGCGTGCCGATATCCACCACGATGGCGATATCCACGCCCATTTCCCGGGCCACATCCAGCGGGATGTTGTCGGTCATGCCGCCGTCTACCAGCAACCGGCCGTCGAGTTCCACCGGGGCGAATACCGCCGGGATCGACATGCTGGCGCGAATCACCTGGGGCAGGTGGCCCTTGCGGAACACGACTTTTTCACCACTGGCGATATCGGTGGCTACCGCCCGGAACGGGATCGGCAGCTTGTCGAAGTCGCGGGTGTCGCTGGCGTGGGCCAGCTTGCTTTCCAGCAACAGGGCGAGGTTCTGGCCCTGGATCACGCCCAGCGGCAGGCCCAGGCTGCCGTCGTCGCGGAAACTGAGCTTCTGCTTGACCAGGAAATCGCGGTCATCCTGCTTGCGCCGAAAGGGCACGTCTTCCCGGGGCGGCGCATCGGACAGGGCCTGCTTCCAGTCGATCTCCAGGGCCAGCTTCTCCAGCTCGTCGATCTGGTAGCCCGAGGCGTAGAGCCCGCCGATCACCGCACCCATGCTGGTGCCGGCGATGGCGTCGATGCGGATGCCTTGTTCTTCCAGGGCCTTGAGCACCCCGACATGGGCCAGGCCGCGGGCGGCGCCACCGGACAGCACCAGGCCGATTTTCGGATGCGCCGGCTCGGCGCATTGGGCGATCACGGGGAGCAGGCAGAGCAACAGGCAAGACAGCAAGCGGCGCATCAGGCTTCTCGGGGCTGGCGATAAAGCCGGCTATTATAGCGACGCCCTCGAACTCAGGACCCGGCCGTACCATGA
Organism: Pseudomonas sp. B6(2017); assembly: GCF_002112765.1. Lineage (NCBI taxonomy): Bacteria > Pseudomonadati > Pseudomonadota > Gammaproteobacteria > Pseudomonadales > Pseudomonadaceae > Pseudomonas > Pseudomonas sp. B6(2017). The sequence continues at coordinate 140,930 of NZ_NEIQ01000004.1, read as the reverse complement.
CTGAACGTAAACCCGAAGTGATCATCACCTATTGCACCCAGTGCCAGTGGCTGCTGCGAGCGGCCTGGCTGGCCCAGGAGCTGTTGAGCACCTTCAGCGACGACCTGGCCAAGGTCTCCCTGGAGCCCGCCACCGGCGGTACTTTCCGCATCCAGTGCGATGGCGTGCAGATCTGGGAGCGCAAGGCCGATGGCGGTTTTCCCGAAGCCAAGGTGCTCAAGCAACGGGTCCGCGACTGCATCGATCCCGAGCGTGACCTGGGCCACAACGACCGGTCTCAGTGAGAGCCGGCCTGGGCGGTTTTGCCCTGGCTGCCTGAACCCGCGGACAGGCGGCTGGAGACCACGATCGCGGTGATGATCAAGGCTCCGCCCAGCAGCATGCGCAGGGTCGGGTTCTCGCCGAACAGCACCCAGGCCACGGTGATCCCGTAGACCGGCTCCAGGGCGAAGACCACCGCCGCGGTGCGTGCCTTGATCACCGCCAGGCTGGCGACGAACAGGCTGTGGGCCAGGCCGGTGCAGAAGATGCCCAGCAGGCTGATCCACAACCAGTCCATGGCGCGTACCTCGGGCAGTTCCGGCGCCGCCACCGGCAGCAGGCAAAGGCCTACCACCAGGTTCTGGCACAGCGCCGCCTGTACCGCTGGAATCCGTCCCGAGCCGGCGCGGTTGTTCAGCGACAGCAGGGAGAACAGCAAGCCCGAGGCCACGGACCAGAGCAGGCCGGTGGTGGCTTGGCTGGCGAGGTCGAAGTCCGGGGTAACCAGCACCAGGCCGATGCTCACCAGGGCTACCAGCACGATCTCGTTGATGCGGATCCGCTCGCGGAAGATCAAGCCTTCGAGGATCACCGTGAAGGCCGGGAAGCTGGCAAAACCCAGGGTGGCGATGGCCACGCCGGCGATCTTGACCGAGACGAAGAAGCTCACCCAGTGGCCCGCCAGCAACAGGCCGCTGAGCAGCAAGCGCAACCAGTCGCCGGTGGCCAGCCGCTGCCAGGGCGCATTGCTGGCCAGGCGGGCGAAGAACCCCAGGGCGAGCACGGCGAAGGTCGCGCGGCCGAACACGATGACCGCCGGTGAAGCGGCGGCCAGTTTGCCGAATACACCGGTCAGGCCGAACATCAGTGCGCCGATATGCAGGGCGCCAAGGGCGGTACGCGGGGTCATGTCATTCCTTAACGCAAGACGGGCCGTGATGGCCGGGACGATGGGCTCAGTCTACGGGGCCGGCACCGATGTCGTCTGTCGCGAGGCTGCCGGCTTTTGTCGCGCAACTCGCGTGCGCTTCTTGGCGCAACTGGCGGGGCGAGCGGCCGAATTCGCGCAATATCGCCGCCGAGAAAGCGCTCTGGGAGCCATAGCCTACGCGGTCGGCCACCTCGCCGATGGGCATCGACGAGCCACGCAACAGTTCCACGGCCATGTGCAGGCGCCGGCTGCGCACGTAGTCCATGGGCGTGCGCCCGCATTCGGCGATGAAGCGCGCGTGCAGGCGTGTGCCGGACAAACCGGCGATTCGCGCCAGGTCGGCCACCTGCAAGGGATGGGCGGCGTGGCGATCGATATGGGCGTTCAGCGCGGCAAAGGGCAGGCGTCGTTCACCAGGGTGGCCAGCGGCCGGCTGGTTGAGGCTGGCCAATAGCAGCACCGCCCCTTGCTGGGCGATCACCGGGTCGTCCACCGGGCTGTCCGCCAGCCAATTGACCAGGCGGCTCTGGTTCGGCGCCAGGACCTGGCGCCGCGGGCTGTCGAGCAAGCGCCGGCTGGCCTCGGCATGTTCTCCCAGGGACTGGCCGAGCCAATGTTCGCCGGGTATGTCCAGCACCAGGCACTGGCTGCCGCCGGGGCTGCCGCAGATATGCCGCGCGCCGGCCGGCACCACCACGAAGCTCTGCTGCCGCACCTGGCTGCCCCGGCCCTCGACCTCGAAGTCGAGTTGGCCCGAAAGGCCGAATACCAGTTGCGCATGCTCGTGGCTGTGGGCGATCAGGTCGTGGCTATAGTGGCGCAGGGTGAGGATAGATCCCATCGCGGTCTCCTTGGCAGGCCCGCAGTCTACACCGGCCGTCGGGCCTTTCGCGCTGTCATCGCTCTGCCGCATATCTGTCATGGGCCATTCACCGCTTGGGAGCAAGCTCGCAAAAAATCCCGGAGAGCGTCCATGACCCATGCCGAACTCGCCAAACCCAGCCGCAAGCAGCGGGTACGCACCCTGTGGATCTCGGATGTGCACCTGGGCACCCGGGATTGCCAGGCCGAGCACCTGGCGCAGTTTCTCAAGAGCTATCACGCCGACCGCATCTACCTGGTGGGCGACATCATCGATGGCTGGAAGCTGCGGGGCGGGATGTACTGGCCCCAAGCCCATACCAACGTCATCCGTCGCTTGCTGACCATGAGCAAGCGCGGCACCGAGGTGATCTACGTCACCGGCAACCACGACGAATTCCTGCGGCGCTATTCCAAGCTGATCCTGGGCAACATCCAGTTGGTGGACGAGGCGGTGCACGTCACCGCGGATGGCCGCCACTTGCTGGTGATCCACGGCGACCAGTTCGATGTCATCACCCGCTATCACCGCTGGCTGGCGTTCCTGGGCGATTCGGCCTACGAGTTCACCCTGACCCTCAACCGCTGGCTCAACCACTGGCGGGCACGCTACGGCTATGGCTACTGGTCGTTGTCGGCCTATCTCAAGCACAAGGTCAAGACCGCCGTGAGCTTCATCAGTGATTTCGAGGAAGCCATCGCCCATGAATGCGTCAAGCGCGAGCTGCACGGTGTGGTCTGCGGCCATATCCACCATGCCGAGATCCGCAAGGTGGGTGAGGTGGAATACCTCAACTGCGGGGATTGGGTGGAATCCTGCACGGCGCTGATCGAGCACTGGGATGGCACCATCGAGCTCTATCGCCTGGCCGAGGCCCAGGCCCGCGAGGCCCAGCTCAAGGCCGAGCGCATGAAGCTGGCCGAACCTGCCTGAATCCCGTGGTTTGGGTGGGCGTGAGCCGGGCAGCCCGGCTCGGGCAGCCCGTCCTGAAGCTATTTAGCGCAGCAACCTGGCGGCGATGAGCCTGGCGCTGCCTTTGCTGCAACATTTCCCCTCGGGCAGCGGCCCGGTCTAGAAGGGCACCTTGCCCAGCAGCATGTCGCGGTACATGACGAAGTCGCCCAGCAGGCTGTACAGCGGATGCTGGAAGGTCGCGGGGCGGTTCTTCTCGAAGAAGAAATGCCCGACCCAGGCGAAGCCGTAGCCCGCCACCGGCAAGGCCAGCAGCAACAGCCAGGCACCTTTGCCGATGGCCAGGGCCAGGAGGAAGATCACCAGGGTGGTGCCGATGAAGTGCAGGCGGCGGCAGGTGCTGTCGCTGTGCTCGCTCAGGTAATAGGGGTAGAACTCGGCGAAGCTGTGGAACTGGCGGACGTTTTCCATGGCTGCGGTCTCGGTGCTTGTTGTTATGTGAGCGGGTGTTCTGCAAGGAGCCTACCTGAGTCTAGAGTCCCGGGCCGCAGCGGCCAGTGACAATAGGCGCCACTTTAGTATCCTTGCGAAATTGGCCGTTACCTGCGGCTCATCATATAAGAAGCCCCCATGAGCGAACGAACCACGTCGGCGAGCTGGACCCTGGGAATCGTCAAGGCCCTGGAAATGGATGGCCTGGATTGTCGTGTCCTGTTCGAGCAGCTGGGGCTCGACTATGCCGCCCTAGAAGATCCGGACGCGCGTTTCACCCAGGACTCCATGACCCGGTTGTGGCTGCGGGCGGTGGAGCTGTCCGGCAACCCGGCGATCGGTTTGAACATGGGCAAGGTGGTGCGCCCGGCATCCTTCAATGTGGCCGGTTATGCCCTGATGTCGAGCCGGACCCTGGCCGAGGGTTTCCAGCGCCTGGTGCGCTACCAGCGGATCATTGCCGAAAGCGCCGACCTGAGCTTTCGCCTGTTGCCCGAAGGTTATGCGTTGATCCTCACGGTGCATGGCGACCACCTGCCGCCGACCCGGCAGAGCGCCGAGGCGTCCCTGGCCTGCGCCCTGGCCCTGTGCGGCTGGCTCACCGGCCGTGACCTGCGGCCACGCAAGGTGATGCTGCAGGGACCGCAACCCGAGGACACCCAGCCCTACAAGGACATGTTCCATGCGCCGCTGATGTTCGCCGCGCCCTTCGATGCGCTGATCTTCGAGCGGGCCGACATGGAGAGCACGTTGCCCACTGCCAACGAGGCCATGGCCCAGCTGCACGACCGGTTTGCCGGCGAGTACCTGGCGCGTTTCTCCGAAAGCCGGGTGACCCACAAGGCGCGCCAGGTGCTATGCCGCCTGTTGCCCCAAGGCGAGCCCAAGCGCGAGCGGGTGGCGCAGATCCTGCACCTGTCCCAGCGCACCTTGCAGCGTCGCCTGCAGGAAGAGGGCACCAGCTTCCAGGCGCTGCTCGACGACACGCGCCGGGAACTGGCCGAGCAGTACCTGGCGCAGCCGAACATGACGTTGCTGGAGATCGCCTATCTGTTGGGGTTCGCCGATCCGAGCAACTTCTTCCGGGCCTTCCGCCGCTGGTTCGATGCCACGCCCGGCGAGTACCGGGCGCGGCTGGCGGAGTTGCCGGCCTCGGTCAATGACGCCAGAACGCCGGAATACACAACACGAACACCGTGATGATCTCCAGGCGCCCCAGGAGCATGCCCAGGGACAGGATCCACTTGGCGGCATCCGGCAGGGTAGAGAAGTTGCCCGCCGGGCCGATGGTTTCCCCGAGGCCCGGGCCTACGCCGGAAACGGTGCTGGCGGCGCCGGTCAGGGCGGTCATCCAGTCCAGGCCCAGCAGCGACAAAGCCAGGGCGATCACGCAGATGGTGATGGCGAAGAAGAACGAAAAAGTCAGGATCGAGCGGACGATTTCCTCGTCCAGGCGATGACCGTTGTACTTCTGCTTGATCACCGCCCGAGGGTGGATCAGCTGGTTGAGGTTGGCCTTGAGCAGGATGTAGGCCACCTGGAAGCGGAAGATCTTGATCCCGCCGGCGGTAGAACCCGAGCAGCCACCGACGAAACCCAGGTAGAAGAACAGCATCAGCGAGAAATTGCCCCACAGGCTGTAGTCGCCCAGGGCGAATCCGGTGGTAGTGACTACCGAGGTCACGTTCAGCGCCACGTGGCGCAGGGCATCGAGCCAATGCAGGTTGGTGGTCCACCAGTACCAGGTGCCCAGTACCAGCCAGGTCACCAGCAGCATGGCCAGCAGCCCCTGGACTTGCTGGTCCTTGAGCAGCGCCCGGCGGTTGCCACGCAGGGTGGCCACGTACAGGGTGAACGGCAGGCTGCCGAGGATCATCACCAGCACGGCCACCCAGTGCACCGCTGGTTGCTTCCAGTGGGCCAGGGATTCGTCCGAGGTGGAGAAGCCGCCGGTGGAAATTGCCGACATGGCATGGTTGATGGCATCGAACACGTTCATCCCGGCCCACCAGAACGCCAGGCTGCCGATGATGGTGATGCCCACGTAGGTGGCGACGATCAGCCGGGCCACCATGTGCGAGCGCGGCATGACCTTCTCCGAGCGGTCCGAGGATTCGGTCTGGAACAGGCGCATGCCACCGATGCGCAGCAGCGGCAGGATCGCCACCGCCATGCCGATGAAGCCGATGCCTCCCAGCCAGTGCAGCAACGAACGCCAGATCAGGATCCCCGGGGACATGTCGTCCAGCCCGCTGAGCACCGTGGAGCCGGTGGCCGTGATGCCGGACATGCTCTCGAAGAACGAGTCGGTGTAGCTGATGTGCTGGGTCAGCAGGAACGGCAAGGCGGCGAAGATGCACACCACCACCCAGCTGGAGACGGTCAGCAGGTACATGTCCCTGGGGCGCAGGTGCACATGCTCGGGCCGCCCCGGGAGCACCAGGGCCAGGCCGGCGATGAAGGTGATCAGGCTGGCCCAGAGGAACGACGGCAAGTCGCCGGTGCGCTCGAAGATCACCAGCGTCGCCATGGGCACGACCATGGCGATGGCCAGGGTGATCAGGAAGATGCCGATGATGAAACCAATGATCCTGAGGGTCGGCAACGCCATGTGTTCAGCTCGGGCTGGAAGAGAAAGGCGCTCATTCTACCTGCGAGGCAGGGCATGTAAACCAGGCATCCGGTTAGCGGATACCGCTAGAATAGCCGGACATTTTTTCCAAGGAGGTGGCCGATGGAGGCTCTCGACGCTTTGCTCAACCGTGTTTCCGTGCCACGCCTGGTGGAGCCTGCTCCCAACGCGCAGCAGCGTGAGGCGCTGTTCGCCGCGGCCCTGCGTGCTCCCGATCACGGCCAGCTGCGGCCCTGGCGGTTCCTGACGGTGGAGGGCGAGGCGCGCGACAGCCTGGGCGAGCTGCTGGTCGAGGCGGTGCAACTGCAGGGCGGCGAAGTGACCCAGGCGGCAGTGGACAAGGCCCGCGCCATGCCGCTGCGCGCGCCCCTGGTGGTCGTGGTGGTCGCCCGCTTGCAAGAGCACTTCAAGGTGCCCCGCAGCGAGCAACTGCTGGCTGCAGGCTGTGCGGCCCATGGCATCCTGCTGGCGGCCTACGCCCAGGGCATCGGCGCCGTGTGGCGTACCGGCGAGCTGTCCTACTCGCCCCATGTGGCCAAGGGCCTGGGCTTGGCTGAAGGGGAAGAAGTCATCGCCTTCCTGTATCTGGGGACACCACTGAACGAGCCGCGGATCGCGCCCAAAGTCGATACCAGCGAGTTCGTCAGCGCCTGGACCGCCAAGGCCTGACCGGCTCCAGCAATCTCGCGTTACCAGCGGGCAAGTACGTCGTCATCGGCTCTGGTGGCAACGACTTGCCCGTTGTGCATTCAGGCCTGGACCACGGCGCCGGGCACCAGCGGCAGTTCCAGGGTGGCGATGAAACCGCCCTGGGCATGGTTGTCCAGGACCAGGCTGCCGCCGTGGCGCTCTGCCGCGCGGCGCGCGATGGCCAGGCCCAGGCCGTGCCCGGCGGCGCTTTGCCCGGGGGCACGGAAGAACGGCTCGCCCAGCTGGGCCAGGTACTCCTCGGGCGCCCCGGGGCCACGGTCGCGCACGCTGATCAGGATTCGTTCGCCCTGGCGCCGGGCCTGGACCTCGATCGGTTGCCCGGCCGGGTTGAAGCGCTGCGCATTGCGCAGCAGGTTGTCCAGGGCCCGTTCGAGCAGGGTGGGCCAGCCACGTATTTGCAGCTGGGGCTGGGCCTCGATCTGTACCAGTTGCTCGGAGCAAGCCAGCTGTGCGTCTTTCTGCAAGGCCAGGAGCAGGGCATTGAGGTCCACCTGCTCGGCACTGGCGTTGTCGGCATCGACCCGGGCCAGGACCAGGATCTCGCTGATCAAGGCTTCCAGGCGATCGCATTCACGGGTCAGTCGCGGCCAGAGCTGTTCGCGCTCCTGGGGCGCGGCCCGTTCCGCCAGCGCCAGGGCGATGCGCAGGCGTGCCAGGGGCGAGCGCAGTTCATGGGATACGTCGTGCAGCAGTTGGCGCTGGCTGCCGATCAGCCCCTGCAGGCGCGAACCCATGCGGTTGAAGTCTCGGGCCAGCACGCCAAATTCGTCACGGCGGTTGGCCAGGCGGGCCAGGCTGTTCTGCTGGTAGGTAGTCTGGCCCAGGTCGTGCACCGCGCCTCGCAGGCGGCTCAGGGGGCGGGTAATCGATAGCGTCACCAGCAGGCTGAACAGGGTCAGCACCACCAGGGCGATGGCCAGGGCGCTGAGGGGCCAGGTGAGGCTGTCGCGATGCCAGGCGTTCAGTTCAGGGTGCGGAATGCGGTAGATGAACAGGTAGGTGTCGTCGGTTCGCGGGCTGGTGTATTCGGCTGTCAGGCGGCGCCAGGGCAGGCGTCGGTCATCGTTGTTCTGTCGTGCCTCGAAGGCGGCCGCGCGGCGTGGGAAGGTGCCGCGTACCACCGGGTCGCCGCTTTCGTTGAGCACCTGGACGTCGATGTGATATTGGCGCTTGCGCTGCTGGAGGACTTCCTGGGCAGCGTCTTCGCCTTGTTCCTCGTAGGTCTGCGTCCATTGCTCGGAAAGGTTGTTCAGGCCCGGGTGGCGGCTGAGGATCCAGGCGTCCTGGTTGAGCATGTGGCCCAGCAGGATCGACAGCCCGGCAACCAGGGCAATGGCCAGCCAGAAGCTGGCCAGGACACGCCAGAACAATGAACGCACAAAGACTCCTTGAATGCACGAAGCCCAGTGGCGGGGCCACTGGGCTGGTGGGGACGCTAGCGCATTATTGCGCTTTTTGCGGCTGTTGCGCTTTCCAGGCCTTGAACTGGGCCCATTCGGCGCGGCGTTCTTCCTGTTTCTTGAGGTTGGCGTCGAACTGCTTCTGTTGTTCAGGCTTGAGCAGGGCGCGGATATCGGCCTGGGTCTTCTGGTGCTTGGCGGCCAGCTCGTCCTTCATGGCCTTCTGGTCGGCCGGGGAGAGTTTCTCCAGGTATTTCTCCACGAGCGCCTTGCGTTCGTGCATTTGCTCGCCCATCAGCTTGCCGATCTGCTGGCGCTGTTCGCGGCTCAGGTCCAGCTGGCTCCAGGGGCCTTTGCCACGCATGTGCTCGCTATGCCGTGGGCCATCCATCGGGCCCATGGGGCCGTTGCCTTCGGGCATGGCCATGGCCACGGTCGGCAGGGCGGCGGCGAACATCAGGGCGATCAGGGTCTTGCGCATGGTGTGTCTCCTTGTCTCATTCCCGGTCGGTTCCGGATGAGTTCAGGTTACGCACATCAAGGTCAGCGGCGGTCAGCTGAGGGTAAAGCTTGGGTAAAGACGCGAGACCGGCCTCCTGACAAAACCGCCGTAGGTGACGTTGTCGCTTGTTCCGGGACGGCGACCCCGTAGCCAGGCGGCTACGGGCCAGTGGCTAGAGGCTGTAGTAGTAGCCGCGGCTGCGCAGGGCGACGATCCGGGGGCGTCCGTCAGGATGGGGGCCGATCTTCTTGCGCAGGTTGCTCACGTGCATGTCCAGGCTGCGGTCGTACAGGGTCAGCTTGCGACCCAGGGCGATCTGCGCCAGTTCCTGCTTGTCCAGGGGCTCGCCCGGTTGCTTGAGCAATGCTTCGAGCAGGCGGCTTTCGGAAACCGTCAGGCCGATGTCCTGGCCATCGAGGGTGACCACTCCGCGTACCGGGCTGAAGCACAGGTCGCCCAGTTCCAGCTGGCTGGAGGCCGCTACCGGGTGGCTACGGCGCAGCACGGCACGCAGGCGGGCGGTGAGTTCGCGAGGGTCGCAGGGCTTGGCCAGGTAGTCGTCGGCACCCAGCTCCAGGCCGAGGATACGGTCCAGGGGTTCGCCACGGGCCGAGAGCATCAGCACCGGCAGTTCGGGGTGGTCGTTGCGCAGTTGCTTGAGCAGCTCCAGGCCGCTGCCATCGGGCAGCATCACATCCAGCACCACGGCCGCCGGTGTGTTGTCGGCCAGGGCCCGGCGGGCGCTGAGACCGTCATGGCAGGCGCGAACCTGGAAGCCTTCCTGGCTCAGCCAGCTGCTCAGGAGCTCGCACAGCTCCTGGTCATCATCAATCAGTAACAGGTCGCTCATGAATCACTCAATTTAGCCATTGTCGACGTCTGCGATGCCCGCCACTGGCAAAGATACCGCAGAGCAGGGCGATGAGGGCCACGCCGCCGCCGGTGATGAACCATTGCTGCTGTTCGGTCAAGAGGCGCGGCGTCGGGTTGGCCTGGGCCTCCTTGAGTTGCAGCTTGAGGCGCTGGTTCTCCTGGCGCAAGCGGGCCAGTTGTGGGCTTTCCCGTTCGGCATCGGCACTTTGCAGCTGTTTGCTCAATTCCTCGCGCTGGCGCTCGCTTTCCTTCAAGCGTTGCTGCAGCTCGGTGATCTGGCTACCAGCGCTCAGGGACAGCGGCGTGGAGTACCCGCCTTCCTGGGTTTCCTCGGCGAGGGCCGGGGCCCCGATCGACAACATGACCAACAACAGGCACAACGGACCTTGGCGCATCGAAACTCCTGATTCCAATCGGATGTTGGGCAGGTTGTCGGCCGTCAAACGAGAATAATGAGCGATTGAGAACGCGATGAACCGGGAAGGTTCACCGCGTGGGAGGGGGTTACGGCATGGATTGCTTGAAGGGCTTGACCAGAACGTTGCCATAGACGCCAGCGGTCACGAACGGATCGGCTTCGGCCCAGGCCTGGGCGGCGGCCAGGGAATCGAACTGGGCGACGATCAGGCTGCCGGTGAAGCCCGCAGCGCCCGGATCTTCGCTGTCCACCGCTGGATGCGGGCCGGCCAGCACCACCCGACCCTCGGCCTGGAGCTGCTTCAGGCGCTCCAGGTGCGCCGGGCGCGCGGCCTGGCGTTTTTCCAGGGAGTTGGCGACGTCTGTGGCAATAATTGCGTAAAGCATGTCAGTCCTCGGTTTTCGGAGTGGTGGAGTCGGTGTCATGCAGATGGCGCGACAGGTAGATACCCTGGCCCACCAGGAACAGTACGGTCATGCCCAGGCTGCCGAATACCTTGAAGTCGACCCAGATGCTCTGGAAGGTGAAGGCGACGAACAGGTTGGCCGCGCCACAGAACAGGAAGAACGCGATCCAGGCGATGTTCAAGCGGGTCCAGACTGCGTCCGGCAGGCTCAGGGCATGGCCCATGATGCGCTTGATCAGCAGTTTGTCGCCGATGAAGTGGCTGCCGATGAAGGCCAGGGCGAACAGCCAGTTGACCACCGGGGCTTTCCACTTGAGGAAGGTTTCGCTGTGGAAGGCCAGGGTCAGGCTGCCGAACACCAGGCAGGCGATCAGGGTCAGCCACTGGCTTTTCTCCAGCTTGCGCTGGGAGATGAACAGCGCTCCGTAGACCACCAGGGAACTGATGATCAGCACCGCCGTGGCGCTGTAGATGCCGCCCAGGGTGACTTCGTGACCGGCGAGGTCGACGACGCGAGGGTCGATTTTGTAGACGATGAAGAACAGGAACAGCGGGATGAAGTCGATGAATTGTTTCACAGTGGCAGCCAGAAGCAGGATGTGTCGGCATAATAACAAACATCCCAGGTAGCGAAAGCGCCAGCTGATTCGAGGTTTTACCGTCCCGTGAACATTGATTTGCACTGCCATAGCACGGCCTCCGACGGCGCCCTGGCGCCCGCGGCGGTGGTGGCCCGGGCGTACGAGAAAGGTGTGCGAATCCTGTCCCTGACCGACCACGATACCGTCGAGGGCCTGGCCGAGGCGCGCGCCGCCGCCCGGGAGCTGGGCATGCAGTTGGTCAACGGTGTCGAGCTGTCCTGCACTTGGGGCGGTGCAACCATTCACGTATTGGGGTATGGCTTCGACGTCGAGGCCCCGGCGCTGGTGGAGGCCATTGGCAAGCTGCATGAAGGGCGTTGGCTGCGTGCCGAGGAAATCAGCCGCAAGCTGGCCCTCAAGGGCATGTCGGGGGCCCTGGAGGGCGCCCGGGCGATCCAGCAGGAGCTGGGCGACAGCGGTAATGCCCCGGCGCGCCCGCATTTCGCCGACTATCTAGTGCGTGCGGGTTTCGTCAAGGATCGTGCCGAGGCGTTTCGCAAATGGCTCGGTGCCGGCAAGCTGGGAGACGTCAAGCAGCACTGGCCGACCCTGGAGGAAACCGTCGCCACCCTGCGCGAGGCCGGCGCCTGGGTCAGCCTGGCCCATCCCTGGCACTACGATTTCACCCGCAGCAAGCGTCGCCGGCTGATTGCCGACTATATTCAAGCCGGTGGCCACGCCATCGAGGTGGTCAATGGTCACCAACCAGCGGAGCAAGTGGGCAGTCTGTCCATCCTTGCCCGTGAATTCGGACTGCTGGTCAGCGCCGGCAGTGACTTCCATGGCCCGGGGGGCTGGTCCGAGATCGGTGAGTACCGCCCGGTCCCCGAGGACCTGCCGCCACTTTGGTGTCGGTTCAAGCATGAGCCAATTATTGCCGCCTGAGCAGGTAGAGACAGTGAGTCAATTTTTCCAGATCCACCCGGAAAACCCCCAGCCACGCCTGATCAAGCAGGCCGTGGAGATCATTCGTGGCGGCGGTGTGGTGATCTATCCCACGGATTCGTCCTACGCCGTTGCCTGCCAGATGGGCGACAAGGGCGCGATCGAGCGGGTACGGCGCCTGCGCCAACTGGACGACAAGCACAACTTTGCATTGATCTGCAGCGATCTCTCGCAACTGGGGCTGTTCGCCAAGATCGATACCGGCACCTTCCGCCTGCTCAAGGCCCATGTGCCCGGGCCCTATACCTTCATCCTCAATGCCACCCGTGAAGTGCCGCGCCTGCTGTTGCATCCCAAGCGCCGCACCATCGGCCTGCGGGTGCCGAGCAATCCCATCGCCCTGGCGTTGCTGGCCGAACTGGGCGAGCCGCTGATGAGCGTCAGCCTGATCATGCCCGGCGATACCGAGGCCTTGAGCGACCCGCACGAGATGCGCCAGTTGCTGGAGCACCAGGTGGACCTGATCATCGACGGTGGTTTCGGCAGCACCGAATCCTCCACGGTGATCAGCCTCGCCGACGGCGAGCCGCAAGTGATCCGCGTCGGTTGCGGCGATCCAGCGCCCTTCATGGCCGAGGCCTAGATGTCCGCAGTGGAAACCGTCGACGAGCAGGCCGGCGCCCAGCAGGAGCTGCCATTCGCCATGGTCTACGGCCAGGCGGTCATGGAAATGCCCCTGGACCTGTACATCCCGCCCGATGCCCTGGAGGTCTTCCTCGAAGCCTTCGAGGGCCCGCTGGACTTGCTGCTGTACCTGATTCGCAAGCAGAACATCGACATTCTCGATATCCCGGTGGCGGAGATCACCCGCCAGTACATGGGCTACGTGGAGCTGATGCAGTCGGTGCGCCTGGAGCTGGCGGCCGAGTACCTGGTGATGGCGGCCATGTTGGCCGAGATCAAGTCGCGCATGCTCTTGCCGCGTTCGGCCGAGATCGAGGAAGAAGAACAGGACCCCCGCGCCGAGCTGATCCGCCGCCTGCAGGAATACGAGCGCTTCAAGGCCGCCGCCGAAGGCATCGACGAGTTGAGCCGGGTCGGTCGCGAGGTGCTAGTGCCCAAGCTCGATGCGCCCCAGGCCCAGGTGCGCAAGCTGTTGCCGGACGTGGCGCTGGAAGAGGTGCTGATGTCCATGGCCGAGGTCTTGCGCCGGGGCGACATGTTCGAGAGCCACCAGGTCAGCCGCGAGGCCCTGTCCACCCGGGAGCGCATGAGCGATGTGCTGGAACGCCTCAAGGGCGGCGGTTTCGTGCCCTTCGTCGAGCTGTTCAGCGCCGAGGAAGGGCGCCTGGGGGTGGTGGTGACCTTCATGGCGATCCTCGAACTGGTGAAGGAGTCCCTGGTCGAGCTGGTGCAGAACGAGCCCTTTGCGGCCATCCACGTACGGGCGCGAGCCGAATAACGAGCTTAAATCATGAATCTGAACGAACCCCGCGAGCTGGCCTCCCTGCTCGAAGCCTTCCTGTTGGCCTCGGGAAAGCCCCAGTCCCTGGAGCGGCTCTACGAGCTGTTCGAGGAGGCCGAGCGGCCTGACCCGGCGGTCTTCAAGAAGGCCCTGGCGCTATTGGGCAAGTCCTGTGAAGGGCGGGCCTTCGAGCTCAAGGAGGTGGCCTCCGGCTATCGCCTGCAGATCCGCGAGAAGTTCGCTCCCTGGGTCGGTCGTCTCTGGGAAGAGCGGCCCCAGCGCTATTCCCGGGCGTTGCTGGAAACCATGGCGCTGATCGCCTACCGCCAGCCCATCACCCGCGGCGAGATCGAGGATGTGCGCGGTGTGGCGGTCAACAGCAACATCGTCAAGACCCTGATCGAGCGCGAGTGGATTCGAGTGGTGGGGTATCGCGACGTGCCTGGCAAGCCGGCGATGTTCGCCACCACCAAGGCCTTTCTCGATCACTTCAACCTCAAGAGCCTCGACGAGTTGCCGCCGCTGGCCGAGCTGCGCGAGATGGAAGCCGAGCCGGTGCTGGAGTTCGACGATGCGCCGGTGCCCGAGCATCTGCAGCAATTGGCCGACGCCAGCGCCGAGCCCGAGCCGCCCCAGGAGGAAACCAGCTTCCATACCTTGTTGCTGGAGCTGGACTCCATGGAAGAAGGGCTCAAGACCGATTTCGACGATCTGCACCGTGACGATCCCGAGCAGGACGAGCTTCACGAGGCGCAGGAGCCGAGTGCAACCGTTGCTGGCGAACCGCCTGAACCTGCCAGCGGTGAGCCGCTGGAGCCTCTGGCGGACTTCCCGGCGGACGAGTCGCCCGAGGCGCAAGGGGGCGATGTGCTGGGTGTCGCCGAGGCCCGGGCCAAGCTGCTGGCCGCCGTGGCGGCCCTGGAACCCCAGCTGAGCGAAGAAGAAGCCGAAGCCCGGGCCCTGGCCGAGGCGATCGAGCAAGAGCGGCGCCTGCTGGAGGATTGACGCGCGGCCGCCGGCCAGCGGAAAAGCGCCACGATGGCCGATGATCGACTAGTCTGTGATGCGCAACGGCCGCCATCAGCGTATGATTCGCCACCTTTTGGCGAGCCCATCGCCATAGAACCTGTTTCCATGCCTTCAGGCTGCTCGGCCTGAAGCGACACACCGGGAGGTGCCCAGATGAGCGACAAAGACCAGAACGACCAGGAAATCCGTCCAGCCGGCGAGAAGCTGCAGAAAGTCCTCGCCCGCATCGGCGTCGGCTCGCGCCGCGACGTCGAGGCCTGGATCAGCCAGGGCCGGATCAAGGTCAACGGCGTGGAGGCCACCCTGGGCCTGCGCGTCGACCTGCACGATGCCATTTCCATCGATGGCAAGGTGGTCAAGCGCGAAGAGGCCGCCGAGTCGGTGCGCCGCGTGATCATGTACAACAAGCCCGACGGCGAGATCTGCACCCGCGACGACCCGGAAGGCCGCCCGACCGTATTCGACAAGTTGCCGCGCCCGCGCGAAGGCCGCTGGATCAATATCGGCCGCCTCGACATCAACACCACCGGCCTGCTGATGTTCACCACCGACGGCGAACTGGCCAACCGCCTGATGCACCCCTCTTTCGAGATGGACCGTGAATACGCGGTACGGGTGCGTGGCGAGGTGGATGACGAGATGATCGAGCGCCTCAAGGCGGGCGTCATGCTCGAAGACGGTCCGGCCAAGTTCACCGATATCCAGCAAGCTCCCGGCGGCGAAGGCTTCAACCACTGGTACCACTGCGTGGTGATGGAAGGTCGCAACCGTGAAGTGCGCCGCCTGTGGGAATCCCAGGGCCTGGTGGTCAGCCGCCTGAAGCGCGTGCGTTTCGGCCCGGTGTTCCTCAACTCCGACCTGCCCATGGGCCGCTGGCGCGAAATGAGCCAGTACGAAGTCGATGTGCTCAGCGCTGAAGTCGGCCTGACGCCGGTAGCCATGCCGCAGCTCAATGCCAAGTCCAAGGACCGGCTGGAGCGCATGCAGCGCAAATCCTCGCGGCCGATGGCCAAGGGCGAGCGTGTGCGTACCCTGCGCCCGGCCAATGGTGCCCCGGTCGCCCCGCGTGCCCCGCGCGAACCGCAACTGGAAGCCGAACGCCCTGGCCGCAAACCGGCTGGCCGCCAGGATGGCGAGCGCGCTCCACGGGCCCCGCGCCCGGCAGCCGGCCGTGGAACTCCGGTGGCCGAACGTCCGGCGGATACCAAGCGTCCTGCGCCGAAGTCCAAGCGCCCAAGCCCGGGCCTGGACCAGGATGCACCCTCGGGCAAGCGCCGTGGTGCTCCGGCCGGTGGCGGCCAGCGTCCGGGTTTCGGTCGACGCAAGCCGGAATAAGCCCATCCCGGATGAAACAACGCCAACCTTAGGGTTGGCGTTTTTTTGCCTGCAATCCTGGCCGGTTTTTGCCGAGCTAGAAGGCGAACTGACCGTTGAATACCGGCTTGCGGTCCGCTGCCAGTATCCCGGAGCTGAAGATCAGGTCCAGGTGGTGACTACCCTTGGCGCCACCGCCCAGGCCCAGGTGCAGCCCGCAATGGCGCTCTTCGAAGCCGGAGTTGCGCCCATACAGCGACTTGATGCCTTCGTTGGTGCCGATACCCAGTTCCTCGATGCGCCGGTTCGACGGGTTGGCATCCAGGTACTTGTTGAAGTCGTTGACCAGGCCGGGCACCTGGCTCGCCACCTGGCGGATGCTCGAGTTCTCGATCCACAGCTCCAGCGGCACCTGCAGGACCCCGTATTTACGGGCGAAGGGGATGGTGCTGAGGAAGGTGCCGAGGAACTTCACATGGCCATTGATCTCGTCGCTGTGGGTGGCGATCTCGCCCGGCGCCAGGTCGTAGTTGCCCACGCCATTGAT
Organism: Pseudomonas sp. B6(2017); assembly: GCF_002112765.1. Taxonomy (NCBI): domain Bacteria; kingdom Pseudomonadati; phylum Pseudomonadota; class Gammaproteobacteria; order Pseudomonadales; family Pseudomonadaceae; genus Pseudomonas; species Pseudomonas sp. B6(2017). The sequence goes on along the minus strand of NZ_NEIQ01000004.1, from coordinate 124,649 downwards.
ATCCGTCCACTTCTTCACCGTCTGAAGTGGCGCCTCGAAGTACGACCCCAGGGGGTCGCTGAAGCTCAGGATGCTGGCCTGGGACAGGCGGCGGATCAGGGTGGCGTTGAGGTCGGCGATTCGCTGGGGTTCGACGCTGAAGGTGTCGTAGAAGTACTCGCCGTAGTCCTTGAATAGCAAGGATTTCTTCCAGTGCTCGGCCATCAGTCCATGGAGCGGACGGAGGAACTCCGGACCGTCGGGACGCGGCTGGGGCAGGGTCGAGGAGTCGTAGAAAAAAATGTACAGGTCACATTCGGTGATGGCCCGGACGAGGTTCTCGGCCGGCTCCAGGTCCAGGCGCAGGGCACTGATGGTCAGCGGCGTGGCCTGGCGGGCTTGTTCGATGATGGCCAGGGTCATGGCCTGGTACTCGGCGGTATGGCCGATCAGTACCTTGGCGGTTGCCAGGCCGTTGAGGGCCGGGTGCCGTTCCAGGTAGTACAGGAAATGACGGATGGCGCGAGTCTGGTCCATAAAACCTCCCTGTAGGACAAAGATGACCGGAGCAGGCAGGGCCTGCTCCGGTCCGCGGACGCCTTACATCGGCCACATGGCGGTGCCGAACGGCACCACGGCATCGGCTTGCATCATTTCCACGGCCGCATCGTGGGTTGCAGCTTCGAACCAGTCGTCCAGTTGCAGTTCGGTTTCCAGCTCTTGTTCCAGTGCTTGCATGGTGCTTCTCCTGAATGACATTGCGCTTGGCAGTCCATTGGTGGAACGGATCGACAGCAGTGAACGGGATGGTTGCCGAAGCCGCCCATTCGTTCCTCGTGCTTGCCGGGTGACTGAGCCGGCAAGTGGCTGGAAACCTAGACCAGGGTGTTTTGAAGTGCAAAAAAATAATTAGATTATTTTCTGATGAACTTTATTTTCTATTTCGCCTGGAAAAATTCACCCCGGAAAACAGAATCCTAGGCAACTTCTCTCGGCTCGGGCGCACTAGCGTCAATTTGCAGTCGGTCCAGGCCTGGTAGCGGAATGGCAAATCTACGTTACGGCTTGTAAAGGATTGTTTACGAAATGCGGCGCTTTGCCCCGTGGATAGGAGATCGCTCTGCGCCTGTAAGGAAAATCTTCCGCAGGGCCGCCCGTCATGGTCCGCCAAGGGCTCTGGCCCGCTTGTTCCAGGCCCCTCGGGCAGGTGAGATGTACACCTGCCTGCGTACAGGTGCATAACAAGAAGGAGGCGCAATGAACGCCGTAACCGACTTCCATCGATCCCCTTCGAAGAGCGTCGACCGTCGCTTTTCCATCGACGACCCCACTCGGTCCGTCTCATTTTTCGCCGCCGATGCCGAGCATCGAGCAGGCCACGCAGGATCCCGGTTACCGGCACGCTGATATAGCGATGTCTGGCGGCAGGGGGTCAGGGGTGTACAATGCCCGGCGTTTTAACTGTGACCCCACTGCGTACCCGCGCATTTTGCGTCTGGACAGCGTTTTCCAGCCTGCCTGCATAGCCCTGGAAACACCTGCACAGAACCAATAACTCAAGGTTATCCACCTTGTTCATTCCGTCGCGTCACGAGCGTGATGGGTTCGATTTCGTCACAGATAAAAACAAACAGGTGACGCATGACCGTTAAAGAAACGCTGAACTTCTGGTGCCTGCGCTGGGGTTTGATCCGCGCCGCTTAAGCCTTCACCGGGCGGCAACGTCTGCAAATATCATCAAACCTTGCGTGAGAAAGTTTTCATGAGTGGACAAAACTCGCAGTCAGGCGAGCTGAAACGCGGCCTGAAAAATCGCCATATCCAATTGATCGCCCTGGGTGGCGCAATCGGTACCGGCTTGTTCCTGGGGTCGGCCGGGGTGCTCAAGTCCGCCGGGCCGGCGATGATCCTCGGCTACGCCATTTGCGGCTTCATCGCCTTCATGATCATGCGCCAACTGGGCGAGATGATCGTCGAGGAGCCGGTAGCCGGTTCCTTCAGCCACTTCGCCCACAAGTACTGGGGCGGCTTCGCCGGTTTCCTCTCCGGCTGGAACTGCTGGATCCTCTATATCCTGGTGGGCATGTCGGAGCTGACCGCGGTCGGCAAGTACATCCACTACTGGTGGCCGGATGTCCCGACCTGGGCCTCGGCAGCCGCGTTCTTCGTCCTGATCAACGCCATCAACCTGGCCAACGTCAAGGTCTTCGGCGAGGCCGAGTTCTGGTTCGCCATCATCAAGGTAGCGGCGATCGTCGGCATGATCGCCCTGGGCAGCTACCTGTTGGTCAGCGGCCATGGCGGCCCGCAGGCGTCGGTGAGCAACCTGTGGTCCCATGGCGGCTTCTTCCCCAATGGTGTCAGCGGCCTGGTGATGGCCATGGCGATCATCATGTTTTCCTTCGGTGGCCTGGAGATGCTCGGTTTCACCGCGGCCGAGGCCGACAAGCCGAAGACCGTGATCCCCAAGGCGATCAACCAGGTGATCTACCGCATCCTGATCTTCTACATCGGTGCCCTGGTGGTGCTGCTGTCGCTGACTCCCTGGGATTCCCTGCTGACTACCCTCAATGCTTCCGGCGATGCCTATAGCGGCAGCCCGTTCGTCCAGGTGTTCTCGATGCTGGGCAGCAACACCGCGGCGCACATCCTCAACTTCGTGGTCCTGACCGCGGCGCTGTCGGTGTACAACAGCGGCACCTATTGCAACAGCCGCATGCTGCTGGGCATGGCCGAGCAGGGCGATGCCCCGCGGGGCCTGGCCAAGATCGACAAGCGCGGCGTGCCGGTGCGTTCGATCCTCGCCTCGGCGGTGGTGACCTTCGTCGCGGTGGTGCTCAACTACCTGATCCCGCAGCATGCCCTGGAGCTGCTGATGTCACTGGTGGTGGCGACCCTGGTGATCAACTGGGCGATGATCAGCTACTCGCACTTCAAATTCCGCCAGCACATGGACCGCACAGGCCAGACCTCGCTGTTCAAGGCCCTGTGGTATCCCTATGGCAACTACATCTGCCTGGCGTTCGTGGTATTCATCCTGGGCATCATGCTGATGATCCCCGGCATCCAGGTTTCGGTGTACGCGATTCCGGTGTGGCTGGTCTTCATGTGGGTCTGCTATAGCATCAAGAACAAGCGTGCTGCCCAGCAGCCGCTGCAGGCCGCCGGTTCCGCGCTGAAATAAGTGCCCTCGCTGCCTCGACGGACCCGGCCTCGGCCGGGTTTGTCATTTCTGGCTCCGGCGCAATGGCGGGGGAATGGGCGTATCCTGTGGGCCGCTAAAAAGGATTCCTGTTCCATGCTGGTGATTTCCAACAACGTGCATCTGCCCGATGCCGAGATCGAGCTGACTGCCATTCGCGCCCAGGGCGCCGGTGGGCAGAACGTCAACAAGGTGTCCAGCGCCGTGCACCTGCGCTTCGACATTCCCGCCTCATCCCTGCCGCCCTTCTACAAGGAGCGCCTGTTGGCGCTGAGTGACAGCCGGATCACCAGCGACGGGGTGATGATTCTCAAGGCCCAGCAATACCGCACCCAGGAGCAGAACCGCGCCGATGCGCTGTTGCGCCTGGTGGAGTTGATCCAGGGCGCCATCAAGGTGCAGAAGAAGCGCCGCCCGACCAAGCCGACCCTGGGTTCGCAGAAGCGTCGCCTGGAAGGCAAGGCCAAGCGGGGCAACATCAAGGCTGGGCGCGGCAAGGTGGATTTCTAGGTCGCGCTACGGTCCTGGCGCTGTCGTGGTGCCTGGCGATACAGGTACAGGCTCAGCAACAGCCCGCTGCAAGAGGCCAGGGCGGCGAACAGGAAGATCGAGGCAAAGCCTGTGCTGGCAGCGATCGCCCCGGCCAGCGGCCCGGTGATGCCCAGCGACAGGTCGACGAACAGTGAATAGGCACCGACCGCCGCGCCTCGGCTGGAGGCGGGCACCAGGTTCACCGCCTCGACGCCCAGGGCCGGGAATACCAGGGAGAACCCGAAGCCGCTCAGCGCCGCGCCGGCCAGGGCCCAGTGGGCGTCGCTGGCCAGCCACAGCAGCAACAGTCCCAGGGTCTCCACCGACAGGCAGGCGATCGCCACGCGAAAGCCGCCGAGACGGTTGATCAGGTTGCCGAACAGCAGCCGCGCACCGATGAAGCTGGCGCCGAACAGGCTCAGGGCCAGCACTGCGTTGGACCAGTCCCGGGTGGCGTAGTAGAGGGTGATGAAGGTGGCGATGGTGCCAAAGCCGATGGAGCCCAGGGCCAGCCCGCAGCCGTGGGGGAACACCTTGCCCAGCACGTGGATGAACGGCAGGCGTTCGCCGGCGACGATGGGCGCGGCGACCTTGGGCCAGGCCAGCAGCAGGCCCAGCACGGCCAGCAGGATAATGCTCACGCCCATGCTCCACAGCCCCAGGCGGTCGACCAGCATCACGCCCAGGGGCGCGCCGATGGCCAGTGCGCCGTAGCTGGCGATGCCATTCCAGGAAATCACCTTGGCGGTATTCTGCGCGCCGACCCGGCCGATGCCCCAGCCGATGGAGCCCGAACCCACCAGGCTTTCCGCGCTGCCCAGTACCAGGCGCCCCAGCAGCAGGCTCGCCAGGCTCAGGACCGGCCATGCTTGCAGCCAGGCCGAAGCCAGCATGAACACGCCGCTCAGGCCGCAGCCCACGAGGCCGTACATCACCGCGCGCTTGCTGCCCTGGTTGTCGATGATGCGCCCCGCGTAGGGGCGGCTGAGGAGGGTGGCCAGGTATTGCACGCTGATCACCAGGCCGGCGATCACCGCGCCGAAGCCCAGGTCGCTATGGACGTAGCCGGGAAGCACCGCCAGGGGGATGCCGATATTCAGGTAGCCGATGAAGGTGAACAGGACGATGGAAACGACTTGCAGCGTGACCGCCAAGGGGCGCTGGGTATCTGGCATGGGAAGGGGTCCGCTACTGCAGCTAGATAGATAGGCTGCTCATGATACCGGTGCAAGGGCGGGTGCAGGGGAAGAAATCGATGTGCCCCATGGGCTCGGGTACAAGCTCAGGTGTCCTGGCTGCCCAGCAGGCGGGTGGTGACCAGGGCGGCGAGGGCGTTTTCCCGGGTACCGAAACGAGCCAGCAGGGCGGCTTGTTTTTCCGGGGTGAGGCGGTTCCATACCTCGATCATCTGCTGCGTGGTGCCAATCAGTGCGTTGGCCTGGGTTTCGTCGAAGGTATCGGTCATCGAGGGCTCGGGAGAGGGTTCAGGCGGTGTGGAAAGCGCTTGAGTAGCGCTTTCCACACTGTCTGGCTACAGCTTCTTCAGTCTTCGCTGTCGGCCTTGCGGCTGTCGGCGGCTTCTTTCGCAGCAGGCTGTTCGGCACTGGTTTGCGGCGGGGTTGTCTGCTCAGTTTCGTGCAGGCTCGGGAAGGGGAGATTCGGGATCTCGTGCATATCGTTGCTCCTCGCAAAGTCTGTTTTTTAAATCGCTGGGTAGCTCCGCGCTTTTAAAAAGCCTGGGCAGGATACAGCACTGGAAATGACAAAAAGATTTTTATCGCACTTTTCAGGATGAAAGGATGTTCATCGAGAGCCGATCGCCGGCGAGGAGGCGCCAGGGCCATCCTCGCCGGCAAGCCCTTGGCTAGACGACTCGGGCGATGGCTTCGGCCAGCTGATCCAGGCGACTGGCGTCGATCCCGGCCACGTTGGCGCGGCCCGAACTGACCATGTACACGCTGTGGTGTTCACGCAGTTCCTGGACCTGTGCGGGGCTCAGGCCGGTATAGGAGAACATCCCGCGTTGCACGCCGATATGGGCGAAGCGCTCGGCCAGGCCATAGGGTTGCAGGGCTTGCACCAGGCCGGCACGCAGTTGCGCGATGCGCAGGCGCATGGCTTCCACTTCATCGCTCCAGAGGCTCTTGAGCTGCGCATCGCCGAGAATGGTCGCTACCACGGCGGCCCCGTGATCCGGCGGCGTGGACCACAGGTTGCGGGCGATGTGCGCCAGTTGGCTGCGCACATCCAGCAGCTTCTCGGCATCCTGGGTGCAGACGATCAGGGCGCCGGTGCGGTCGCGATACAGGCCGAAGTTCTTCGAGCAGGAGCTGGTGATCAGCACTTCCGGCAGCTCGGCGGCGAACAGCCGGACGGCCCAGGCATCCTGCTCCAGGCCATCGCCGAAGCCCTGGTAGGCGAAGTCGATCAGCGGCAGCAGCTTGCGGCTGCGCACCACCTCCAGCACCCGTTGCCAGTCGGCCTGGCTCAGGTCGAAGCCGGTGGGGTTGTGGCAGCAGGCGTGCAACAGCACCACGTCGCCTTCCGGCACCTGGTTCAGGGTCGCCAGCATGGCCTCCACGTCCAGGCGGTTGTCACTGCCCACGTAGGGGTAGTGGCTGACCTTGACCCCGGCCGCGGCGAAGATGGTCTCGTGGATCGGCCAGGTCGGATCGCTCAGCCACACGCCACGGCCCGGCAGGCAGTGGGCGATGAAGTCGGCGCTCAGGCGCAGGGCGCCGGTACCGCCTGGGGTCTGGGTAGCCCCGGCGCGTTGCTGGACGATGAGCGGCGAAGCGCTGCCCAGCACCAGTTCATTGATCACCTTGCCGAAGGCCGCGTCGCCGTGGCCGCCGATGTAGATCTTGGTGTCCTGGCTCTCCACCAGGCGCTGTTCGGCCAGTTTCACCGAACGCGGGATCGGCGTCAGGCCCTGGGAATCCTTGTAGACCCCCACGCCCAGGTCGAACTTGCGCGGGTTGGGGTCGCTGGCGTAGGCCCCCATCAGGCCGAGAATCGGGTCGCCAGGCACACGACCGATTGCGTCGAAATGCATTACTTGCGTCCTTCTGCGGTCTTGGCCACTTCGTCGGTGCGGGCGGCCATGATGAAGTCGTTGCGGTGCAGGCCCTTGATGGAGTGGCTCCACCAGGTCACGGTCACCTTGCCCCATTCGGTCAGCAGCCCCGGGTGGTGGCCTTCGGCCTCGGAGATCTCGCCCATGGCGTTGGTGAAGGCCAGGGCGAACTTGAAGTTCTTGAACAGGAAGACTTTTTCCAGCTGCATCACGCCGTCGCGAACTTCGATGTTCCAGTCAGGGATCTGCTTGATCAGCACCGGCAGTTCTTCGTCGCTGACCTGAGGGGCATCGGCGCGGCAGGCTTCGCAGTGGGCTTGGTTCAGAGCGGTCATGGTGTATTCCCGAAATCGATTCTTGTTGGGGCGGGCTGGGGAAAACTGCTGCGCTGGGCAATCTCTTCCGGGTGTCGGCGAAAAGTGTCGGTCCGAACTGGCCGGACCGCCATTTGCCACCTGTCCCAGGCGGGATTGCCTGCGCTCGTGAGATTTCGCGCAGCCCGTGGACGTTACTATCTTTCGCAGCGGCTCGCGAGGGCGGGCCGCTCAGGCCGCCTTGGGTTTTGGCGGAAACTTGGGTGCGTGCAGGCCCAGCTGCATGCCCTGGTGGACCAGGGCCATGATGTCTTCATGGGCCAGGTCGAACAGGCGCTTGAGCTCCGGCAGGACGAAGTAGATCGGCTGCAGGATGTCGATGCGATACGGCGTGCGCATGGCCTCCAGCGGGTCGAAGGCCTGGTGCTCCGGTTCCCCGGACAGGCTGTAGACGGTCTCCTTGGGCGAAGACAGGATGCCGCCGCCATAGATGCGCCGGCCGGCTGGGGTCTCCACCAGGCCGAACTCGATGGTCATCCAGTACAGGCGGGCCAGGTATACCCGCTCTTCCTTGGTGGCTCGCAGGCCGAGCTTGCCATAGGTGTGGGTGAATTCGGCGAACCAGGGGTTGGTCAGCAGCGGGCAGTGGCCGAAGATCTCGTGGAAGATGTCCGGTTCCTGCAGGTAGTCCAGTTCTTCGCGGGTACGGATGAACGTCGCGACTGGGAAGCGCTTGCTGGCCAGCAGTTCGAAAAAGGTCTGGAAAGGAATCAGCGCCGGGACCCGGGCCACTTGCCAGCCGGTGGTTTCGCCTAGGACCTTGTTGATTTCGCCGAGCTGCGGAATGCGATCGTGGGGCAGCCCCAGCTTCTCGATGCCGTCCAGGTATTCCTGGCACGCACGGCCCTCGATCACTTTCAACTGGCGAGTGATCAGGGTGTTCCACACCGCGTGTTCTTCGGGTGGATAGTCGATAAAACCTTGCGCGTCGGGCTCGCGGGCCACGTACTGCGTCTGCTTCATGCTGCTCTCCTGCCAGGGGATGCGTTCTTGTTATGAATGACCCCAGTGATACGCCAGGGTGCGACGCTTTGCAGCAGGTGGCGGTGGTTGAAGGAGCGCCTTTGAATGGCTTTGTCGTAAAGTTATCTTTACGAATATGGCCAAGGCCCTGCACTGTTGGGGATGAACCATTTGAAAATAGGGGAAGCTGTCACATAATCTTGACGATTATCTGCGGCATCCAGCAGAAATTTTGCTGGCCATGGCGCCAAAAGCGTCGCTCGTCGGCGTTTATGCCCTCCATATTTCCTTTCGGGCCTTTATTCCATGCGCATCAAAGTTCACTGCCAGAACCGCATCGGCATCCTGCGGGACATCCTCAATCTGCTGGTGGAGTACGGCATCAACGTTGCTCGGGGCGAAGTGGGCGGCGAGCATGGTAACGCCATCTACCTGCACTGCCCGAACCTGATCAACCTGCAGTTCCAGGCCCTGCGGCCCAAGTTCGAATCCATCGCCGGGGTGTTCGGGGTCAAGCGTGTCGGGCTGATGCCCAGCGAGCGCCGGCACATGGAGCTCAATGCGCTGCTGGGGGCCCTGGATTTTCCCGTGCTGTCCATCGACATGGGCGGTTCCATCGTCGCTGCCAACCGCGCCGCCGCCCAGTTGCTGGGGGTGCGGGTGGACGAGGTGCCGGGCATCCCGTTGTCGCGCTATGCCGAGGATTTCGACCTGCCGGAGCTGGTGCGGGCCAACAAGTCGCGGATCAACGGTTTGCGGGTCAAGGTCAAGGGCGACGTATTCCTGGCGGATATCGCACCCTTGCAGTCCGAGCATGACGACAGCGAGGCCATGGCCGGCGCGGTGCTGGCTCTGCACCGCGCGGACCGGGTCGGCGAGCGTATCTACAACGTGCGCAAGCAGGAGCTGCGCGGCTTCGACAGTATCTTCCAGAGCTCCAAGGTAATGGCCGCGGTGGTGCGTGAGGCGCGGCGCATGGCGCCCCTGGACGCGCCCCTGCTGATCGAAGGGGAAACCGGTACCGGCAAGGAGCTGCTGGCCCGCGCCTGCCACCTGGCCAGCCCGCGCGGCCAGTCGCCGTTGATGGCGCTGAACTGCGCCGGGCTGCCTGAATCCATGGCCGAAACCGAACTGTTCGGTTACGGCCCCGGGGCGTTCGAAGGCGCGCGGGCGGAAGGCAAGCTGGGCCTGCTGGAGTTGACGGCGGGCGGTACCCTGTTCCTCGATGGCGTGGGGGAAATGAGCCCGCGGTTGCAGGTCAAGTTGCTGCGCTTTTTGCAGGACGGCTGTTTCCGCCGGGTCGGCAGCGACGAAGAGGTGTACCTGGATGTGCGGGTGATCTGCGCCACCCAGCTGGATCTTTCCGAGCTTTGTGCCCGTGGTGAGTTCCGCCAGGATCTCTACCACCGGCTCAATGTGCTGTCCTTGCACATTCCGCCGCTGCGCGAGTGCCTGGATGGCCTCGGGCCCCTGGTGGAGCACTTTCTCGACCAGGCCAGCCGGCAGATCGGCTGTCCCTTGCCGCAACTGGCGCCGGCGGCCATGGAGCGGCTCAGCCACTACCATTGGCCGGGCAACGTCCGGCAGTTGGAAAACGTACTGTTCCAGGCGGTGTCGTTGTGCGACGGCGGCATGGTCAAGGCCGAGCACATCCGCTTGCCGGACTATGGCGCGCGCCAGCCTCTTGGCGAGTTCTCCCTGGACGGCGGGCTGGAGCAGATCGTCGGGCGCTTCGAGAAAGCCGTGCTCGAAAGTCTCTACGCCGAATTTCCCAGCAGCCGGCAGTTGGGCAAGCGCCTGGGGGTGTCCCATACCACCATCGCCAACAAGCTGCGCGAATATGAAGTGGGCAAGGCTTCCGGTAATCCGCTCTAGCTGTCGTTGGCGGCAGCGCCGGGGGGCATCGGGGCGGTAGCTTGCCGGTAGCGGCATAAGAGCGCCGTTTTTCCGTCTCCTGGCAAGCCGCCATTTTCCTTTCATTACCAGGCAAAGCCCTGTCCTGCCTGAGGTTAAACCTCTTTCGGAAAAGTTGGTGCGCTTATTGCTTAGGGGTTCGCAGTACAGTGGCGGACGGCAAGCGTCCGGCAGATGAGGAACGACAGTGGACAAGTACCTTTATGTGGCGATGACCGGTGCCAGCCAGAACGCGCTGGCGCAAAAGGCCCATGCCAACAACCTGGCGAACATCTCCACCAACGGTTTTCAGCGTGACCTGGAGCAGGCTCGCTCGATGCCGGTATTCGGTGACAGCTTTCCGGCACGAGCCTTCGCCATGAGCGAACGTCCCGCGACCGACTTCACGCCGGGCTCGATGGTCGAGACGGGGCGTGACCTGGATGTGGCCGTCAGCGGCAAGGGTTGGATCGCCGTGCAAAGTCCCGATGGCAGCGAAAGCTATGTGCGCACCGGCAGCTTGAACGTCGATGCCCTGGGCGTGCTGCGGGCCGGCAACGGTATGCCGGTGATGGGCAATGGAGGTCCCATTGCCGTGCCGCCCGAGCAGAAGATCGAGGTTGGCCAGGACGGCACCATCACCATTCGTGCCATGGGCGAAGGTCCGCGGGTGCTGGCCGAGGTCGACCGCATCAAGCTGGTCAACCCCGATACCCGCAACATGGTCAAGGGCCTGGATGGTTCGATCAAGACCAAGGACGGCCAGCCTGCTCCGGTCGATGCCAATGTGCAGCTGGTCTCGGGATTCCTCGAGTCGAGCAACGTCAATGCGGTGGAAGAAATGACCGCGGTGCTGGCCCTGTCCCGGCAGTTCGAGCTGCACGTCAAGATGATGAACAGCGCCAAAGAAGACGACCAGGCCATGGCTCGGGTCTTGCAGATCAGCTAATTACCAGTACCTAGCGCCGTAAAACAGGCGCGTGAGGAGAATCGAATGCTTCCGGCTCTATGGGTTGCCAAAACCGGTCTGTCCGCCCAGGACACCAACCTGAGTGTTATTTCCAACAACCTGGCGAACGTCTCGACCACGGGTTTCAAGCGTGACCGTGCCGAGTTCCAGGACCTGCTGTACCAGATCAAGCGCCAGCCGGGTGCCCAGTCGACCCAGGACAGCGAACTGCCTTCCGGCCTGCAGGTCGGTACCGGCGTGCGCATCGTCGGCACCCAGAAGAACTTCAGTGCCGGCAGCTTGCAGACCACCCAGCAGCCGCTGGACCTGGCGATCAACGGTCGTGGCTTCTTCCAGATCCTGCAGCCCGATGGCACCACCTCCTATACCCGCGACGGCACCTTCCACCTCGACTCCAATGGCCAGGTCGTCACCGCCAATGGTTTCGCCCTGGAGCCGGCAATCGTCGTGCCCGACAACGCGCAGACCTTCACCGTGGGCAACGACGGCACCGTCTCCATCACCGTGGCCGGCAACCCGGCGTCCCAGGTGATCGGCAACCTGCAGACCGCCGACTTCATCAACCCGGCCGGCCTGCAAGCGCTGGGCAACAACCTGTTCCTGGAGACCGCCGCCAGTGGTGCGCCGCAGGTCGGTACCCCGGGCCTGAACGGTTTTGGCACCACGCTGCAGAACACCCTGGAAGCGTCCAACGTCAGTACCGTGGAAGAGATGGTCAACATGATCACCACCCAGCGGGCCTACGAGATGAACTCCAAGGTGATCTCCACCGCCGACCAGATGCTGTCGTTCGTAACGCAGAAGCTGTAATCAAGTCTTGAGGCCGTCATGAGTCGATGACGTGCCGGTAACATCGTGAGGAAGGGTCATGAATCGGTTTATCTGTGTGTTAGCGCTGAGTGGGAGTGCCGTGTTCGCGGGCTGTGTCGCCCCGCCACCCAAGCCCAATGACCCTTACTACGCGCCAGTGTTGCCGCGCACGCCGCTGCCTTCGGCTTCCAACAACGGCTCGATCTACCAGGCCGGGTTCGAGCAGAGCCTGTATACCGATCGCAAGGCGTTCCGGGTCGGCGACATCATCACCATCACCCTGAACGAGCGGACCGCGGCCAGCAAAGGCGCCAACTCGGCGTCGAGCAAGAACAGCAGCAACAGCATCGGCCTGACGTCGCTGTTCGGTGCTGTGCCCAACACCAACAACCCGTTCGGCGATGGCGACCTGAGCTTGAATGCCGGCTACAAGGGTGATCGCTCCACCAAGGGCGATAGCAAGGCGGCGCAAAGCAACAGCCTGACCGGTTCGATCACCGTCACCGTAGCCGACGTATTGCCCAACGGTATCCTCGCCGTGCGTGGCGAGAAGTGGATGACCCTCAATACCGGTGACGAGCTGGTGCGTATCGCCGGCCTGATTCGTGCGGACGATATCGCTACGGACAACACCGTATCCTCGACCCGGGTGGCGGATGCGCGCATCACCTATTCGGGTACCGGGTCGTTCGCCGACGCCAACCAGCCTGGCTGGTTCGATCGTTTCTTCCTCAGCCCGCTGTTCCCTTTCTAGGCGCACTATGTTGAATTTCAAGCACCTGATGGCGGCCGCCTTGTTGCTGTCCGTGTCCCTCGGCGTCCAGGCCGAGCGGCTCAAGGACATCGCCAGTATTTCCGGCGTGCGTTCCAACCAGCTGATCGGCTATGGCCTGGTGGTGGGGCTCAACGGCACGGGTGACCAGACCACCCAGACGCCGTTCACCCTGCAGACCTTCAACAACATGCTGTCGCAGTTCGGCATCAAGGTTCCGCCTGGGTCGGGCAACGTACAGCTCAAGAACGTCGCCGCGGTATCGATCAGCGCCGACCTGCCGGCGTTCGCCAAGCCGGGCCAGCAGGTGGATGTCACGGTTTCGTCCATCGGCAACTCCAAGAGCCTGCGTGGCGGCACCTTGCTGTTGACCCCCCTCAAGGGTATCGACGGCAACGTCTACGCCATCGCCCAGGGCAACCTGGTGGTAGGTGGTTTCGATGCCGAGGGCCGGGATGGTTCGAAGATCACCGTCAACGTTCCGTCGGCGGGGCGAATCCCGGGCGGGGCCTCGGTGGAGCGCGCGGTGCCCAGTGGCTTCAACCAGGGCAACAGCCTGACCCTGAACCTCAATCGTTCGGACTTCACTACGGCCAAGCGCATCGTCGACAAGATCAACGACATGCTCGGCCCGGGCGTGGCCCAGGCCATCGATGGCGGTTCGATCCGCGTCACCGCGCCGCTGGACCCGAGCCAGCGGGTGGACTACCTGTCGATCCTGGAGAACCTGGAGATCGATCCGGGCCAGGCGGTGGCCAAGGTCATCATCAACTCCCGCACCGGCACCATCGTGATCGGCCAGAACGTCAAGGTCTCGCCGGCGGCGGTGACCCACGGCAGCCTGACGGTGACCATCACCGAGGATCCGATCGTCAGCCAGCCCGGCCCCCTGTCCAATGGACAGACCGCCGTGGTGCCTCGCTCGCGGGTCAATGCCCAGCAGGAAGCCAAGCCGATGTTCAAGTTCGGCCCGGGCACCACCCTCGACGAAATCGTGCGGGCGGTGAACCAGGTGGGAGCGGCGCCAGGCGACCTGATGGCGATTCTCGAAGCCCTGAAACAGGCCGGCGCCTTGCAGGCCGACCTGATCGTGATTTGAGGGGTGGCCATGGATATACATAAGAGCGGTCTGGTCGCCAGCGGGGATTCCGGGGCCTATTCGGACCTCAATCGCCTGCAACAGCTGAAGGTCGGCGACACCAACAGCGAAGCCAACGTGCGCAAGGTGGCGCAGGAGTTCGAGTCGCTGTTCCTCAACGAAATGCTCAAGTCCATGCGCAAGGCCACCGACGTGCTGGCCCAGGACAACCCGCTCAATACCCCGACCACCAAGCAGTACCAGGACATGTACGACCAGCAACTGGCGGTGTCCCTGTCCCGCGAGGGTGGTGGTATCGGCCTGGCCAACGTGCTGGTGCGCCAGATGATGCAGAACAAGCCAAGGGCGGCGCCTACCGGGCTGACCTCGGCGCCGCCGGTAGCTGCGCCAGTCGCGACGCCGATCGCGGCCGGTACCGCGGCCCAGGATGGTCCTTTGAGCCGGCTCAATGGCCAGCGGCCGTTGTGGGCCTCGCGTACTGCCGATCCGGTGCGTACCAGCCTGGCCCACAACGACATGGCCTTGCTCAATCAGCGGCGCTTGTCGCTGCCGAGCAAGCTCACCGATCGCTTGCTGGCCGGCATCGTGCCTTCGGCGGGAGGTGTGGAAGTCACCGCACAGAACGCCGCGCCTACCCGCAATAGCGCGGCTGCCGATGCAGTGCTGCGTGGTGAGTGGCGGGTCAACCAGGGGTACGCCGCGGCCCAGGGCAAGATGCGTGTCTATGGCCGGGCCATGGCCCAGCCGCCACTGGCGCCGGCCAAGCGCGCCTTCGGCTCGTCCGACGAATTCGTGGCCACCATGCTGCCCATGGCGGAGCAGGCGGCCAAGCGTATTGGTGTGGACCCACGCTACCTGGTGGCCCAGGCGGCCCTGGAAACCGGCTGGGGCAAGTCGGTCATGCGCCAGCAGGATGGCCGCAGCAGCCATAACCTGTTCGGCATCAAGGCCGGCAGCAGTTGGCAGGGCGGCCAGGCGCGGGCGATCACCAGCGAGTTCCGTAACGGCCAGATGGTCAAGGAAACGGCGGCGTTCCGTTCCTACGATTCCTACCAGGACAGCTTCCACGATCTGGTGACTTTGCTGCAGAGCAATAATCGCTATCAAGAAGTGCTGAAGGTCGCCGATAAACCAGAACAGTTTGTTCGCGAGTTGCAAAAAGCCGGGTATGCAACCGACCCGGATTACGCAAGCAAGATTTCGCAGATAGCCAAGCAGATGAAGAGTTACCAGAACTACGCTGCGGCAGGCGCTCCCACGAATTTATAAGGTCTGAATCATGAGTTTGCTCAATATCGGGATGTCCGGGCTGGCTACCAGCCAATCGTCTTTGATGACCACGGGTAACAACATCGCCAACGCCGATACCGCCGGGTATTCGCGGCAGCAGACCGTACAGGGCACCAAAGCCTCCAGTCAGTTCGGCACCGTCTTCATCGGCACCGGGGCCACCCTGGCCGATGTGCGCCGGGTGTACAACAGCTTCCTGGATGCCCAGTTGCGCAGTGCGACCTCCCGCAACAGCGACGTGGCGGCCTACCAGCAGCAGATCACGCCCATCGACAAGCTGCTCTCCGAGGCCGGTACCGGCATGACTGGCGCCCTGACCAAGTTCTTCGCCTCGGTGCAGAACCTCAACGCCAAGCCTACCGATGAAGCCTCCCGGCAGTTGCTGCTCAGCGATGCCCAGGCCCTGAGCAATCGCTTCAATTCGGTTTCCAACCAGCTCAACGAGCAGAACAAGACCATCAACGGCAACCTGTCGACCATGGCCGACCAGGTGAACAAGCTGGCCACCACCGTGGCCCAGCTCAACCAGAAGATCTCCGAGCTGTCGAACGACGGCAAGGGCATGCCCAACGACCTGCTCGACGCCCGTAACGAAACCGTGCGCCAGCTTTCGCAGTTCATCAAGGTCGACGTATCCGAGCGTGGCTCCAGCGTCGACCTGTACCTGGGCAGCGGCCAGCCGCTGGTGATGGGCAACAGCGCCAATTCCCTGGAAGTGGTGCAGGGCAAGGACGACCCGACCCGCTCCATGTTGCAGATCAACCGCGGCAGTAGCAGCGTGGACATCACCAATCTCACCACCGGTGGCGAGATTGGCGGCCTGCTGCGTTATCGCAGCGAGGTGCTGGACCCGGCGATGAACGAACTGGGGCGCGTGGCCCTGGTGGTCGCCGACCAGATGAACAGCCAGATGGCCCAGGGCATCGACAAGAACGGTGAGTTTGGCGGCAACCTGTTCAACGACATCAACAGTGCTCGCCTGACCAGCCAGCGCAGCATCGCCAGCGGCGGCAACAATACGGCTTCGGGCAACTTCGATGTCACCATCAAGGATTCCGGCAAGCTGACCACCAGTGACTACACGGTGACCTTCAGCAGCCCGACCGACTACAGCGTCAAGCGTTCCGACGGCACCGACCTGGGCTCCTTCAGCACCACCACCAACCCGCCGCCGGTCATCGATGGCTTCGCGTTGAAGCTCAATGGCAGCGCTGCCGTGGGCGATAGTTTCAAGATCACCCCGACCCGCAATGGTGCGAGCGCGATCCAGACCGAGATGACCGACGCCAAGCGCCTGGCGATCGCCGCGCCGCTCAAGGCCGAGATCGCCGCCGGGGTCAAGAGTTCTCTGAGCATCGGCTCGCAGCCATCGCTGGTAACGCCGATCGACAATTACGACGCGGCTGCCAAGCTGGAAATGCAGACCGCGCTGAAGAACTCCGGCCCGGTGAAGGTAGTGTTCAATGCACCTGCCGGCGGCAGCCAGACCTACGACTACTTCGATGCCAAGGGCACGAAGATGGGCAGCGGTACCATCGTTCCCGGGCAGACCAACACCCTCAACCTGAACATCAAGATGGTCGATGCCAGCGGCGCGCCGATCCTCGATGGCGCCGGGGTGCAGAAAACCTTCGCGGTGAAGATGGATGTGGCAGGCGTGCCGAACTCCGGCGACAGCATGAACATCTCGGTCAACGGCGCCGGCTCTTCGGACAACCGCAACGGCCTGGCGTTGGCTGGTTTGCAGAGCAAGCAGACCGTCGACACCGGTTCGGCGAGCAAGGGCATCACCTTGGTGGATGCCTATGGCAAGCTGATCGAGAACGTCGGCGCCAAGGCCAGCCAGACCAAGCTCGACGCAGCCGCCAATGGCGCGATCCTGGCTAACGCCAAGGGCGCGCGCGATTCCCTGTCGGGGGTCAACCTGGACGACGAGACCGGCAACCTGGTCAAGTACCAGCAGTACTACACCGCGTCTTCGCAGATCATCAAGGCCGCGCAAACCATCTTCAGCACGCTGATCAGCAGCCTTTAAGGAGCCGTAGCCCATGCGTATTTCCACTTCTCAGTTCTTCGAGACTTCGGCTGCCAACTACCAGCGCAACTTCTCCAATGCGATCAAGAGCAGTGAAGAGGCCAGCAGCCTGGTGCGGATCAATACCGCGGCCGATGATCCGGTAGGCGCGGCGCGCTTGTTGCAGCTCGGCCAGCAGGCCTCGCTGCTCGACCAGTACAAGACCAATACCACTTCGATCAAGGCCTCCCTGGGCCAGACCGAATCGGTGATGACCAGCATCAACAATGTCCTGACTCGTGCCAAGGAATTGGCCGCCGGTGCCGGCAACGCCGGTTACACCGACAAGGACCGCCAGGCCAATGCTTCGGAGCTGGGGCAGATCGAAGAACAATTGCTCAGCCTGATGAATACCCAGGATGAAAACGGCAAGTACATCTTCGGTGGTTCCAAGGATGACGTGCCGCCGTTCAGCCGCAACTCCGACGGTACCTACAGCTACAACGGCGACCAGAGCAGCCTGATGCTGCCAGTGGGCGACACCATGCTGATGGCCGCCAACAGCACCGGCTGGGATGTGTTCCAGAAGGCGCCTAATACCAGTCGTACCCAGGTCACCACCCAGACCGCGCCGGCTCCAGACAATGGCAAGGTGTTTATGTCCAACGGGCAGATGTCCAACGCCGGCAAGTACAACACCGATTTCCGCAAGGGTGAGCCCTACAGCGTGTCGTTCGTCAGTGGCACCCAGCTGAAGATCACCGACGCCGCTGGCAACGACGTGACTTCCGAGGCCAGCCAAGGTGGTGTGATCGGTAATACGCCAAATCAGACCGTGAGCTTCCGTGGTGTCGACTTGAGCCTGAACGTCAATCTCAAGGCCGGTGACAATGCCGCTACGGTGTTGCCGCAATACTCCTTCAGCCTGGGCTCCAAGCCGGATACCTTCAATGTCGCGCGCAGCCCGGGCAACCCCAGCACCGCGCAGGTATCCAGCGCTAGCGTAACCAACCAGGCGGACTACAACTCGACCTTCCCCAGTGGCTCGGCAGTGCTGAAGTTCACCAGCGCCACCAATTTCGATCTGTATGCCGCTCCGTTGACCGCCGACAGCAAGCCGGTATCTTCCGGCACCCTGGTGGGCAACGTGGCCACTGCTGCAGGTGTGAGCTTCAACCTGAGCGGTACCCCGGCGGCCAACGACCAGTTCAGCGTCGCGGTCAACACCCACGAGACCCAGAACATCCTGGATACCGTGAGCCAGTTGAAAAGCGCCCTGAGCACTCCGACCGACGGCAATACCGTAGCGACCCAGAAGCAACTGGCCGACCTGGCTTCGGGCATGGCCAACCTGGCCAGTGGTACCGACCAGCTGACGATCGGCATCAGTTCGGTAGGTGGCCGTGGCTCGGCCCTGGATACCCAGATCGAGATCAACACCAACCTGGCGGCGGCCAACGTCACCACTCGCTCGGCGATCGCCGACTCCGATCCGGCCGAGGTGATGACCCGCCTGACCCTGCAGCAGACCATGTTGCAGGCCTCGCAACTGGCCTTCAGCAAGATCAGCCAGCTCGGCCTGTTCAACCAGGGCTGAGCCTGGCCCGTGGCGTCCTGAGTGGGGCGCCACGACCGTCGAGCCGCCAACCGTCTTTCTACAAGCGGTTTTGCAGCCCCGGCCTCGTTGCCGGGGTTCGCCGCTCGAGAGTTTCCCGCCGTGAACCAAGCTCCCCTCGTCAGCATCGTCATCCCTGCCTTCAACTCGCGCTTTTTCGCCCAGGCCCTGGAAAGCGCCCTGGCGCAGACCTATCAACCGCTGGAAATCGTCGTGTGCGACGACAGTGCCGACGATGAAATCCAGCGTATCGTCCAGGACCTGGTCGGGCCTGCGCACCCGGTGCGCTACATGCGTAACCCGGAGCATTTGGGTTTGCAGAAAAATCTGCTGCGCTGTGTGAGGGAGGCTCGCGGCGAGCTGATCAAGGTGCTTTGCGACGACGACCGGCTGTTTCCCCCTTGTGTTGCCCAGCAGGCCGCAGTTCTGGTTGCGCAGCCAGGAGTCAGCCTGGTTCTTGCCTTGCGACTGTTCAATGACGAGAGCAATTTCATCCTGCCGCCGCGGATAGAGAACTGCCGTTTCGCTCCTGGAGATGTATTGCTCAAGGCCAGTGACATGGCGGCTATCTTCGAAACCACGCGCAAGAACTTCCTGGGTAATTTCAGTGCGGCGATGATGCGCCGCTCCGATGTCCTGGAGTTGTTGCCGGCCCTGGCCCAGGCTGGGGAAGGTTTCACGGCCCTGATCGATCTGGCTCTGTTCGTCTGCTTGATGCGTTGCGGCAACCTGGTGGCACTTTCCACAGTGCTCAGTTGCGAGCGCTTGTATCCCGAGCGCTTGAGCCGCACGCCGGAAATGCTCAAGGCTGCGGCCGCGCAATGGGGCTGGTTGGCGCGGATGCTGGAGCAGCGCCGCGGTGAGCCGGCGCCGGCGCCTGGCTGGGTACGTTATGTGGATCTGTCGCTGGCCAGCGAACAGCCTCGTCATTGGAAGGAGCTGGGGGTGCTGCATGTGCTCGGCAACCGTAGCGCGGTAGTCAATGGCAGGGTTGGTGGCGAAAGCCAGAGTTATGAAGAGTTCTATCGCCTGTGGCTGGCGGCACGCAGGTTTTCGGAGGCGGAGCAGCGCCTGATGCCGCAGCGCATCGCCAGTTGGCCGCGCCAGGTCAACCTGGTGCCGGTGGTCATCGATTCGACGGGCGATGCTCAAGCCTTGCGGTTAACCCTGGGCAGCCTGGAAGAGCAGTTGTATCCGCCACAGGCGGTGCTGGTCCTGTCGCCTGGTGACTACCAGAGTACGGGGCGGACTCTGTATCAACCGCTGCAATCGAGCTGGGTAGAGCAACTCAACCTGTTGTTGCCGCAGTTGGACGGTTGCGACTGGTTCTATCTGCTAGAGGCCGGAGACCGGTTGCAGGAGTCGGCATTGCTGGTGCTGGCCGAGCGGATCGCCAATACGCCGGCGATGCTCTGTGCCTACAGCGATGAAGGTGCGCTGCGAGAGGGGGAATCGACCGAGCCGGTGTTCAAGCCCGATTTCAACCTGGACCTGATGCGTTGCTACCCGTATGTCGGGCGCGCCCTGGCGTTCTCGCTGGAGCGCTTCCTGGCCGAGGATGGATTCGATCCGCGGCGCGGCGAGCTGGCGCCCCAGGACTTGCTGTGGCGCCTGGTGGAAAATGCCGGGCCGCAGACTATCGAGCATATCGCCGAGATCCAGCTGGAGGCCGGGCTGTCCTTCGCCCAGTGGCTATCCAGCCCGCGGGTGATCGAGTCCAGCGAAGGGCTGGTGGCCGCTCACTTGCAGCGTATCGGGGTGGAATATCGGATCCGCCACGATGACTTGCCATTGCTCAATCGTATCGACTACCTGCATGGGGCGCGGCCGCTGGTATCGATCATCATCACTTGTGGTGATTGCCTTCCGGTACTTCAACAATGCGTCGAAAGCCTGATCGAGCAGACAGCCTATAACCACTATGAAATTCTCCTGGTGGACGCGGGCAGCCAGGATCCAGCCATGGCGGACTGGTTGGCGGCCATGGCGCAATTGGGCGGGGCGCTACTGCGAGTGCTGGACGGTGCCGAGGCTTGCAGCCAGACTGCGCTGATCAACAGCGTGGCGGCCCAGGCGCGGGGTGATTACCTGCTCCTGCTCAGTAACAGCGCGCGAATCTGCAGCGGCGACTGGCTGGATGAATTGCTCAATCAAGCCCAGCGTCCGGAAGTAGGCGTAGTCGGCGCACGGCTTCTGGCCTTCGACGGCTCTATCCTGCATGCCGGGCAAATCCTCGGGTTGGCCGGGCCGCTGGGCTCGCCTTTCGTCGGTGAAGCCTTGGGTGTGCGAGGCTACATGCAGCGCTTGCAGGTGGTACAGAACTGGAGTGCGGTGAGTGCCGATTGCCTGATGGTGCGCAAGGAGGTCTTTGATGACCTTGGTGGCCTGGATGAACAGGATTTCACGGGCAGCCTGGGGGCTGCCGATCTATGCCTGCGAGTCGATCGCAATGGTTACCTGGTGGTTTGGACGCCTCATGCCACCTTGATGCTGGGGGCTGCCCAGGTCCCGGGCCAGCAGGCATCGGAAGCCGACCAGGAGGCTTTCTATCGCCGTTGGCTGCCGAAGATTGCCCGCGACCCTGCCTACAATCCGGCCTTGAGCCTGGGGTTTTCCAGCTTCAGCCTGGAACCGCCCCTGCGCAACAACTGGAATCCATTCTGCAGTCGATCCTTGCCCCTGGTCCTGGGGTTGCCGGTCAACAGTTCGGCGGTCGGTCATTACCGAGTGCTCAGTCCCTTGAAGGCGCTTGAGGAGGCCGGCCGGATCGTCGCCAGGGTGGCCTACGAGTCGCCGACTTCGGTGGAAATCGAACGCTTGTCGCCCAACAGCATCGTGCTCCAGGGACGCTATAGCGACGGGGCGGCCAGTGACATCCTGCGGATGAAGAAATATTCCGATGCACTGCGGATCTTCGAGCTCGACGACTATGTCGTCAATGCTCCGAAGAAGAACAGCCATGCCCGGAACAAGCCGGCGAATATCGAGCAGATGCTGCGCGATGGCATCGCCTTGTGCGATCGAGTGGTCGTCACTACCCAGCCCCTGGCCGATTTGCTGTCGAACATGCATAGCGATATCCGCATCGTGCCCAACATGCTTTCACCCGAGCCCTGGGCGCGCCTGACCAGCCAGCGTGGTACTTCCAGCAGGCCGCGGGTGGGCTGGGGGGGCGGCACCAGCCATACGGGAGACCTGGAGGTCATCGCGCAGGTGGTGCGCGAACTGGCCAATGAGGTGGAGTGGGTGTTCTTCGGTATGTGCCCTGAGGGGCTGCGTCCTTATGTGCATGAATTCCATCCGGCGATCGGCTTGCAGGAGTATCCCTTCAAGCTGGCCAGCCTGAACCTGGACTTGGCGTTGGCGCCACTGGAGTTCCATATCTTCAACGACTGCAAGAGCAATCTGCGGCTTTTGGAATACGGGGCTTGCGGTTACCCGGTCATCTGCACCGATACCGAGGCGTATCGCGGTTTCCTGCCATGCACCAAGGTTCGCAGTAACAGTACGCAAGAGTGGTTGCAGGCTATTCGCATGCATCTGGCGGATCCGGTGGCCAGTTACCGTATGGGCGATGAGCTGCGCGAGGCTGTGCATCGGGACTTCATGTTGGGTAGCGACAATCTCCAGCACTGGATGTGGGGGTGGCTGGCGGACTGAGTCGCCTACCACGCAAAGCCACGCCTGCGCCGCGTGGCTTTTTTTTGCCTGGAGTTTTCGAGGATCGGGAGGACGAACAAGGAGCAGCACGACAGTATCGTGAACTGGCGCGTTTCCTGCAGTTCCTCTTGGTAATTGTCATAAAACAAACGTTGTTGGTGGTGAGGGGTGCCACCACCGCTCGTTCTTTCGACGATCCCATGGGCAGCGTTGGCAGTGTTTTTTTTCAAGCCAATTCTTTGGCGCAACGTGGCGCGTAATAGGTGCCCTTGGTATTGGCCGTGGCGGGCGGGTCGAACAGCTGCGTGACTCGATTCGATGATGCCGGCATGAGCAGTGTCGCGGCCAGGTTCATCGAGTATTAACGGTTTGAGATTCCAGGCGATCGGCCGGATGAGGAAAAGACAGATGCGGGTTCAAGTTAAGGCAGGCGATGATGCATTCCCACTCAGTGAGGGCTTCACGCTGGTGGTGTTGACCCACAACTCCAAGGCGCTTGTGCGGCGGGCTTTGCAGTACTACAAGGCCTATTCGTGCTCGATCCTGGTCCTGGATTCGTCCGAGGAACCCGACACGACTCTGTCCCGGGAGTTTCCCGGGATCGGCTATCGGCATCTGCCGCAACTTGATCTGCAGGCCAAGCTGGCCCAAGGCGCGGAGCTGGTTGCAACGCCCTACATGGCCTTCGTCAATGATGATGATTTCCTGATTCGTGATGGGGTTGGGCAAGCCCTGGAGTTCCTGGAAGCTCACGCCGGATATGGTTTCTGCCATGGTTATGGGCTGATGTATTCGGCGCAGGGCCTTGAGACCCGTTACTACCTGCGCGATCGCAAGGGTATCGAGGACTTCTCCAGCGAGGATCCTCGCGCGCGGGTCCTGGGTTTCATGGGCAATTTCCTGGCACCGTTCAATGCAGTCGTCCGGACTCAACTGCTGCGCCAGTGGTACGCCCACCTGCCACCGGGCACAGGGCCTGAGCTGCAGGAAATCGGCCGCGCCTTTTACTTGTTGGCGAGTGCCAAGGCCCGTGTGTTGCCGGTGCCTTTCGTCGTCCGTGCCCTTGGAAACGGTGTTTCCGATTGCAATGCCCAGTTGCAAGCCATGCTGGCGCGCAAGGATGCTGGCGCCCAGGCCCAGCGGGAGCAGTTCGCCGAGCTGCTCGGTGCTTTGCCTTGCGAGTTTCCTGGTTTGCCAGCACTGCCGGTCAAGCAGGCGGTCCTGGATAGTTTCGAGGCTTTGGCCGAATGTTTCGCCAGTGGCCGTGCGCTCAAGAGCCCGATGGTCTTCCGTTCGACCTGGAGCGAGATGGGCAAGCCGCCCGTGCGGTCCTTCGAGCCTGAGCAATTTGTCGAGCTGCCGTTCTATAACCAGTCAGTGTTCGAATTGCTGGCGGATATCGAGTTCCTGATGCATGCCATGCCGGCGAGCCCGCGGCAACTCGATGCCCTGGAAGGTGTGCTGCTGCGTCAGGAAGAGCTGTTGCGGGTCCATCCCAACGACAACGCCAAGACCATTCGCAGCCGCTTGTGGGAGGCCCTGGAGCTGAACCTGTTCCACGCCACTGTCGTCAAGCGCTTGGCCGAGTCCATGCGTAATACCGATGAGGCCGAGGTATACCGCCAGTTACAGGCATGGTCGGCGCGGCTCGAAGCTTTGCCGGCGACCAATAATCGCGAATTGTTTACCGGCACCCGTTCTGGCCAACTGCTCAGTTGGCTGGAGGGGCGCAACCCCAAGCCGGGCCAGCTCAAGTTCATTGCCAACCGCCTGGGCAAGCGCGCTGGTGGCCCGCAATTTCAGATCCTGCTGCTTGATCTGGATGCCGATATGGTCAAGTTGCAGGCTACTTTCGACTCCTTGATGGCCAATCATTGCAAGGCCTTCAAGCTGACGGTCCTGACCACTGGTGCGCTGCCGGCCGTTACCACTGCGCGAGACACCGTGCATTTCATCAAGGTCGATATCGGCAGCCATATCGAGTGTCTCAATCAGGTTGTGGCGCAGTCCGCCGCCGACTGGGTCGTATTGATGGAAGCAGGAGACCAGCTGGCAAACAGTGGGCTATTGCGCGCCAGCCTCGAGTTGATGGGGGCTGAAGGCATCAGGGCAGTGGCGATGGATGAGTTGCAGCGGCAGGCCGATGGTTCCCTGAGTTCGGTGTTCCGTCCAGGAGTGAACCTGGACCTGCTGCAGAGCGCCCCGGGATTGATGGCCCGCCACTGGCTGTTCCAGCGTGAGGCCATGGTGCAGGCAGGAGGATTCAGTCGGGAGTTCCCCAAGGCCATCGAACTGGACCTGATCTTGCGCCTGATCGAGGACGGTGGCCTTGCGGGCCTGGCTCACCTGGCCGAGCCGTTGTTGATCTGCCAGGCCGAGCAGGCCGGGGATAATGCCGAGGAGCGCCAGGTGTTGACTCGCCATCTGGCCAATCGTGGCTATCGCGCCCAGGTCAGTTCGGCGCAGCCGGGCACCTACCAGATCGATTACCAGCATGCCGAGCGTCCACTGGTGTCCATCATCCTGGCCAGCCAGGACAACTTCGCCCAGTTGCAGCGTTGCCTGGTGAGCGTACTGCAACGCACTCGCTACCAACGCTACGAAGTGCTGATAGCCGAGAACCACAGCCAGGACGCCGAGCTCGACAGCTGGCTGGCCAGCCTCGAGAGCCGCGGCGAGCGCATCCGTGTACTGCGCAACGCGCACCGCGTGAGCCGCTCGGCGCTGTACAACGCCGCTTCTCGCGAGGCCAAGGGTGAGTACCTGGTACTGCTGTCGTCCGATGCCGAGGTGGTCAACGCCAACTGGATGGAAAGCTTGCTCAACCAGGCCCAGCGTCCGGAAGTCGGAGTGGTGGGGGCACGGTTGGTCAACGAGCGGGGCATGACGACCCAGGCTGGTCTGGTGCTAGGGCTCAATGGCCATCTGGGGGCGGCTTTCGCCGGTGCAGCCAAGGATGCATCGGGCTACATGAATAGCCTGTGGGCGGAGAAGAACTACTCGGCGGTGTCCGGCATCTGCCTGATGATCGCCAAGGCGCTCTACGAGTCCGTGGGTGGGTTGGACGAAGAGCACTTCGAGCAGGCTTTCGCCGATGTCGACCTGTGCTTGAAAACCGCTGCCGCCGGTTACCTCACCGTGCTCACGCCGCAGGCGCAAATCCTGCACCCGGGAACCCTGGCCGATGATTCGCAGGCTGGCGCAGCGCTGCGTGACAAGTGGGCGGAGCGCTTTGCCCTGGATACCAGCTACAACGAAAACCTGGCGCTGACCGGCGCTGGCTTCACCCTGAAGACCGAGGGTCGGGTGGACTGGCCGCAACTGCTTGCCAATTGATTGCCCTGAGGGATTTTCATATGTCCGATCACCTGTGGATGTTGCGTCTTGTGCTTCCAGGCTTGAGTGCGGCAGTTCGCGATGGGTTGCCATCTTGAGCCCGTACCGGATCCCCTATGGGCGCCAGAGCATCGACCAGGCTGATGTCGATGCGGTGGTGGAGGTGCTCAAGTCTCCATGGCTGACTCAAGGACCGACTATCGAGCGCTTCGAGCGGGCCCTGGCCGAATACTGCCAGGCCGAGCATGCCGTGGCGGTGTGCAACGCCACGGCGGCGTTGCACATCGCTTGCCTGGCTGCGGACCTGGGGCCGGGAGACTGGTTGTGGACGAGCCCCAATACCTTCGTTGCGTCGGCCAACTGCGCGCGCTACTGCGGGGCCCAAGTGGATTTCGTGGACATCGACCCACGGACCTTGAACATGGATGCGCAGTTGCTGGCGCGCAAGTTGGAGGCAGCGGAGCGCGCAGGGACCTTGCCCAAGGTGGTGGTGGCGGTGGCATTCGCTGGTCAAAGCGCTGACCTGCAAGCTATCGCCAGGCTTGCCGAACGTTACCGGTTTCTCCTGATCGAGGATGCGGCCCATGCCGTGGGAGCTTCCTACATGGGGCGGCCAGTGGGTTGTGGCGCTTATGCGGCGATGACCATCTTCAGTTTTCATCCGGTGAAGATCATCACCAGTGCCGAAGGCGGGATGGTGCTGACCAATCGCCAGGATCTGGCCGAGCGCCTGCGTCGCCTGCGCAGCCACGGGATCACCAGTGACCCGGCAGCGATGCAGGTCGTGGAAAAGGGGCTGTGGTACTACCAGCAACTGGAGCTGGGATTCAATTATCGGATGACCGACCTGCATGCCGCCCTTGGGCTCTCCCAGGTGGCCAGGCTCGATGAGTTCGTTACCCGGCGTCGCAAGCTGGCGGCACGCTACCAGGAGCTGCTGGCTGGCCTGCCGTTGATCCTGCCGGTCGCCCAGGATGGAGCCGAGTCGGCATGGCATCTGTATGTGGTGCGCCTGGATCTGGCGCGTATCAGGCTGAGCCAGGCCCAGGTCTTCGAGGCGCTGAGGGCGGCAGGCTTGGGGGTCAACTTGCATTACATCCCGGTCCACCTGCAGCCCTATTACCAGGAGCTGGGGTTTGCCGCGGGAGATTTTCCCGAGGCCGAGCGCTATTTCCTGGAGGCCTTGAGCTTGCCGCTGTTCCCGGAACTGAGCGAAGAGTTGCAGGATGAAGTGGTGGGACACTTGCGGCGGATACTGGATTGAGCGGGCATGGTGCGGTGGGGCGAAATGACGAAGCATGGGGCGCCGGTTGCTGGTGGCAGTGATGAATGGCGGGGGACCAGGCTTGTGAGTTGTGTGGCACTGATTCCTGCGCGCGGTGGCAGCAAACGTATCGCGCGCAAGAACCTCAAGCCATTCGACGGCGTGCCGATGCTCGCCCGGTCCATCGACAAGGCATTGCAGTCAGGTTTATTCGAGCAGGTGGTGGTCAGTACCGAGGATCAGGAGATCGCCGAGCTGGCCATCGCTTGTGGGGCCCAGGTGCCCTTTTTTCGCCCCGAGAGCCTGGCGGATGACTTCACTGGCACCGGCGCCGTGATCGCCCATGCCCTGCAAGCCTTGCAGGAGCAAGGGCGCAGCTACGACTACGCCTGCTGCATCTACGCCACCGCGCCGTTGCTGCAGCAGCGCTACCTGCGCCAGGGCCTTGAATTGCTCATGGCTCATCCGGACAAGGCCTTCGCCTTCTCGGTCTGTGGCTTCGGCTTTCCGGTCCAGCGGGCCCTGACGCTAAACCAGGACGGTGCCTTGCAGGCGCTGTATCCCGAGTTTCGCCAAGTGCGCTCCCAGGATCTGCCGGAAGCCTACCAGGATGCCGGGCAATTCTATTGGGGGCGCTCCAGGGCCTGGTTGCAGGGCCAGATGCTGTTCTCGCCCTGCAGTCTGCCGGTGGTGTTGCCACGCCACCTGGTACAAGACATCGATACCCAGGAAGACTGGCAGCGCGCCGAGTACCTGTATGCCGCGCTCAAGGCCGGGGGGGAGCTGGAGTGAGAGTGTTGATCCGCGCGGACGCTTCAGCGGCCATCGGCAGCGGGCATGTGGCGCGTTGCCTGACCCTGGCCCGAGTGTTGCGCCGGCAGGGGGCTGAAGTGGCCTTCGCTTGCCGCGATCTGCCTGGTCAGCGCCTGGCCGCCTTGCAGGCCGAGGGGTTTGCCACTTTCCAGCTGCCTGGCCTTTATCCAGGGGAGCAGCCTGAGGCGGATATCGAGGCGTTGTTGCCTTGGCAGGCGGATATCGCGGCCCTGGCGGAGGCATTGGGCTGCGCTCCAGGCTTCGACTGGGTGCTGGTGGACCACTATGCTCTCGATCATCGCTGGCAGGTCGCCGCGCGCCGCTGGGCGCCGCGCATAGCGGCGATCGACGACCTGGCCAATCGGCGGCATGCCGTGGACCTGTTGTTGGACCAGAACTTCAGTGGAACTGCCCAAGCCTATGAAGGTTTGCATGATCCGGCTTGCCGGACCTTGTTCGGTCCGCGTTTTGCGATGTTGCGCGAGGAGTTTCGCCGGCCGGCCATCGCCATTCGTCCCCGGGCACTGCGGGTGCTGGTGAACTTCGGTGGTTTCGATGCCGCCGGCCAGACCTACAAGGCCATGCAAGCCTTGGTCGACATGCAGGAGCTGCAGGTGGATTTTGTCGCTGGCAGCGGCAACCCCGATTGGCAAGCCATGCAAGCGCTGAGCGCCGGCAAGGATAACTGGCGCCTGCACAGCTATGTGGAGAATTTCGCTGAACTGATGGCCGGTGCCGATGTGTGCCTGGGGGCGGGTGGCGGCACCAGTTGGGAGCGAGCCGTGCTTGGCCTGCCGACGCTGTGCATCACGGTGGCTGGCAACCAGGAGCTCAATGCCCGATTGCTGGCCGAGGCGGGGGCCCACCTGTACCTGGGGCCGTGCGAGGGGGTGAGTGTCCAGCAGATCCGCCAGGCCCTGGTGCTGTTGCTGGGCAATCCGGGGTTGCGCCATAGTCTGGCCGCCCGTGGGCGCCAGTTGGTGGACGGGCGAGGCGTCGAGCGGGTGGCCGCCGCGCTGTTCGCCGCCGCGCTGCGCTTGCGGCCAGCGACCCTCGAGGATGCTCGCTTGTTGTTCGATGGCCGCCAGGATGAATCGGTCAGACGTTGGTCCTGGCAGCCCGAGGCGCTGGATTGGCCGGCGCATGTGCGGTGGTTGCAAGCGTGCCTGGCCGACCCCGAGCGCCGGTTGTTGATCGGCGAACTGGCCGATGGGCCTGTGGGTGTGTTGCGTTATGACCGTGGAGGTCTTGAGGCCGAAGTCTCGGTCTATCTGTTCGCCGGACGCTTTGGCCTGGGGTGGGGGCGGGCCTTGCTGGAGCGAGGCGAAGCCTGGTTGGCGCAGCATTGGCCTGGGGTGGAGCGCTTGCGGGCCCATGTCATGGCGGAAAATCAGGTTTCGCTTGCGCTGTTTCGCCGGGCTGGCTATCAGCAGGGCGCTTGCGATTTCACCCGTGTACTGAAGGAACATCTGGATGACTAGCTTCAAGATCGGTTCGCGCCCAGTGGGTGCTGGCGCCGCGCCGTTGATCATCGCCGAGATGAGCGGCAACCATAACCAGTCGCTGGATGTGGCGTTGCGGATTGTCGAGGCGGCCGCCAGGGCTGGAGCCCATGCATTGAAATTGCAGACCTATACCGCCGATACCATGACGCTGGACCTGGATCAGGGCGAGTTCTTCATCAAGGACCCAGGCAGCCTGTGGGCGGGCTCCTCGTTGTACGAGTTGTATCGCCAGGCCCACACCCCGTGGGAGTGGCACGAACCGATCTTCGCCCGGGCCCGGGATTTGGGCATGTTGGCGTTTTCCACGCCCTTCGATGAGAGCGCGGTGGACTTCCTGGAGGGGCTCGGTGTCCCGGCCTACAAGATCGCCAGTTTCGAAAACACCGACCTGCCGTTGATCCGCCGGGTGGCGGCCACGGGCAAGCCGCTGATCATTTCTACCGGCATGGCCAGCATTGCCGAGCTGGATGAGAGCGTAAGGGCTGCTCGCGAGGCTGGTTGCCGGGACCTGGTGTTGCTCAAGTGCACCAGCACCTATCCGGCCTCTCCGATCAACAGCAACTTGCTGACCATTCCTCACCTGCGGGAGCTGTTCGGCTGCGAAGTAGGGCTGTCCGACCACAGCATGGGGGTTGGGGTTTCAGTGGCGGCGGTGGCCCTGGGCGCGACCGTCATCGAGAAACACTTCACCCTGGATCGGGCGGCTGGTGGAGTCGACGCCAGTTTTTCCCTGGAGCCTGCGGAGTTGGCCAGCCTGGTGGTGGAAACCGAGCGAGCCTGGCAGGCCATGGGGCAGGTGCGTTATGGCGCCACCGAGGCCGAGGGCAAGTCCCTGGTCTATCGGCGCTCGTTGTATGTCACCCGGGACATGCAGGCGGGGGAGGTGTTCAGTGCCGATAACCTGAGGGCCATTCGTCCCGGGCTCGGGCTGGCCCCCAAGCACTATGACGCGCTGCTCGGTCGTCGGGCGCGCCAGGCGATCAAGCGTGGGACCGCGCTGGATTGGGCATTGGTCGAATAGGCCTTTGTGGCGCTGATTCGCAAAATGGCGTGACCTGCGGGTCAGAACGTGCATCTTCACTGTAATGTATGGCCCGGGAAGATGGCGCCAGCCCTGCGTGCCAGGTCCGTGATAGCCCTTGGTTCTTCCCGATAACGCTGTGCTCGACGGAATTATCCGTGTTTTTTCGGCAGCCCCTGCCAGGCGACTGAGCGGGGGTATTGAGCTGTTTATTATTGGGAAGCCGTGATGATTGGCATAAAAAGCATTGCGAGCTACGTGCCTGTAGCCGGCCTGGACAATTACGCACAAGGTGCAAAATTCGGCAAGGATGAGGAGTTCATCCTGGGCAAGATCGGCTCGGCCTTCCTGCCACGCAAGGAGGCCACGCAAGAGACCTCCGACCTGTGTGTCGAAGCTGTCAATGCATTGTTCGCCGCCAGCCCCGAGCTGAAGCGCGAAGCCATCGATGCGCTGATCGTCGTCACCCAGAACGGCGATGAAGAGGGCTTGCCCCATACGGCGGCGATCGTCCAGGACAAGCTGGGCCTGCCGACCAATGTGGCGGCGTTCGATATTTCCCTGGGCTGCTCCGGTTACGTCTATGGCATCTATGCCATCAAGGGTTTCATGGAGGCCGCGGGGCTGAAGAACGGCCTGCTGGTGACCGCCGACCCCTATTCGAAGATCGTCGATCCCGAGGATCGCAATACCACGATGCTGTTCGGCGATGCCGCCACCGCCACTTGGCTGGGCGAGGATGCAACCTGGCAACTGGGCAAGGCCAAATTCGGCACCGACGGTTCCGGAGCGCCGCACTTGAAGGTCACTGACGGTGTGTTCTTCATGAACGGTCGCCAGGTATTCAACTTCGCCCTGCTCAAGGTTCCAGCCCATCTGCATGAGTTGCTGGAAGAGTCCGGCCTTGTAGCTGGGGACATCGACGCGTTCTGCATCCACCAGGGCAGTGCAGCCATCGTCGATGCCGTGGCCCGGCGTTTCGAGGGCGATCCGGACAAGTTCGTCAAGGACATGGTCGAGACAGGCAACACTGTCTCGTCGAGCATTCCCCTGCTCCTGGAAAAGCACATGTTCGATTCGAGCTGGAAGCGCGTAGCCCTGAGTGGCTTCGGCGTTGGCCTGTCCTGGGGTTCGGCGATCATCTACCGCGCCTGAGACCTGGTCCGTAGCAGCACATGTAGCGCTCAAGGTGTAATCTTGGGCGCTATTTTTTTGTACCTGCGGCAAGCGAGGCAGCATGAGCGACAGCTTTGAACACAACGCGGCGGTGCTGCAAAGGCGCTGGCCAGCCCTGCTGGCGCGACTGGTGGCAGAGGATAGCGCTTCGTTGCAGGCGAGCCTGGTGGAGGGGTTGGGCTCGACACTGAGCATCGCCGGCATCCAGCTCACCAGTCGCCACGACCGTACCCACGAGGCCCGTTTGCAGGCCGCCAGCCTGCCCGACGAGCCAGTCCTGCATGTGTATGGTTGTGGATTGGGCGATTTGCAGCAGGCGCTGCTGGCGCGCCCTGGGTTACAGCGCCTGTATGTGCATGTTCTCAACGGCGCGGTGTTCAAGCTGGTGCTGCAATTGCTGGAGCAGGATGCCTGGTTGGCTGATCCGCGGGTGGAGCTGCTGTATGCCGGTGATTTGCACGAGATCCAGCTGCCTTTTTTCGCGCTGCCTGCCGAGTTGGTGCTGGCGGACGACTACAACGCGAAGATTCGCGATCGGTTGATCAGCGAGACTCACCTGGAATTCAACAACCGATTGTTCAATGCAGATGCAGCCTCCATCAATGAGCGCTTGGCAGCTGTGGAGCCCTGGGTAGCGGGTGATCGCGATGTGGCCCAGCTGTTCGACACTTGCGCCGGGCGGGAAGTCTTCGTGATTGCCACCGGGCCGAGCCTGGAGCGCCATTTCGCTGCGCTGCGTGCGCTGAGTGAACAGGCACGGCGGCCGCTGTTGATCTGTGTCGACACGGCCTATCAGCCGCTGCTCAAGCAGGGTATCCGGCCTGACCTGGTGCTGAGCATCGATCAGCGTATTTCCAGTCGGCACCTGCCGTCCCAGGGCAGTGAAGGCACCACCCTGGTCTACTTGCCGTTGGCCGATCCACTGGTCCTCGAAGGGTGGCGCGGGCCGCGTTATGTGGCTTATTCCGCCAGCCCGATTTTTCAACAGCTGCGCCAGCGCTTGCCACGGGCGCTGCTGCACGCGGGAGGCAGTGTGATTCATCCGGCGGTGGATCTGGCGGTGAAGATGGGTGGCAAGCGCATCACCTTGTTCGGTGCGGACTTCGCCTTTCCAATGAACCGTACCCATGCCGGCTGGCAGGATGGTGATTTGGGGCCGCAGCTCAGTGCTGCCAAGCATTGGGTGCTGGATGGCCATGGCCGGCGGGTGAGGACCCAGCTCAACTTCCGCAGTTATCTATGTGAGCTGGAGCGTTACATCGGCAGTCAGCCTGGGGTGGCTTTCTTCAATACCAGTCGTGATGGCGCGATGATCGCCGGGACTACCTTCCATGTGGATTTTGCCCAATGAATCGACTTGAGCCTTTGCTGGGCCGTGCCAGGAGCGTTGCCGAGTTGTTTCGGCTGGGACGTGATGTCGAGGCAGCGGGAGAGATGGTGGAGCTGTTCGAGCCTGTCCAGATGCTCGTGGATACCGCCGCCGCGTCAGTGCAGCAGGATTGGGTCCACCTGCTGGGCTTGCTGTTGGCCTGTCAGGAAGCGCAGGACTGGCTGGGCCTGGCAGATTATCTGGAGTACGAACTGGTGGAGTGGTTGCAAGCCGGGTTCGCCGGCTGAGGTTTCCTGCGTTGCGGTGCGAGTCGATCAGGGTGGGTTTTTCTGGCGTCAGATTTTCGTTCGTGTGGGCTTAAGCCCTTGTATTTAAAGGGGTGGCAGGGTGATGGCAATTTTTTTTGAAAAAGCCCTAAAGCAACTTGCATCCGCGACGATAACTATTACGAAGGTTCTCTAGGCCATTACCCGGCGGTTGCCAGGGCCGGAAGCCGCAGTACCCAACCAACGAGGAATTCGTCATGGCTTTAACAGTAAACACCAACGTTACGTCGCTGAACGTTCAGAAAAACCTGAACCGCGCTTCCGACGCTCTGTCGACTTCGATGACTCGCCTGTCTTCCGGCCTGAAGATCAACAGCGCTAAAGACGACGCCGCCGGCCTGCAGATCGCTACCCGTATGACTTCGCAGATCCGTGGTCAGACCATGGCGATCAAGAACGCCAACGACGGTATCTCCATCGCCCAGACCGCTGAAGGCGCGATGCAAGAATCCACCAACATCCTGCAGCGTATGCGTGAACTGGCCGTTCAGTCCCGTAACGATTCCAACGGCACTGCAGACCGTACCGCTCTGAACAAAGAATTTGCTCAGATGTCGGACGAACTGACCCGTATCGCCAAGTCGACCAACCTGAACGGTAAGAACCTGATCGACGGTTCCGCTGGCACCATGACCTTCCAGGTCGGTTCCAACACCGGTGCTACCAACCAGATCACCATCACCCTGGACAGCGGCTTCGACGCAGCTACCCTGGGCGTTGACTCCGGTACCATCAACATTACCGGTAACGACAGCACCACCGCTGAGACCAACACCAAGGCAGCGATGATCGCCATCGACAAAGCTCTGGCTACCATCAACTCCAGCCGTGCTGACCTCGGTGCCGCTCAGAACCGTCTGACCAGCACTATCTCCAACCTGCAGAACATCAACGAAAACGCCAGTGCTGCACTGGGTCGCGTACAAGATACCGACTTCGCTGCTGAAACTGCCCAGCTGACCAAGCAGCAGACTCTGCAACAGGCTTCGACCGCAGTTCTGGCCCAGGCCAACCAACTGCCATCCGCTGTACTGAAGCTGCTTCAGTAATAGCCGGCTAAGCTTTGGCGGGGGAGTGCGCTGGTCGTGCTCTCTCGCCTTTTTACTTTGAGAGGTGGTGGACATGGATATGAGCGTGAAGCTGAACTTGTCTTATCCCGTGGCCAAGTCCGCGACTCCGGTTGTCGACAAGCCGGTAGAGAAGCCTCGAGAGGATCTTTCTGTCGTTCATGCCGCTCCTGAAGTGGCTGTGACCACGCAGGGCAGCAAGAAAGAGGCGCAGGCCGAACAGGAAAAACTGAAGATGGCCGTTCAGGAAATCGAGAAGTTCGTTCAATCGGTCAAGCGTAACCTGGAGTTCTCCATCGACGAGCCCTCCGGGAAGGTTGTAGTCAAGGTCATTGCCAGCGATTCGGGGGAGGTGGTTCGCCAGATCCCCAATGAAGAAGTCCTGAAGCTGGCCAATAGCTTGAACGATGCCAGCAGCCTACTGTTTAGCGCCAAGGTTTGATGGCTGGCACGAATATTGTTTTCTGATCTTTTGATCGCAATGGTGGTCAAAAGACTGGCGGCACACTGAAGGGAGATACACATGGCAAGTCCAATTCTACCGGGTACCGGCCTGGGTTCCGGTCTCGATACCGGTGCCATCGTCAAGGCGTTGGTGAGTGCCGACAAGGCAGCCAAACAGGGCCAGATCGACCGTGCGACTGAGAATAACAGCGCGAGTATCTCCGGTATCGGCACCTTGCAGTCGTTGTTGTCGACCCTCCAGAGCACTCTCTCTGTCACTGGCTTGGGCAGTGCGGTTACTCCCGCATTTGCCGGTTTTGCCGCCACTTCCAGCGATGCCAAGTTCGTGGATGCCACTGCGACCAACGCTGCGGTAGCTGGTAAGTACAGTGTCAGTGTTTCGCAACTTGCAACTTCGTCAAAAGTAGCTACCAAAGCTTTTGCCGGGGGAGCTTCCAGTGCTATTCCGAGTGGTACCTTGAACATCACTCAAAATGGCACTAGCTACTCGTTGGCCGTCGGGGCCAATGCGACCCTGCAATCGGTGCGGGATGCGATCAACGCCGACTCCAAGCTGTCTGGGGCCGGGTTCAATGCCAACATCGTCACCGACTCCTTCGGTTCGCGCCTGGTGATCGGTTCGGACAAGACCGGCGCCGGTTCGGATATCTCCGTGGGCGGGATTGCCGGCTTGGAGATCGATGGTACCAAGCCGATGCCGGCAGGTAGCGATGCCGATCCCATGAAGGCCGATTCTTCGGGCGCCATTGGTGGCCTGGCCCAGGATGCCAAGTTCACCGTCGACGGCATGCCGTTGACCAGCAAGAGCAACACCGTTACCCAGGCTGTTTCGGGCTTGAAGCTGAACCTGGTGGCCAAGACTACCGCTCCGATCACTGTGGAAGTGAAGACCAACACCGATGGCCTGAAGGCTTCGGTCCAGAAGTTCGTCGAAGCCTACAACGCTGTTGTCAACGGTATCAGTACCCTGACCAAGCCGTCCCTGGACGATAACGGCAAGCTGACCGTTCCGGCGCAGCTGACCGGTGATCCGCTGCCGCGCTCGATCCTGTCGGCCATTCGCGGGCCGCTGTCGGAAGTCGGTGCCGGTGACAAGCTCACGGTGTTGTCGCAGTTGGGGATCACTACCAACCAGAAGACTGGCGCCCTGGATTTTGACGACAAGAAGTTCACTGCGGCGGTGAATGACAAGAAGCTTGGTGGTGAAGTGCAAAAGCTGTTTACCGGCGACGGCACCAATCCGGGTCTGCTGGACCGCATGACCAGCGCCATCAAGCCGTTCACCCAGGGTGTCGGCACGATGAGCGAGGGGATCCTGACCACTCGGAGCAAGACCCTGGATCTGACCAAGAAGAAGCTAGCCGACCAGCAGGCAGCCTTGGATCGGCGGATTGAAACCCTGACGGCCGTTCTGACCAAGAAGTACAACGACATGGATACCCTGGTGGGCAAGCTGAAGGCTACCGCCAGCAACATCACCTCCATGTTCGAGGCCATGAACGCCCAGAAGAAAGGCTGATATATAATCTGCGCCAAAAGCCCGGCAGCGTTTCCCAGCGCTCCGGGCTTTTGCATTTGACCTAAAGTTTTTTGACGTTGCGTCGATACGCTGTTTATACGAACCCTTGAGTTTTGAAGAGGTACCACATGAATCCGATGTTAGCCCTTCGGCAATATCAAAAGGTGGGTGGGCAGGCGCAGACTTCCGAGGCCAGTCCGCATCGTCTGGTGCAAATGCTGATGGAAGGTGGCCTGGACCGTATCGCTCAGGCCAAGGGCGCCATGGAGCGCGGTGATATCGCCAACAAGGGCATTTTCATCACTAAGGCCATTGGCATTGTAGGTGGCTTGCGCGAAGGTCTGGATCTGGAAAACTCCATGGACAGCCTGGCGGACCTGGATGGTCTGTATACCTATATGATGAAGCGCCTCACCGAGGCCAACCTCAAGACCGACCCCAAGATCCTCGACGAGGTGGCTGGGCTGCTACGCACGGTCAAAGAGGGTTGGGATGCCATTGCGGCTCCAGGCCCGCAGTTTTAAAGGAGAAACACCATGAGTGCTGTCCTGCAACGCATTGAAGAAACGCGCGTGGCCCTGGTCGACGCCCTGGCGGAGCGCAATTGGCAAGCCATCGGTGAATTGGACCTGGCTTGTCGTTCATGCATGGAGGACGTACTCGGAGAGGTCGAGGTCGACGAGGTTGCCCTCAGGAGCAATCTTGAAGAGTTGCTGGGGGTCTACCGGCAATTGCTGGAAGTGGCGATCGGTGAGCGGCAGGCGATATTCGACGAGATGTCGCAGATCCACCAAGCGCAGAACGCGGCAAAGGTTTACCATTTGTTCGGTTAATGTCGAGTTGATCCGAACGCTGCGCGCCATAAATTTGACTGTGCACGCTTTTTTGACTTAACTAGTGGCTGTTTTCAGATTTCAGGCGTCTATGAAGGCAGGCAAATGCCTTCAAGCGCGTCTAGCTTGCCCCCTTAATTTTCGGGCATTGAGTTGACTAGGGAAGTTGCTATTGCATGTGGCGTGAAACCAAAATTCTGCTGATCGATGACGATAGCGTTCGCCGCCGCGACCTGGCGGTGATTTTAAATTTTCTCGGTGAAGAAAATTTACCCTGCGCTAGCCATGACTGGCAGCAGGCTGTCGGCTCTCTGTCTTCTAGTCGAGAAGTAATCTGCGTCCTCATCGGGACTGTAAATGCTCCTGGTGCGCTTCTGGGCTTGTTAAAGACACTCTCGACCTGGGATGAGTTCCTTCCAGTTTTGCTGATGGGCGAAAATTCTTC
This sequence comes from Pseudomonas sp. B6(2017), assembly GCF_002112765.1. Classification (NCBI taxonomy): domain Bacteria; kingdom Pseudomonadati; phylum Pseudomonadota; class Gammaproteobacteria; order Pseudomonadales; family Pseudomonadaceae; genus Pseudomonas; species Pseudomonas sp. B6(2017). Next base: position 87,301 of record NZ_NEIQ01000004.1, on the reverse strand, counting down.
CGTCGAGCTGCCCGAAGACCAGCGTCGCCGGGTGTTGTCTAGCCTGGAGATGCCTCCCAGCTATAGCAAGTTGCTCGACTCGCTGCATCGGGCTCAGGTCTATCGTGAGATGTACGACCAGGCGCGTGAGCGCGGGCGTCATCGCGAACCCAATCTGTTTCGTAGCCTGGTCGGCACCAGCCGGGCGATCCAGCATGTCCGGCAGATGATGCAGCAGGTGGCGGATACCGATGCCAGCGTGCTGATCCTGGGTGAATCGGGTACTGGCAAGGAAGTAGTTGCACGCAACTTGCACTATCACTCCAAGCGCCGCGACGCGCCCTTCGTACCGGTCAATTGCGGGGCGATTCCTGCCGAGTTGCTGGAAAGCGAGCTGTTCGGCCATGAGAAGGGCGCCTTCACCGGGGCCATCACCAGTCGTGCTGGGCGTTTCGAGTTGGCCAACGGCGGAACCCTGTTCCTCGACGAGATCGGCGACATGCCGCTGCCGATGCAGGTCAAGCTGTTGCGCGTGCTGCAGGAGCGCACCTTCGAGCGCGTGGGCAGCAACAAGACCCAGGGCGTCGACGTGCGCATCATCGCGGCGACCCACAAGAACCTGGAAAGCATGATCGAGGTGGGCAGTTTCCGTGAGGACCTGTACTACCGTCTCAATGTGTTCCCCATCGAAATGGCGCCGTTGCGTGAGCGGGTGGAAGATATTCCGCTGCTGATGAACGAATTGATTTCGCGCATGGAGCACGAAAAGCGCGGTTCGATCCGTTTCAATTCCGCCGCCATCATGTCCCTGTGCCGCCATGGCTGGCCGGGCAACGTCCGCGAGCTGGCCAACCTGGTGGAGCGCATGGCGATCATGCATCCCTATGGGGTGATCGGCGTGGTCGAGCTGCCGAAGAAGTTTCGCTACGTCGATGACGAAGACGAGCAACTGGTGGACAGCCTGCGTAGCGACCTGGAAGAGCGAGTGGCGATCAACGGCCATGCGCCGGACTTCTCCGCCACCGCCATGCTGCCGCCCGAGGGGCTGGACCTCAAGGATTACCTCGGCAGCCTGGAACAGGGCCTGATCCAGCAGGCGCTGGACGATGCCAACGGCATCGTGGCGCGGGCCGCCGAGCGCTTGCGTATTCGTCGTACCACCCTGGTGGAGAAGATGCGCAAGTACGGTATGAGTCGTCGTGAAGGGGATGAGCAGGCGGATGATTGACGCCTGTTTTCCAGGTCGCTGAAATCCGGGCGGTTTTTTTTAGGCACGGGTATTGCTAAGTCTCTCGCAACGTTCCGTTTAACTGACGGTCAGCCACGCGAGAGAGCCCCATGCCCCAAGCCGCCCAGATGTCTCCTGCCCCCGATACCCAGGGGCAATCGTCGTCCGTAGAGCAGGCGAGCCGGCTTGGCCTCGAGCAGGCCTTCGCCCTGTTCAACCAGATGTCGAGCCAACTTACTGACTCCTACAGCATGCTCGAAGCCCGGGTCACCGAGCTCAAGGGCGAGCTGGCGGTGGTCAGCGCCCAGCGCATGCAGGAGCTGGCGGAAAAAGAACGCTTGGCCAACCGCTTGCAGAACCTGCTGGACCTGTTGCCGGGCGGGGTCATCGTCATCGATGGCCAAGGCATCGTCAGCGAGGCCAACCCGGCGGCCTGCGAGTTGCTGGGGTTGCCGTTGGAAGGGCAGTTGTGGCGCAACATCATCGCCCGCAGCTTCGCTCCCCGTGAGGATGACGGCCACGAGATCTCCCTGCGCGACGGCCGGCGACTGTCCATCTCCACCCGTTCGCTGGATGCGGAGCCTGGACAGTTGGTGCTGCTCAATGACCTGACCGAAACCCGTCACCTGCAAGATCAACTGGCGCGCCACGAGCGCCTGTCCTCCTTGGGCAAGATGGTTGCGTCCCTGGCCCACCAGATCCGTACGCCGCTGTCCGCGGCGTTGCTGTACGCCAGTCACTTGACCGAACAAGAGCTGCCGGTGGCTACTCACCAGCGCTTTGCCGGGCGGCTCAAGGAGCGCCTGCATGAGCTCGAGCACCAGGTGCGCGACATGTTGGTGTTCGCCCGTGGCGAGCTGCCGCTCACCGATCGCCTGACGCCCAAGTCGCTGTTGCAATCCCTGCAGGCCGCCGCCCTGACCCATGTCCAGGATGTTGCCGTGCGCTGGCAGTGCGACAGCCATGAGGGTGAGCTGCTGTGCAATCGCGATACCCTGGTGGGGGCCTTGCTCAACCTGATCGAAAACGCGGTCCAGGCCAGTGCCGGTACCGCGCGGCTGAAGGTGCACCTGTATCGCCGGGACGACACCTTGCGCCTGTGCGTCAGCGACAGTGGCAGCGGTATCGAGACCGAGGTGCTGGAGCGCCTGGGCGAACCGTTTTTCACTACCAAGGCCAACGGCACCGGGCTCGGCCTGACGGTGGTCAAGGCAGTGGCGCGTGCCCATCAGGGAGAATTGTCCCTGCGCTCGCGTCCCGGGCGCGGTACTTGTGCACTGGTGACCCTGCCTCTGTTTTCCAGTGCCCCTGGAGTGGAGTGAAGGTAATGGCAATCAAGGTTCTACTGGTTGAAGACGATCGCGCCCTGCGCGAGGCCCTGGCGGATACCCTCTTGCTGGCTGGCCATGACTACAAGGCCGTGGGCAGTGCCGAGGCGGCTCTGGAGGCTGCGTCGGCCGAGTCCTTCAGCCTGGTGGTCAGTGACGTCAACATGCCAGGCATGGATGGCCATCAGCTACTTGGCCTGTTGCGCGCGCGCCAGCCACAACTGCCGGTGCTGCTGATGACTGCCCATGGCGCGGTGGAGCGTGCGGTGGATGCCATGCGCCAAGGGGCCGCCGACTACCTGGTCAAGCCTTTCGAGCCCAGGGCGCTGCTCGACCTGGTGGCGCGCCATGCCCTGGGTTGCCTGGGGGCGGTCGAGGAGGAGGGGCCGGTAGCCTTCGAGCCTGCCAGTGTGCAGTTGCTGGAGTTGGCGACGCGGGTGGCACGCAGCGACTCCACCGTACTCATTTCCGGCGAGTCCGGCACAGGCAAGGAGGTGTTGGCGCGTTATATCCATCAGCATTCCCATCGTGCCGGGCAACCGTTCATCGCCATCAACTGCGCGGCGATCCCCGACAACATGCTCGAGGCCACGTTGTTCGGCCATGAAAAGGGTTCGTTCACCGGCGCCATTGCTGCCCAGCCTGGCAAGTTCGAGCAGGCCGACGGCGGCACCATCCTGCTGGACGAGATCTCCGAGATGCCCCTGGGCCTGCAGGCCAAGTTGCTGCGGGTCCTGCAGGAGCGCGAAGTGGAGCGGGTCGGGGCGCGCAAGCCGATCAGCCTGGATATCAGGGTGGTGGCCACCACCAACCGTGACCTGGCGGGAGAAGTGGCCGCCGGCCGCTTCCGTGAAGACCTCTATTACCGCCTGTCGGTTTTCCCCCTGGCTTGGCGTCCATTACGCGAGCGGCCTGCCGATATCTTGCCGCTGGCCGAGCGCTTGCTGGTCAAGCACGTCAATAAAATGAAGCATGCCAGCGCCAAGCTGTCGGCCGAGGCCCAGGCCTGCCTGTTGGGTTATCCCTGGCCGGGCAATGTACGGGAGCTGGACAACGCGCTGCAGCGAGCCTTGATCCTGCAGCAGGGGGGGGTGATCCGTCCGCAGGACTTCTGCCTGGCCGGTCCAGTGGCGTGCGCGCCATTGCCGGCGCTGGCCCCCGCAGGCCAGGTCTCGACGCCTGGCGTGGCGGGTGAAGCCGAGGTTGCATTCCAGGAGCCGGGCGGCCTGGGCGACGACCTGCGACGCCGGGAATTCCAGATGATCATCGATACCCTGCGCTCCGAGCGCGGGCGACGCAAGGAGGCGGCGGAGCGCCTGGGCATCAGTCCGCGCACGCTGCGTTACAAGTTGGCGCAGATGCGTGACGCCGGGATGGATGTCGAGGCTTATCTGTTCGCTACTTGATGAGTGACCTGCAAGGCCAGGATGGCTTTTGTGGGGTTGGGCCATGGAGCTGGCACCCTTGTTGCTAACACCTCACTAACCGCGGAGTGAGCGTCAAAAAAATGCGGGTCGTCAGAGAGAGTAAACCATGAGCCAAGGTATTGAATTTAATCGGTTGATGCTGGATATGCGAGCCATGCAAATGGACGCCATGTCGCAGCCAAAATCTGCCGCAGTAGCACAGGTCAGCGGTAGCAGCTTCGCTGATCTGCTTGGCCAGGCCGTGAACAAGGTCAACGACACCCAGCAGGCGTCCAATCAGCTGGCCAGTGCCTTCGAGATCGGCAAGAGCGGCGTCGATCTGACGGACGTGATGATTTCCTCGCAAAAGGCCAGCGTGTCTTTTCAAGCCTTGACCCAGGTGCGTAACAAGCTGGTTCAAGCGTATCAAGACATCATGCAGATGCCGGTTTAAGGACGAGATTGAGTCATGGCAGAAGCAGTCGCCGATAACGTACCGGCCAAGACCACGCCGCCGGTCGACGGGAAACCGCCGCTGTTCGGTTTGTCGTTCCTGGAAAACCTGTCCCAGATGACCATGTTGCGTCAGGTTGGCCTGTTGGTGGGCCTGGCCGCCAGCGTGGCGATCGGTTTCGCCGTGGTGTTGTGGTCCCAGCAGCCCGATTACCGGCCGCTTTACGGCAGCCTGGCGGGGATGGACGCCAAGCAGGTCATGGATACCCTGGCCTCTGCCGACATTCCCTACACCGTCGAGCCCAACTCCGGCGCTCTTCTGGTCAAGGCCGACGACCTGCCCCGGGCGCGCCTGAAGCTGGCCGCCGCTGGCGTGGCACCGGGCGACGGCAATGTCGGTTTCGAGATCCTCGATAAAGAGCAAGGCCTGGGCACCAGCCAGTTCATGGAGGCCACCCGTTATCGTCGTGGCCTGGAAGGCGAGCTGGCTCGGACCATCTCCAGCCTGAACAATGTCAAGGGCGCCCGGGTGCACCTGGCCATTCCGAAAAGCTCGGTATTCGTCCGTGATGAACGCAAGCCCAGCGCTTCGGTCTTGGTCGAGCTGTATTCCGGCCGCTCCCTGGAGCCTGGCCAGGTCATGGCCATCGTCAACCTGGTGGCTACCAGCGTCCCCGAATTGAGCAAGTCCCAGGTCACCGTGGTCGACCAGAAGGGCAACCTGCTGTCCGACCAGGCGGAAAACTCCGCGCTGACCATGGCCGGCAAGCAGTTCGACTACAGCCGTCGCATGGAAAGCATGCTGACCCAGCGGGTGCACAACATCCTGCAACCGGTACTGGGTAACGATCGCTACAAGGCCGAAGTCTCGGCCGATGTCGATTTCAGCGCGGTGGAGTCTACTTCCGAGCAGTTCAACCCCGACCAGCCGGCCCTGCGCAGCGAGCAGTCGGTCAACGAGCAGCGCTCCAGCAGCAATGGCCCCCAAGGCGTGCCTGGTGCCCTGAGCAACCAGCCGCCGTCGCCCGCTTCGGCTCCGCAGACCACCGGTGGCGCCACCGCCTCGGCAGGCATGGTGCAGCCAGGCCAGCCTTTGCTGGACGCCAACGGCCAGCAGGTGATGGATCCGGCCACCGGCCAGCCGATGCTGGCACCGTATCCGTCGGATAAGCGTCAACAATCCACCAAGAACTTCGAGCTCGACCGCTCCATCAGCCATACCAAGCAGCAGCAGGGGCGCCTGAACCGCCTGTCGGTGGCCGTGGTGGTGGACGATCAGGTCAAGGTCAACCCGGCCAATGGCGAAACCACCCGTGCGCCGTGGAGCGCCGACGAGTTGGCGCGTTTCACTCGCCTGGTGCAGGACGCCGTGGGCTTCGACGCCAGTCGCGGTGACAGCGTCAGCGTGATCAACGTGCCGTTCTCCGCCGACCGTGGGGAAGTGGTCGCCGATATCCCGTTCTACTCGCAGCCCTGGTTCTGGGACATCGTCAAGCAAGTGCTGGGCGTGCTGTTCATCCTGGTGCTGGTGTTCGGGGTCTTGCGTCCGGTGCTCAACAACATCACCGGCGGCGGCAAGGGCAAGCAGCTGGCAGGCCTGGGCAGCGACGTCGAGCTGGGCGGCATGGGCGGCCTGGATGGCGAACTGGCCAACGACCGGGTCAGCCTCGGCGGTCCGCAAAGCATCCTGCTGCCGAGCCCGAGCGAGGGTTATGACGCTCAGTTGAATGCAATCAAGAGTCTGGTGGCAGAAGACCCGGGTCGTGTGGCCCAGGTCGTGAAAGAGTGGATTAACGCAGATGAGTGATAACCGAGCCGCTACCGCCAAACTGACCCGGGTCGACAAGGCCGCGATCCTGCTGCTGTCCCTGGGTTCCACCGATGCCGCGCAAGTGCTGCGCCACATGGGGCCCAAGGAGGTCCAGCGGGTAGGCGTGGCCATGGCCCAGATGGGTAACGTGCACCGTGAGCAGGTCGAGCAGGTGATGAGCGAGTTCGTCGACATCGTCGGCGACCAGACCAGCCTCGGCGTAGGCTCCGACGACTATGTGCGCAAGATGCTCACCCAGGCCCTGGGCGAGGACAAGGCCAACGGCCTGATCGACCGTATCCTCCTGGGCGGCAACACCAGCGGCCTGGATAGCTTGAAGTGGATGGAGCCGCGGGCCGTGGCCGATGTGATCCGCTACGAACACCCGCAGATCCAGGCCATCGTGGTGGCCTACCTGGATCCGGATCAGGCGGGCGAGGTGCTGGGCAATTTCGACCACAAGGCGCGTCTGGACATCATCCTGCGCGTTTCCTCGCTCAATACCGTGCAACCTGCGGCCCTGAAAGAGCTGAACCAGATCCTCGAGAAACAGTTCTCCGGCAACTCCAACGCTTCGCGTACCACCCTGGGCGGTATCAAGCGTGCGGCCGACATCATGAACTTCCTCGACAGCTCGATCGAAGGCCAGCTGATGGATTCGATCCGCGAAGTGGACGAGGACCTGTCCGGCCAGATCGAGGACCTGATGTTCGTCTTCAACAACCTGGCCGATGTCGACGACCGGGGTATCCAGGCGCTGTTGCGCGAGGTGTCTTCCGACGTACTGGTGCTGGCCCTCAAGGGCTCGGACGAGGGCGTCAAGGAAAAGATCTTCAAGAACATGTCCAAGCGTGCCGCCGAACTGCTGCGCGACGACCTGGAAGCCAAGGGTCCGGTACGCGTCAGCGACGTGGAGACCGCGCAGAAGGAAATCCTCACCATTGCCCGCCGTATGGCCGAAGCCGGAGAGATCGTTCTCGGTGGGAAGGGCGGCGAAGAAATGATCTAAGGTCGCTTTATGTCGTCCAGCAGTGATGAAACCCAGAGCGGCCTGATCCGTGCTCGGGACGTGGAGGGTTTCGACGTCTGGGCATTGCCCAGCTTCGACCCGGAACCCGAGCCCGAGCCGGAACCGGAGCCAGAGGAAGTCGAGGAAGAAATCGAGGAGGTGCCGCTGGAGGAAGTCCAGCCACTGACCCTCGAGGAACTCGAGAGCATTCGCCAGGAAGCCTATAACGAAGGTTTCGCCACCGGCGAGCGCGAGGGCTTCCACAGCACCACGCTCAAGGTCCGCCAGGAAGCCGAAGTCGCGCTGAACGCCAAATTGCAGGCGCTCGAGCTGCTGATGGGCAACCTCTTCGAGCCGATCGCCGAGCAAGATACCCAGATCGAGAAAACCCTGGTGGATCTGGTCAGGCATATCGCCCGCCAGGTGATCCAGCGCGAACTGGCGATGGACTCCAGCCAGATCGAGCACGTGATGCGCGAGGCCCTCAAGCTGCTGCCCCTGGGCGTTGGCAACGTACGGCTCTACATCAATCCGCAGGACTTCGAACAGGTCAAGAGCCTGCGCGATCGGCATGAGGAAAGCTGGCGCATCGTCGAGGACGAGTCCCTGCTGCCGGGCGGTTGCCGGGTCGAGACCGAGCACAGTCGCATCGATGCCAGCGTCGAGACCCGGATTACCCAGGCCATGGACCAGCTCTTCGATCAACTGCACGAGCAATCGCTGCACCCGGCGTCGGCGGACCTGAACCTGGAGCTCGGCCCGCGCACTCCGGACCTGCCGCAGGCGGCGGTCGATCCCGGCGCCGCCACGGATGCCGGGCAGCCCGAGCCCGCAGGCCCCGACCATGCGTCTTGAGCGCACCAGCTTCGGCAAGCGCCTGGGCGGCTACGCCGAGGCGATCGCGCTGCCGGGTCAGCCGATCCTCGAAGGGCGCCTGCTGCGCATGGTCGGCCTGACCCTGGAGGCCGAAGGCCTGCGGGCCGCCATGGGTACTCGCTGCCTGGTGATCAACGATGACAGCTACCATCCGGTCCAGGTCGAAGCCGAGGTCATGGGCTTCTCCGGGAGCAAGGTCTTCCTGATGCCGGTGGGCAGCGTCGCCGGGATCGCCCCGGGCGCGCGGGTAGTGCCCTTGGCCGACACCGGGCGCCTGCCCATGGGCATGAGCATGCTTGGCCGGGTGCTGGACGGCGCCGGCCGGGCGCTGGATGGCAAGGGCGGTATGCGCGCCGAGGACTGGGTGCCCATGGATGGTCCGACCATCAATCCGCTCAACCGCGATCCCATCAGCCAGCCGCTGGATGTGGGCATTCGCAGCATCAACGGTTTATTGACGGTGGGTCGCGGCCAGCGCCTGGGTCTCTTCGCCGGTACCGGCGTGGGCAAGAGTGTGCTGCTGGGGATGATGACCCGCTTCACCGAGGCCGACATCATCGTGGTCGGGCTGATCGGCGAGCGGGGCCGCGAGGTCAAGGAATTCATCGAGCATATCCTCGGCGAGGAAGGGCTCAAGCGCTCGGTAGTGGTGGCCTCGCCAGCCGACGACGCGCCGTTGATGCGCCTGCGTGCGGCGATGTACTGCACGCGGATCGCCGAATACTTTCGCGACAAGGGCAAGAATGTCCTGTTGCTGATGGATTCCTTGACTCGTTTCGCCCAGGCCCAGCGGGAAATCGCCCTGGCGATCGGCGAGCCACCGGCGACCAAGGGTTATCCGCCGTCGGTGTTCGCCAAGCTGCCCAAGCTGGTGGAGCGTGCGGGCAACGCCGAGGCCGGTGGTGGTTCGATCACCGCGTTCTATACCGTGCTGTCCGAAGGCGACGACCAGCAGGATCCGATCGCCGACTCCGCCCGAGGCGTGCTCGACGGGCATATCGTGCTGTCCCGGCGCCTGGCCGAGGAGGGGCATTACCCGGCGATCGACATCGAGGCTTCCATCAGCCGGGTCATGCCGGCGGTGATCAGCCCCGAAAACATGGGGCGGGCCCAGTATTTCAAGCAGCTGTGGTCGCGTTACCAGCAGGCTCGCGACCTGATCAGCGTCGGTGCCTACGTCGCCGGTGGCGACCGCGACACCGATACCGCGATTTCCCTGCATCCGGCGATGGTGGCCTACTTGCGCCAGGGGCTGAACGACAACGTCAGCCTGGGCCATAGCCAGACCCATCTGGAGATGCTGTTCTCCCAGATCGCGGGCGGGTAACCGATCATGGCCGATAGCCGTGCGGCGCGCCTGGCGCCGGTGGTGGACATGGCGGAAAGCGCCGAGCGCACTGCCGCCCAGCGCCTGGAGTACTTCCATGGCCAGGTGCGGGTCGCCGAGAGCAAGCTGGGCGACCTCGAGCGTTTTCGCAACGATTACCAGGAGCAGTGGGTCGAGCGCGGCAAGCTTGGGGTTTCCGGTCACTGGTTGCTGAACTACCAGTTCTTCCTCAGTCAGCTGGATACCGCCGTGGGCCAGCAGCGCCAGAGCCTGGCGTGGCACCAGAACAATCTCGATCGTGCCCGCGAGGCCTGGCAGCAGGCCTATGCCCGGGTCGAAGGCCTGCGCAAGCTGGTGCAGCGCTACATCGACGAGGCCCGGGTCCTGGAAGACAAGCGTGAGCAGAAGTTGCTGGACGAACTGTCCCAGCGTTTGCCCCGGCAATCCCCCTACTGATACGACGGATTTTTTCCCTGCAGGTTGTTCGGCTGTCCAGTGGGTGCTAAACCTTCTACACGTCGCCAATGACAAGGAAGCAGTCTCATGTCGGTCGTTACAGAAATATCCCCGGACGGGCAGAAACTCACGATTTCGATCAAGGGTCGTTTCGATTTCGGGCGGCACCAGGAATTTCGTGAATCCTACGAACGGCTCAACAAGACGCCGGAGTCCATCGTGGTGGATCTCAAGGAAGCCACCTATCTCGATAGTTCGGCCCTGGGCATGCTGTTGCTGCTGCGCGACCACGCCGGTGGCGACAATGCCGATGTCCGGGTGATCAACAGCAATTCGGACGTGCGCAAGATCCTCGCCATCTCCAATTTCGACAAGCTGTTCGATATCAGTTGAGCGGTATGCGGTCGATGACCGAGTCCTTGTGCGTGCTGATCGCCGAAGATGGCGCAGCCGATCGCATGCTGCTGTCCAGTATCGTCCGGCGCCAGGGGCACCAGGTGCTGGCGGCGAGCAATGGCGCCGAGGCGCTGGAACTGTTCCAGCGTGAGCGTCCGCATATCGTGCTGATGGACGCGATGATGCCGGTGATGGACGGGTTCGAGGCCGCGCGGCGGATTCGCGACCTGGCCGGCGAGGCCTTGGTGCCGATCATCTTCCTGACTTCCCTGAGTGAAGGGGAGGCGCTGGCCCGTTGCCTGGAAGCTGGTGGCGACGATTTTCTGGCGAAGCCCTACAACCCGGTGGTCCTGGCCGCCAAGATCAACGCCATGGACCGCCTGCGGCGCTTGCAGGATACGGTGTTGCGCCAGCGCGACCAGATCACCCGTCACCATGACTACCTGCTCAATGAGCAGCGGGTGGCCAAGGCGGTGTTCGACAAGGTCGCCCACTCTGGTTGCCTGGACGCTCCGAACATCCGTTACCTGCAATCGCCCTATGCCCTGTTCAATGGCGACCTGTTGCTGGCCGCCTATACCCCGGCCGGGGACATGCATGTGCTGCTCGGCGACTTCACCGGCCACGGCCTGCCGGCAGCGGTGGGCGCCATGCCCCTGGCCGAGGTGTTCTATGGCATGACCGCCAAGGGTTATGGCCTGCCGGAAACCCTGCGGGAGATGAACGCCAAGCTCAAGCGCATCCTGCCGGTGGACATGTTCTGCTGCGCCACCATGGTCTGCCTGAGTGTCCAGCGGCGTTCCCTGGAGGTCTGGAACGGCGGCATGCCCGAGGGATACCTGTATGCATGCGCCAGTGGCGGGCGTACGCCCCTGGTATCCCGGCACCTGCCGCTGGGGGTGCTGGGCGCCGAGGTCTTCGAGGATCGCACCGAGGTGTTTCCCATGGCGCCGGGCGATCGGGTGTTCTTGCTCTCCGACGGGGTGATCGATACCTGCAATGCTGCCGAGGAGCTGTTCGGTGTGCAGCGCTTGCAGCAGGTCTTCGCTGCCAATCGGCACGCGCAGCATCTGCTCGACGAGGTGCGCCAGGCCCTGGAGGATTTCGGCGGCCAGGCCCGGGACGACCTGAGCATGGTCGAGGTCAGCCTGCCGGAGTTGGCCGAGCTGGCGCCGCCGGCACTGGTGTATTCCGACAGCGGCCAGTCGTGCCCCCTGGACTGGTCGGTGAGCTTCGAATTCCGGGCCCAGACCCTCAAGCGCTTCAACCCCTTGCCTTACCTGTTGCAGTTATTGCTGGAGGTCCACGGCCTGCGCTCCCAGAGCGGAGCCTTGTACAGCGTGCTCGCCGAGCTCTATTCCAATGCCCTGGAGCATGGCGTGCTCAAGCTCGACTCGCGGCTCAAGCGCGATGCCGAAGGTTTCACCCGCTACTATCGGGAGCGTACTTGCCGCCTGGATGAGTTGCGCGACGGCTTCGTCCGCGTCCACCTGCGGGTCGAGCCGCTGGAGACGGGAGGGCGCCTGACCGTGCGGGTCGAGGACAGCGGCGAAGGTTTCGACGTGGCGGCGGTGATGGCCCGGCCCAGCGATCTCGGGCGCCTGTCCGGACGTGGGGTCAGCCTGATTCGCCAGATGAGCCGCCAGGCACAGTGGGCGGACGACGGACGTAGCGTCTGCGTGGAGTTTTCCTGGGAGGCTCTGGCATAATTTCCAGGTTCTTGATCAAGGAGTGAACAAGTGGCTGAGATCCATCTGGACCACACTGTGCTCAACGCATTGCAGGAAGTCATGGAGGACGAGTATCCCGTCCTGCTGGATACCTTCGTCTGCGATTCCGAGGAGCGGGTGCGCTTGCTGCACAAATCCGAGGACAGCATCCAGCTGGTGGCCGCCGCCCATAGCCTCAAGGGCAGCAGCAGCAACATGGGCGCCATTCGCCTGGCCGAGCTGTGCCATCAACTGGAGTTGCGTGCCGCCCGTTCGGGTGATGATGTGCGCGAGCTGGTGGGCGCCATCGACGGTGAGTTCGCCATTGTCCGGCGGCTGTGTGAGCAGGAGCTGCAGCGTTTCCATTGCTGAGGGCAGTGTTTTTACCCACGCTTTATAAAGCTGGCCCAAGTCTTGCTTTGAAGTCTCTCACTGTACCTATGATTCCAGTGCAGCGGAGACTGTTCCATGGCTGTTACCCCCAATTCGCTTCTTCAGGCCACCGCCCCGGCCAGCCCTCAGGCCAAGACACCAGCGGCACCTGTCAGCCCTTTGGCAAACGTTGCCCAGCCTGGGGACAAGGCGCCCAGCTTCGCCCAGCTCTATGCCAAGGAATCCCAAGGCAAGCCCCAGGGCAAGTTCCAGCCCGTCGCCGATAACGCTCCGCAGCCGTTGCGCGACAAGAGTGCCGGCATCCCGCAGAAGCAGGAGGTCGGCAGCGATCAATCTGCCGCGCCGCAACCAGCGGTTGCCGATAGCGGCAAATCCTTGCCTGCCGACAAGCCCGCCGACAAACCTGCTGGCGGCGACGCCAGGCCCGCGGCCAGCGATGATGGCAAGCCGGCCGAGACCGCCCAGGTTGAAACGCCGCCCGGCGCACAGCCACTACTGGACCCGAGCCTGGTGCAGAGTCCGCCTGTGGCCGCGGTCGAGCCAGCTCCCGTGGTGCCGCCAGCCCAGCCCCAGGTCGAGGCCACCGCTGCGGTGGTGGTTCCCGCCCAAGTGGCGGCGGCAGTGATGCCGACACCGCCGCCGGCGGCGGAAACGCCCAAGGAGACGTTCGATCCTGAGGCCGATCCCCTGGATGCGTTGCCGGCGGTACGCCTGGCCATGGAACAGAGTGGCCATGTGTCCGAATCCAGTCGCTCGCAACCCAAGGCGGCCTCGGCCAGTAACAACCCCGATGCCCAGTTGGCGTCGACGCAGAACATCGCCAGCGGCATGGCTGGCATGCTCGAGCAGGTTGGCAAGGGCGGCACCGAGCAGGGTGGCGAGAAGGCCTTCAGTGGCTTGATCACCGAAGGCCTGAAGGACCTCAAGGGCGCGTCCAGCGATACCCGGGTGGACGATTTCGCCAACCGCCTGGCAGCCCTCACGCAGGCGGCAACGCCCAAGACCGCCAACGCGGTCCCGGTCAACCAGCCGCTGGCCATGAACCAGGGTGGCTGGACCGACGAGGTGGTCAACCGGGTGATGTACCTGTCCAGTGTCAATCTCAAGTCGGCGGACATCCAGCTCCAGCCGGCCGAGCTCGGGCGCCTGGATATCCGTGTGCACATGATTCCCGACCAGCAGACCCAGGTCAGCTTCATGAGCGCCCACGCCGGTGTTCGCGAAGCCCTGGAAGGGCAGGTGCACCGCATGCGGGAAATGTTCCAGCAACAGGGGTTGGGCCAGGTGGACGTCAACGTCTCCGACCAGTCCCGTGGCTGGCAGGGCCAGGAGCAGGCGCAGCAGGGGCAGAACCGTGCCAATGGCTCCTCGGGCAACGGCACGCGCCTGGATGGCGAGGCCGGCGATGACGGGCAGCCCCACGCCGTGGCCGAAGTCACAGCGCCGGTACAGACCGTGATCGGCAGCAGTGTCGTGGACTACTACGCCTGACCTGCTGGTGAGCGGGCGGCCAGGTACGCTGGCCCCCGCTTCGACCCTCATGATCGCGAGCCGGCTGCCCGGCTGGTCAACTTCGCAGGACACTCCCGTGCCTGCTTTCTCCTGTCATTCCTGACAAATCTGGCATAACACTTGCTCTTGCCTTGCCGTGCGACTGTGAACCCCCGAATAGTGACGGATTATTGGCATGGCGAAGAGCGAAGCAGCAGAAAAACCCACCGCAGGGAAAAGCAAACTCAAGCTTATCCTGTTGATTGTCCTGGCGTTGTTGCTGGCCATCGGCCTGTCGGTCGGTGCGACCTGGTATTTCATGCACAGTGCCCAGAGCAAGCCCGACCCGGCTGCGCAAACCGCTACCAACGTCAAGCCCGCGGCGATCTTCGAGCCCATGGCCCCGGCCTTCGTCGCCAACTACACACAGAATGGCCGGCAGCGCTACATGCAGGTGAGCATCACCATGCTGGCGCGCAGCCAAGCGGACCTGGACGCACTGAAAGTGCATATGCCGGTGATCCGCAACAACCTGGTGATGCTGTTCTCCGCGCAGAATTTCGACACCCTGGCGACCCCGGTCGGCCAGGAAATGCTCCGTCAGAAAGCCACCGCCAGCGTCCAGGAAGTGGCCCAGAAAGAAGTGGGCAAGGTAGTGGTCGAGCAGTTGCTCTTTACTAACTTCGTATTGCAGTAGGAACACGACATGGCCGTGCAGGACCTGCTGTCCCAGGATGAGATCGACGCGCTGTTGCATGGCGTCGACGACGGTCTGGTACAGACCGAACACGCTGCCGAACCCGGTAGTGTCAAAAGCTACGACCTGACCAGCCAGGATCGCATCGTCCGTGGACGCATGCCGACCCTGGAGATGATCAACGAGCGTTTCGCCCGCTACACCCGGATCAGCATGTTCAACATGCTGCGTCGCTCCGCCGATGTGGCGGTGGGTGGTGTGCAAGTGATGAAGTTCGGCGAGTACGTGCATTCGCTGTACGTCCCCACCAGCTTGAACCTGGTGAAGATCAAGCCGCTGCGCGGTACGGCGCTGTTCATTCTCGACGCCAAGTTGGTGTTCAAGCTGGTGGACAACTTCTTCGGCGGCGATGGTCGCCACGCGAAGATCGAAGGGCGTGAGTTCACCCCCACCGAGCTGCGAGTGGTGCGCATGGTGCTGGAGCAGGCCTTCGTCGACCTCAAGGAAGCCTGGCAGGCGATCATGCCGGTCAACTTCGAGTACATAAACTCCGAAGTGAACCCGGCCATGGCCAACATCGTCGGCCCCAGCGAGGCGGTGGTGGTCTCGACCTTCCATATCGAGCTCGATGGCGGTGGCGGCGACCTGCACGTGACCATGCCGTACTCGATGATCGAGCCGATCCGGGAAATGCTCGATGCCGGTTTCCAATCCGACCTGGACGACCAGGACGAGCGCTGGAGCAAGGCGCTGCGCGAGGACGTGCTGGATGTGGCGGTGCCGCTCAGTGCCACGGTCGCCCGTCGCCAGTTGCGCCTGCGGGACATCCTGCACATGCAGCCTGGCGATGTGATTCCGGTGGAGCTGCCGGAAGACATGATCATGCGTGCCAATGGCGTACCGTCGTTCAAGGTCAAGCTGGGCTCCCATAAGGGCAACCTGGCGTTGCAAGTGATCGAAGCGATCGAGCGCCGTTGAGGCGCTCCAACCTGTTTGCTGTTCAATGAATTTTTGCCCGTCGAGGACCCAAGATGGCTGACGAAATTAACCCCCAGGACGACCAGGCGCTGGCCGACGAATGGGCTGCTGCGCTGGAAGAAACCGGTGATGCCGGCCAGGCCGATATCGACGCCTTGCTGGCTGCCGATGCCGGTGCCGCCTCGGCCAGTGGCCGCTTGCAGATGGAAGAGTTCGCCAGTGTGCCCAAGAGCCACGAGCCGGTGAGTCTTGAAGGGCCGAACCTGGATGTGATCCTCGATATCCCGGTGTCGATCTCCATGGAAGTGGGCAGTACCGATATCAACATCCGCAACCTGCTGCAGCTCAACCAGGGTTCGGTGATCGAGCTCGATCGCCTGGCCGGCGAACCGCTGGATGTGCTGGTCAACGGCACCTTGATCGCCCACGGCGAGGTGGTAGTGGTCAACGAGAAGTTCGGCATTCGCCTGACTGACGTGATCAGTCCCAGCGAACGCATCAAGAAGCTGCGCTAAGTGAACAAGCTGCTTGGCGTACTGCTTGGCTTGCCGCTGAGTGCCCTGGCCGCAGAACCGGTGGCCAGTGCCGGGGCCGCCGCGACGGCCGCGGCCCCGGCGGTGGGTAGTCTTGGCGGGCAGTTGGCCCAGCTGTTGCTGGGCCTGCTGCTGGTGATCGGGCTGATCTTTTTCCTCGCCTGGTTGTTGCGCCGCGTGCAGCAGGCCGGTCCTGCCGGCAAGGGCCAGGTGATCGAGCTGATCGGTTCCCGGGTCCTCGGGCCGCGCGACCGCCTGGTGCTGGTGCAGGTGGGCAAGGAGCAGATTCTCCTGGGTCTGAGCCCGGGCACCATCACCCCGTTGCATGTGCTCAAGGAGCCGGTGCAGGTGCCCAATGCCGAGCAGGCGACGCCCGAGTTCGCCCAGCGCCTGATGGAGCTGTTGGGCAAGGACCAGAAGGATAGGAAGTAATGCCGTTGCGCATCATCTTGATGTTGGCCCTGATGCTGGCTGCGCCGCTGGCGCTGGCGGCCGATCCGTTGTCGATCCCGGCGATCACCCTCGGCACCAATGCCGATGGCCAGCAGGAGTACTCGGTCAGCCTGCAGATCCTGCTGATCATGACCGCGCTGAGCTTCATCCCGGCGTTCGTCATGCTGATGACCAGCTTCACCCGGATCATCATCGTCTTCTCGATCCTGCGCCAGGCCCTGGGCCTGCAGCAGACGCCGTCGAACCAGATCCTCACCGGCATGGCGCTGTTCCTCACCATGTTCATCATGGCCCCGGTGTTCGACCGGGTGAACCAGGACGCGCTGCAGCCTTACCTTGCGGAGAAGATCACCGCCCAGGATGCGGTGGCCAAGGCCGAGGTGCCGATCAAGGACTTCATGCTGGCGCAGACGCGCAGCAGCGACCTGGAGTTGTTCGTGCGCCTGTCCAAGCGGACCGACATCGCCAGCCCCGACCAGGCGCCGCTGACCATCCTGGTCCCGGCCTTCGTCACCTCGGAGCTCAAGACGGCGTTCCAGATCGGCTTCATGATCTTCATCCCGTTCCTGATCATCGACCTGGTGGTGGCCAGTGTGCTGATGGCCATGGGCATGATGATGCTGTCGCCGCTGATCATTTCCCTGCCGTTCAAGATCATGCTGTTCGTCCTGGTGGATGGCTGGGCCTTGATCATCGGCACCCTGGCCGGCAGTTTCGGCGGTGTCTAGAACCTTGTTTGCGGGTGATCGACTATGACTCCTGAAGTCGCGGTAGACCTGTTTCGCGAAGCCCTGTGGTTGACCACCATGATGGTCGCCGTGCTGGTGGTGCCCAGCCTGCTGGTGGGCTTGATCGTGGCCATGTTCCAGGCGGCCACGCAGATCAACGAGCAGACCCTGAGCTTCCTGCCGCGCTTGCTGGTGATGCTGGTGACGCTGATCGTCGCCGGCCCCTGGCTGGTGCAAACCTTCATGGAATACATCCGCCAGTTGTACGGCAGTATTCCGCAGTTGATTGGCTGAGCCCGTGTCATTGCTGGCGCTGACCGATACCCAGATCGGCAGTTGGGTGGCGAGCTTCATGCTGCCGCTGTTTCGCGTCACCTCGTTGCTGATGGTGATGCCGATCTTCGGTACCACCCTGGTGCCGCGGCGGGTGCGCCTGTATTTCGCCCTGGCGATCACCGTGGTGATCGCCCCGGCGCTGCCGCCCATGCCTGAAGTGCACGCCCTGGACCTCAGCGCCTTGCTGCTGGTGGCCGAGCAGATCCTGGTCGGCGCGGTGCTGGGGTTCTCGTTGCAGTTGTTTTTCCAGGCCTTCGTGGTTGCCGGGCAGATCGTGGCGATCCAGATGGGCATGGGCTTCGCTTCCATGGTCGATCCCACCAACGGGGTCTCGGTGGCGGTGATCGGGCAGTTCTTCACCATGCTCGTCACCCTGTTGTTCCTGGCCATGAACGGCCATCTGGTGGTGTTCGAGGTGCTGACCGAGAGCTTCACCACCTTGCCGGTCGGTGGCGGCCTGATGGTCAACCACTACTGGGACCTGGCGGGCAAGCTGGGCTGGGTCCTGGGGGCGGCGCTCTTGCTGGTGCTGCCGGCGATCACCGCGCTGCTGGTGGTCAACATCGCCTTCGGCGTCATGACCCGGGCGGCGCCGCAGTTGAACATCTTCTCCATCGGCTTCCCGCTGACCCTGGTGCTAGGCATGGGTATCGTCTGGATCAGCCTGGCCGACATCCTCAACCAGTATCAACCGCTGGCCTCCGAGGCCTTGCAGTTCTTGCGCGAATTGGCGAGGGCCCGTTGAGCCATGGCTGAGAGCGAGAGCGGTCAGGACAAGACAGAAGACCCCACGGAGAAACGCAAGAAGGACTCCCGGGAAAAGGGCGAGATCGCTCGTTCCAAGGAACTCAACACCCTGGCCATCATGCTGGCCGGGGCCGGTGGGTTGCTGGTGTTCGGCGCGAACCTGGCGCAGAACCTCCTGGAAATCATGCGCCTGAACTTCTCCCTGCCGCGCGAGGTGCTGCTCAGCCCGCAAGCCATGGGCCTGTATCTGTTGCATTCGGGCAAGATCGCCATCCTGGCGGTGCAACCCGTGCTGCTGACCCTGCTGCTGGCGGCCATCATCGGGCCGATCTCCCTCGGGGGCTGGCTGTTCGCCGGCAAGAGCCTGGCGCCGAAGTTCAGCCGCATGAACCCGGCCAACGGACTGAAACGGATGTTTTCCTCGACGGCCGTGATCGAATTGCTCAAGGCCCTGGCCAAGTTCAGCCTGGTGCTGTTCGTGGCGCTGTCGGTGCTATCCGCGGATATCGACGATCTGCTGCGCATCGCCCATGAACCCATGGAGCTGGCGATCATCCACAGTGTCCAGTTGGTGGGCTGGAGTACCTTGTGGATGGCCTGCGGGCTGATCCTGATCGCCGCAGTGGATGTGCCGGTGCAGTTGTACCAGGCCCATAAGAAGCTGCTGATGACCAAGCAGGAAGTGCGCGACGAGCACAAGGACCAGGAAGGACGTCCGGAGGTCAAGCAGCGGATTCGCCAGGTGCAGCGCGAGATGTCCCAGCGGCGGATGATGGCGGCGATCCCGGAGGCCGACGTGGTCATTACCAACCCGACCCACTACGCCGTGGCGCTCAAGTACGACGCCGAAAAGGGCGGGGCGCCGGTGCTGCTGGCCAAGGGTACCGACTTCCTGGCGCAGCAGATCCGCGAGATCGCCACCGCCCACGAGATCATGCTGCTGCAGTCGCCGGCCCTGGCGCGGTCGATCTACTACTCCACTGAGCTTGAGGAAGAGATTCCGGCCGGCTTGTACCTGGCGGTGGCCCAGGTACTGGCCTACGTCTACCAGATCCGCCAATACCGCGCGGGCAAGGGCAAGCGCCCGGAACCGCTCAAGGACCCGCAGATCCCCGCGGATTTGCGGCGCGATAACTAATCATCATCCAGCCAGGCTGTTGGCTGGATTATTGCTTGGACCAGCCCAGGGTTTGCAAAGGGTTAATTTTTTGACTGGGCAGATTCAATCTGAAAGCCAGTAGCTGGATTGACTTTGTTCTTTGGGATGTTCGAGCTGCTCAGAGCTGATAGGCCATGGAAAAAATAATTACTGTCACCAGTCCATTGCTGCCGCCTTTGGAGGAATTTGTTCCTTATCTGGAGCAAATCTGGAAAAACAAGCGACTGACCAACTGTGGCCCTTTCCATCAGGAGTTGGAGCAGGCATTGGCCCGTTACTTGGGCGTTGGACATCTGTCGTTGTTTGCCAACGGTACCCTGGCGCTGATTACAGCCTTGCAAGCACTGCATGTGAAAGGTGAAGTAATTACCACGCCTTATTCATTTGTCGCTACCGCCCATGCCTTGGTCTGGAATCGCCTGACTCCAGTATTCGTCGATATCGATCCACGGACCTACAACATCGATGTCAGCAAGATCGAGCAGGCAATTACGCCCCAGACCACGGCTATCATGCCGGTGCATTGTTATGGCAACCCATGCGAGGTGGAGGCCATTCAGGCCATTGCCGATAGACATGGGCTGAAGGTGATTTTTGATGGGGCGCATGCCTTTGGCGTCGAAGACGCCGGCGGCAGCATATTGCGCCATGGCGACCTGAGTGTCCTGAGCCTGCATGCCACCAAGGTATTCAATACCTTCGAGGGAGGTGCAATCATCAGTCCGGATGCGCAGACCAAGTTGCATATCGATCAATTGCGCAATTTTGGTTTTGTCGATGAGGTCACGGTGGTGACCTGTGGCATCAACGGCAAGATGAGCGAGGTCAATGCAGCATTCGGGCTTCTGCAATTGCAGCATATCGACAAAGCGTTGCAGCAGCGCAAGGCTATCGACATCTTCTATCGTTCTCAGTTGCAAGGTATCCGCGGTATTAGCCTGGAGCCGATTCCGGCAGCCCTGGTGCCGAACTATGCCTACTTTCCAATCGCCATCGAGCCGGAATACGGATTGAGTCGCGATGAACTTTACGGATTGCTGCAAGAGCACAACATATTCGCCCGACGTTATTTTTATCCGTTGATCACGCAAATGGCGGTCTACGAGGGAATGGAAGGGCTGCATCGCCATCCATTGGCCAATGCCGAGGCCGTCGCTGAAAGAGTCATTTGCCTGCCCATGTATCCAGAACTGGAAGTGGAGGACCTTCAACGAATCATCGCGGTGATTCGTTCGGGCAACTGATTGAGCATTATTGGAGCAGTATTTTCGCCAAGAAGGCGATGCTTTATGAGACTTGCGTTGCAAGTTTAATTAGATCAAGAGGTTGCTATGAGCCAAGAAGCATTTATCGAAAATTTTCTTTCTGCCACCGATTTCCAAGAGCCGGTTGAAGTCACCATGGCGACCGAGCTGCGGAACTTGCCAGAGTGGGACTCGCTAGCGGCCCTGGGCGTGATTGTCATGTTCGATATGGAGTACAAGAAAGTGATTACCGGCGACGACCTGGAAAAGGCCGTTACCATTGGTGATCTTTATAACTTGGTAGGGTAAGCCTCATGCCACTCGTTACGTTGAACTCTGTGCGCTTTGCCGGTATGGCAACTTGCGTTCCCAAACGAGTTGTTTCCAATCTGACCGATTGCAAGCCGCAGATCCGTCCAGAACGCGAAAGGCTGGTACGCAATATCGGCATCGAATTGCGCAGGCTCACGCCGGAGTGGCAGTGCTTTTCCGACCTGGCCTTCGATGCCGCCGTCGGGTTGATCGAAAGCCTGGAATGGAAACGCGAGGAAATCGATGCCCTGATCGTGGTGACCCAGTCCCCCGATTACCTGGCTCCGGCCACGGCCATCATTCTTCAGGATCGTTTGGGGCTACCCCAGACGACCCTGGCTTTTGACGTCAACCTGGGTTGCTCCGGATATCCGTTCGGCTTGCACCTGCTGGGCTCGCTCATCAATGCCGGCGGAATCAAGAAGGGCCTGGTGCTGGTGGGGGATAGCGGCGCGCGGTTGGATGACCCGATCTTTTCCGATGCGGGGACGGCGACGGCAATGGAGTATTGCGCCGATGCTCCGCCCATGTACTTCGACTTGAACAGTGACGGCAGCGGCCACAAGGCGATCATCCTGCCGGTCGGAGGCCACCGCGAGCCGGTCGATATCCAGCATCTGGTGCCATTCCGCGAGAATGAGAACGATCATTGGCATCGAGCGATCGATCTGCAGTTGGACGGCACTGCGGTGTTGAGCTTCTCGACCCAGCGGGTTCCGCCTGCCGTAGAGAAGTTGCTGGAGTACGCCAATGCTTCGAAAGATGAAGTCGACTACTTCATCTTTCACCAGGCCAACCGCATGATCAATGAAACCATTCGTAAGAAGTTGGGGCTTCCAGTCGAGAAAGTACCTTCGACTCTGCGCGACTTTGGTAATACCAGTGGTGCTTCGGTGCCGGTCACCATGACGGCGCGAATCAACAAGCAGCTTGAGGAAGGAACCAAGCGTCTGCTGCTGTCCGGATTTGGCATAGGCCTGTCCTGGGGAACTTGCCTGGTGGATATCCAGGGCGCGAAGTTCCCAGACCTGATCGAGTCCTGATGGGGTGGGAGGGTTGCCTCCCAACACCCATATATTTTCTTCGGAGGACAGCACTGTGAATGCTGACAACGGTTTTAATCCCTTTAGTCTAAAGGGTAAGCGTGTCCTGGTGACCGGGGCTAGTTCGGGGCTGGGACAGGCTATCGCGCTGAGTTTCGCGCGCATGGGGGCCGAGGTCATTGTAACGGCACGTGATCGTGAGCGTCTGACCAAGACTTTTGAAGAGTTGCTGAGCATTTCGGATCTGCCTCATCAGATGATCTTGGCTGATCTGACGATTGCAGAGGAGCGCAACGCTGTTGTTGCAGCCCTTGGTTCGGAAATTCATGGCTTGGTGCACAGTGCTGGCATTTCTCGTCTGTGCCCGACACGTATGATGACTGAAACTCATCTTCGGCTTCTGCACGGTACCAACGTAGAGGCTCCGCTGTTGCTGACTCAAGCCATCTTGAAGCGCAGCCTTATTGCGGTCGACGGTTCGATTCTGTTTCTAGCGTCTATTGCTGCTCATATTGGTGTAGCAGGTGTAGGTGGATACTCCGGTACCAAAGCGGCTTTGATTGCCATGTCCCGCTGTCTTGCCATGGAGGTGATCAACCGCCGTATTCGAGTCAATTGCCTGTCGCCTTCAATGGTAGAGACGCCCCTCTTGGATTCGGCTGCAAAAATGATCCCTATCCAAGAGCAGATGGATGCGCACCCGCTGGGCTTTGGTAGGCCAGAAGATGTGGCAAATGCGGCGATTTTCATGATTTCCGGTGCCAGTCGTTGGATCACCGGTTCAACACTGGTGATGGATGGTGGCTTGACCCTTAACTAGGTTGCAGGGAGTAACCATGAAGCAAGTCATCATATTGGGAGCCGGCGGGCTTGGGCGTCAGGTGCTGGCGCAGGTAGAGGTTGATCCTGCCTATGGTATTCATTGGTCCATCGGCGGCTTTCTGGACGAGCGTGGACCCGAAGTTGTTTCTGAGATTCTTAATTGTCCTTGGCTAGGCCATCCCGAGAGTTTTCAGCCTGAGCCCCATCATCTGTTTGTAGTGGCAATCGGCGATCCAACCAGCAGGCAAAAGCAGGTGAAGCCGCTTGTTGAAAAAGGTGCGAAATTTACAGATGTCCGTACGCGTTGCCTCTTGGGAGTGAGATCAGTCTGGGGGCCAACGTTTTTCGGATATGACGTAAGTTGCGGCGTCGATAGTCAGATCGGTAACTACTGCTTTATCGATCAAGACAGCATGATCGGTCACGATGTGGTGATTGGCGATTATGTACATATCGCTCCTCGTTGCTTGCTGGCCGGCTACGTCAAGGTCGGCAACGGTGTCGTCATCAACTCGGGAGCCATGGTTTCCCGCGGAGTCAGCATCGGAGATGGGGCCGTGATTGGTATGGGAGCTGTTGTTTTCAAGGATGTTCCTCCCGGTGCGACGGTGGTAGGTAATCCTGCTCGAGTCATTTTCACCAAGTCAGGTTGAAGGCAGGGTTTTCATCCCGCTGCCCGGTCATTTTTGCGGATACGTTCTATGTCGCGTCATGCTTTGGATGTAAGTCATTACACCTCTTCGCAAACCCTTTCTCTTGAACGTGCCAATTTGTTTGGTGCGCTTTGGACTTTTGTCGGGTTCACCTCGATGGTGCGTGAGCGTAATCAGTTCTTCACTCGCAAGGTGGCGGGCGTGCCAATCCTTGTTCAGAGAACTGAAGCTGGTGTCCGGGCCTTTATCAATGAGTGCCCGCATCGGCTGTCGCCTATCCAGACCGAAAATACTGGTAAGCGCCCGATGGTCTGCCCCTACCATGCCTGGTCGTTTGGTGCCGAGGGTGAGCTGCGTGGCATGCCTAATCATAGCCTTTACCAGTTCAGTGCTGCCGAGCGAGAAAAAATCTGCCTGAGAAAGCTTCATCTCGAGGAAGTTGGCCAGTTATTGTTTGTGAACCTTGCAGAGACACCTATTGCGCTGAATGAGCAATTTACTGAAGAGTTTATCCAGGAGTTGCAAGACGTCTCCTCTCATCTTGATTCGCAGGTCATCTACAGCTGTCATCAGGTTCGGTATAACTGGAAGTTGAACATGGAGAATGTGAAGGATTACAACCACGTTCCTTTCATTCATCCGCAAACCTTCATGCCTGTCATGAGTCAGATGGTAAAGGAACTTCCGGTAGTTGATGCAGAGGGAGATTCGGAAGTCATCAGGCTGATTTCCGCTGCTGAATCTCCTGAGCTCGATTCGTTGAGCTACAGCACCAAGGTAATGGTCAAGCCTTATGAGAACTGGTTTTCAAAATTGTGTAATAAGTATGGAGATGAGCATGCTTATTACAATTGGTTTATTTATCCAAATGTTAATTTCTGCAGCCTCAAGGGCGATCACTTTCTTCTTCAGCAGTATGATCCTGTATCGCCAGGGGTCACTGATTACCATTTATGGATGATGACTGCCGCACGCAAGGATGAACGCACTGATTTCACTGCGCTGCTTTCAACCTTGATTAGAGGTGAGCGCAAAGTGATTGCTGAAGATACCCTTGTACTTGAGCGCTTACAGGAAGGGATGGGCGAGCACTCTGGGCGCTTCATGCATGGCGAGTATGAAGCTCATATCGTGCAACAGCATCTGTGGTATCGCACGCATGTCCTGGGAGAGCAGCCATGACTCGCCATATAGTGATGGGGGAGGGCTGGGCCTTCGAACATGCTTGCCAGATAGCGACCGAGTTGGAGTTGCCCCATGTGCAGCACTGCCTGACCTCGGCTGATCGCTACAACTTTCAACTGGATGACTTCATCGGCCAGTATCCGGCCGAGGATTTCGAAGTGTTCGTGGCGCTCGATGAACGAGCGGTCAATTATTCTCGGCACAAGCTTATTGCCCAGGTTCGCCTGGCAGGTTATCGCCTGTTCAATCTTGTTTCCCCTCAGGCCATCATCGATGACAGCGCGGTACTGCAGGGCAGCGTCTATATCGGGGCAGGCTGCAACTTGGCTGCTGGTTCTGTGCTTGGGCTTGGCTGCTGGCTCGATCGTCAAGTGATCCTCGATTGCTCCGTGAAGTTGGGGGCCTGCGTGACTTTATTGGCGGGAGTAACCCTGGGGCGCGGGGCGGAAGTTGGCAAAGGGACCACGTTGGGGGTTGGAAGCTTAGCGCTGGCGGGCACCAAGATCGGTCGCCACTGTGAATGGTTGTTGGGTGGAAAGTTACCGGAAGTTCTTCCTGACAAGTCCTTTTATGATGCTCTGATGCCCGATGGCGCCAGAATTCTGAAGAACTGAGTTTTTACTATTTAGCTGACCTGATCCCAGCCATGGGACAGGCAGTTTTGGAGTTTATATGCCAAGTAATTATGCTGGTATTAAAAGACTGGAAGTTGCTGGTAACCATGAAAATCTGATCGCCATTTTTCAACAGGCGGTCGTTGCATACCAACAGGATCCACGCTTCTGCATCGCGCCAGAGGCCTGTCATGTCTACGATGCAAGTGGGGCTGATACAAAAGTCGTGCTACTGGGTACGACTCAGTTTTCCCAGCTTTTCATCAACGAGGCTGCCGGCAAGGTGCGGATCGTTGCAGTGGTCGATGATTTCAAGGCCGGCAAGATGGAGAGTTTCCATGGTGTACCGGTGATCAGCTCGGATGCCTTTCTCAAGTTGGCTCGCGACACCGCGCTGATCAGCATCAACGGTTGTCGATACGATTATTCCCGGCGCTATTTCAAGAGCCTGGCTCTGCGCAACGCTATTCCAATGCTCAATTTCGAGCAGGCTCTGCGGTTGTTCTTCAAGGGGCCTGCAAGCGATCACCGTATTGATGATTGGGGTGCTTATATCGTTGCTCATGCTCAAGAGTTCTTCGCTCTCGGCAAGCGTCTTGATGATGACTATTCACGTTTCACCCTGTTCAGCGTCTTGCTTGCGCATCTGACTTGCGATCCCGAGTGGATACTCAATGCGGCCAAACCCTACCTGACCCTGTATTTCCGTTCTGGTTTATGGCAGCCGGGTCAAAACGAGCGATTCGCCGACTGCGGAGCTTCGATTGCCGAGTCGGCCAAGGCCTTTCTCGATGCGACTGACGGACGCTTCCAGAAGATCTGGATGATTGAACCGGATGAGGTCAATCAAGCCACCATCCGGTCATTTATCCAGGGTTATAACGATACTCTCGCGCTGCCCGGGTCAGGTGTGATCGAGCTGTTGGGTTGTGCCGTGAGTAATGAAGATGGGCAGATGCCGTTCTTGCATGAAGGGGGGCATGGTGGCCATCTCCTGGCCTCGGCGACCGACCAGGCAATCTGCCGGGATGTGCAGGTCCGTCGGTTGGATGCATTGCTGGATGACAGCCCGACGCTGATCAAGATGGATATCGAGGGGGCAGAGTTGCAGGCGCTCCAAGGGGCGTGTGGGCATATCAGTCATGCGCGTCCCAAATTGGCTATTTCCGCTTATCACCGTGCTTGCGACTTGCTTGAAATCACTCGTTATGTGCAAAGCCTGCGCGCAGATTACAAGATCGGGCTTCGGCATCACACCGAGGAGCGTTGGGATACTTGCCTCTATTTCTATTGAGTCTGAACTCGCACGAACCGGGTCAAGGTGGGTGTGAGCGAGGTGGCGAGAAAAGTTGTCGAGATAAACAGGAAAAGAGATTCACATGAGCGAAAAACCACTGGTCAGTGTGGTCATCCCGGCTTACAAGGCGGAATACTTCGAAGTAGCACTGGCTAGTGCTTGTGCGCAAAGTTACGAATGCCTGGAGGTGGTGATCTGTGATGATTCGCGCACCGATATCATTCGTGAATGCACGGCTCGTTATCAGCAATTGTCTTCCGTGGTCATTCGTTATGAGTTCAACGACCAGCAGCGTGGTGAACTATTCAATGCCATCGAATGTATAAAGATTGCCCGTGGCAAATACATCAAGTTCCTGCATGACGATGATGTGCTGCACCCTGAGTGTGTCGCGGAACTGGTTGCAGCCATGGAAGCCGATCCCTCTATTTCCATCGCTTCTTCGCGCCGGCGCCTGATCGACTCCGCAGGCCAGGTGCTGCCGGATGCCCTGGCCACGTCGCTGCCCTTTGCCACCGATGTGGTCATCGATGGTCGGGAGCTGACCAGCCTGCTGGCGGATCACAGCCTCAATTTCATTGGCGAGCCCAGCTGCGTGCTGTGTCGCCGTGAAGACCTGCTGGCCCTCGGTGACGACTTGATGTCGCTCAATGGCTGCCTCATCTATTGGGTTGGCGACCTGGCCATGTATGTGAAGCTCCTGCAGAAAGGCGACCTGGCCATGCTCAAGGCGCCGCTGGCCGATTTCCGCGTCTCCCTGGACCAGGGTAGCCAGCAGGGGCGTGACAAACCGGGCATCGGCAATCAGGGACATGCGGATTTCAAGCGCACCTTGCGCGAGCTGGGGTGGCACCTGGGGCGGCCTGACAATCAGCTGGTTGGTGTTCGTGCCTTGCATGGCGCTGCGGGGTTCGAAAAGCTGGATATCCTCGCGGCGTTGCGCCAGAGCCATGCCAAGGGGATCTCTGATCGGCAGATAGCCAACTGGATTGGCCAGCGTGTGCCCAGTTCCGCGCAGTTGCACTTGATTGACCAATACCTGCGCTGCGGTGCAGGCAGCCCGTCGATCGGTATCGTCGTCCTGGATCGTCTGGGTGATCCTGAGGCCCTGGGGCGCACTCTGCGCAGCTTGTCCGTGCAATATCAGGCTGTTCGGCTGCAGGTGCTGGTGGTCGCACCGCCACTGCTCGATCCCGCTGCGCATGACATGGCGCTGCAGTTTTCTGTGCTTGAGAGTGACTACGCCGGCCAGATCAACCGGTTGCTGGAAGAGGTGAATTGCGAGTGGTGCCTGCTGGTTGAGGCGGGTGATGAGTTCACTACGGGCGGCCTGATGATCGCCAGCCTGGAGCTCTTGCCCAATCCCGATTGCCGAGCGGTTTTTTGTGACGGTGTACAGAGCGATGGCAAGGGTGAGGCAGGGGTGATGTTGCGCCCCGACTTCAATCTGGACTATTTGCTGAGTTGCCCTGGGATCATGGCTCGTCATTGGATCTTCAGGCGCCAGGCGCTGATCCGGGCCGGGGGTTTTGATGGGCGCTATGGGCAAGCCCTGGAGTTCGAACTGATCCTGCGGATGATCAATCAGGAAGGCGCCGACGGTTTCGGTCATATTCCCGAACTGCTGCTGAGCTGTGCCCCCGTGCGACTGCATGACAATGCCGATGAGCGCCGTGCCTTGGTCGAGCATCTGGCGCAGCGCGGATATGCCGGAGCGCATATCGAAGCATCCCTGCCGGGCCATTACCTGATCGACTATGGGCATCAGTCGCGCCCGCTGGTATCGATCCTGGTGCTGGCCGACGATGATCTGGCTGCGCTGCAGCGCTGCATTTTCAGCATCCTCGAACACTCGCGATATCCCTCATATGAACTGCTTATCGTGGATAACGCCTGTCAGTCGCCGGAGGCTCGGCAGTGGTTGCAGGCAATCGGAGAGATGGCGGCCGAGCGAGTCCGCGTATTCCATCTGCCTTATCGAGTGGATCGTTCCACGGCCAACAATCTTGTGGCGCAGCAGGCTTGCGGGGAGTACCTGTTATTCCTGGATGCGCAGGCGGCCATTTTCGAGGGCGGCTGGATCGATGCCTTGCTCAACCACGCGCTGCGCCAGGAGGTAGCGGTGGTTGGGGCCAAGATGTTATCCGGCGAAGGAGAGGTTACCCACGCAGGTTTGATCCTCGGGCTGCCCGGGGCGGGGGTATCGGCATTTGCCCAGCAGGGTGCCGATGCGCCTGGCTACATGGGCAGCCTGGTGGTGGATCGTGACTGCAGTGCTGTTTCCGGTGCTTGCATGATGGTACGCAAAGCCTTGTTCGACGGCGTCGGTGGTCTTGATTCGGGGCAGTTTCCCAGCGCCGGTGCGGATATCGATCTATGCCTGCGCTTGGCCGGGCACGGTTATCTGACGGTATGGACTCCGCGAGCGATGGTCATGCGCGAGGGCGCTGCCCAGGTCCTGACGGCTCGTGACGAAGATGCCCTGGCTCAGCGCTGGCTCTCGGTGTTGGCGCGGGACCCGGCCTACAACCTGAACTTCTCGCTGGAGCAGCCAAAGGGCTTTCAGTTGGCCGAACCGTCGTTATGTTGGCGGCCATTGGTCTGGCGTCCGCTGCCTGTGGTACTGGTCCATCCGTCCGATCGTTATGCCAGTGGGCACTATCGGGCCATTCAGCCAATGGAGGGGCAGAATGCCGCGGGGCTGATTGATGGGGTCGTTTCCATGGCGTTGCTGTCTGCACCGGAGTTGGAGCGGATCACGCCTGACTCGATCATCTTCCAGCGCCATGTTGGTGAAGAGTCGCTGAATGCAATGCGCCGGGCGCGAGATTTTTCCCGGAGCTTCAAGGTCTTCGAGCTGAACGATCACCTGCCCAGCCTGGTGCTTGGAGAGGCTGGGCGTGGAATGACGCCCGAGGACGTTGCCCGCTATCTGCGCCAGGCCCTGGGATGTGTCGATCGCTTGGTGGTGTCCACTGACCGGCTGGCAGAAACCATGCATGGGATGCACCCGGACATCCGGGTCATCCAGAGTCGCCTGGACCCGCTGGCCTGGGGGGACGTGTTGCCGGCCAGCCGTCGTCGTAGTGGCGAGAAGCCCCGTGTCGGTTGGGCGGGAGGCGAATGGCAGTCGGCCAACCTGGAGGTGATCGGCGAGGTGGTGCAGGCCCTGGCGGCGGAGGTCGATTGGGTATTCATGGGGGCTTGTCCGCAGACGCTGCGGCCCTACGTCAAGGAGGTGCATCGCGGTGTCGAGATCAGTCTCTATCCGGCTGCTCTAGCCCGGTTGAACCTCGACCTGGCAGTGGCGCCGCTGCAGCAGACTCTGCTCAACGAGTGCAAGAGCAGTTTGCGTTTGCTGGAGTACGGGGCTTGTGGATTCCCGGTGGTTTGCAGTGACCTGCCGGGCTTTCGTAATGAGTTGCCGGTGACTCGGGTGCCTAATCGTTTCGATAGTTGGATCGAAGCCATCCGTACGCATCTGGCCGACCCGCAAGCCAATGCCCGGGCAGGGGATGTGTTGCGCGAGGCGGTGCGGCGCGATTGGCTGCTCGATCGGGATGGGTTGGTGGCCTGGCGCAATATCTGGCTGCCGGATTGACTTCGGCGGCCCAGCTATTTTGTATTTCTTGCCTGAAAACCAGTAGTGCATGTTGATTCACTAAAAGTTGGAGAGCTTTTTGCAGTAGCCGCCCTGTGCCGCTTCAGGCGTCAAAAGTTTGCTTTACGGAACGGGGTAAATCGGTGGATCGCACTCAGTTAATCAACACGGCTCGCAGTAACCT
Organism: Pseudomonas sp. B6(2017); assembly: GCF_002112765.1. Classification (NCBI taxonomy): domain Bacteria; kingdom Pseudomonadati; phylum Pseudomonadota; class Gammaproteobacteria; order Pseudomonadales; family Pseudomonadaceae; genus Pseudomonas; species Pseudomonas sp. B6(2017). The sequence continues at coordinate 56,854 of NZ_NEIQ01000004.1, read as the reverse complement.
GGCCGACCTTGGTCGGGGCAATCTGGGTGTGCCGGTGCTGTTGTTGGTCATGCTGGCCATGATGATGCTGCCGGTGCCGGCGTTCCTGCTGGATGTGTTCTTCACGTTCAACATCGCCCTGTCGATCGTGGTCCTGCTGGTCTGCGTCTACGCCCTGCGACCGCTGGATTTCGCGGTATTCCCCACCATCCTGCTGGTGGCCACCTTGTTGCGCCTGGCACTCAACGTGGCCTCGACCCGGGTGGTGATGCTCCATGGGCAGGAAGGGCACGCCGCCGCGGGCAAGGTGATCCAGGCCTTCGGCGAGGTGGTGATCGGCGGTAACTACGTCGTGGGTATCGTGGTCTTCGCGATCCTCATGATCATCAACTTCGTGGTAGTGACCAAGGGTGCCGGGCGGATCTCCGAGGTGAGCGCGCGCTTCACCCTGGACGCCATGCCCGGCAAGCAGATGGCCATCGACGCCGACCTCAACGCCGGCCTGATCGACCAGAACCAGGCCAAGGCGCGCCGCGCCGAAGTGGCCCAGGAGGCCGAGTTCTACGGCTCCATGGACGGTGCCAGCAAGTTCGTCCGCGGTGATGCCATCGCCGGCTTGCTGATCTTGTTCATCAACCTGATCGGCGGTATGGCGGTCGGTATCTTCCAGCACGACATGACCTTTGCCGACGCTGGCCGGGTCTATGCCTTGCTGACCATCGGTGACGGTTTGGTGGCGCAGCTGCCCTCGCTGCTGTTGTCCACCGCGGCGGCGATCATGGTCACCCGTGCCTCGGGCTCCGAGGACATGGGCAAGCAGATCAACCGGCAGATGTTCGCCTCGCCCAAGGCCCTGGCGGTGGCCGCCGGGCTGATGGCGGTCATGGGCGTGGTGCCGGGCATGCCCCATGTGTCTTTCCTCAGCCTGGCCCTGGTGGCCGGCGGTGCGGCGTACCTGCTCTGGCGCCAGCAGAACCAGGCCAAGGTCCGCGCCGAGGAAGAGCTCCAGCGCCAGCAGGACCTGCTGCCCTCGCCGGCACGGGCCCTGGAGACCAAGGAACTGGGCTGGGACGACGTGACCCCGATCGACATGATCGGCCTGGAAGTGGGTTATCGCTTGATTCCCCTGGTGGACCGCAACCAGGGCGGGCAACTGCTCGCGCGGATCAAGGGAGTGCGCAAGAAGCTGTCCCAGGACCTGGGTTTCCTGATGCCCACCGTGCATATCCGTGACAACCTCGACCTGGCCCCCAGCGCCTATCGCCTGACGCTGATGGGCGTGATCCTGGCCGAGGCCGAGATCTATCCGGATCGCGAATTGGCGATCAACCCGGGGCAGGTCTACGGCACCCTCAATGGTATCGCCGCCCGGGATCCAGCCTTCGGCCTGGAGGCGGTGTGGATCGAGATCAGCCAGCGGCCCCAGGCCCAGTCCCTGGGCTACACCGTGGTCGACGCCAGTACCGTGGTCGCCACTCACTTGAACCAGATTCTGTACAAGCACTCCAGCGAACTGATCGGCCACGAAGAGGTCCAGCAACTGATGCAGGTGCTGGCCAAGAGTTCGCCGAAGCTGGCTGAAGAGCTGGTGCCGGGCGTGCTCTCGCTCTCGCAGTTGCTCAAGGTGCTGCAAGCCTTGTTGGCCGAACAGGTGCCGGTGCGTGATATCCGCAGCATTGCCGAGGCTATCGCCAACAATGCCGCTAAGAGTCAAGATACTGCCGCTTTGGTTGCTGCGGTGCGCGTCGGATTGTCTCGCGCCATCGTCCAAAGCATTGTAGGTACTGAGTCCGAGCTGCCTGTGATCACCTTGGAGCCAAGGTTGGAACAGATTTTGCTCAGCAGTTTGCAGAAGGCAGGACAAGGCCAGGAAGAAGGCGTTCTGCTCGAGCCAAGCATGGCAGAGAAGCTGCAGCGTTCGCTGATCGAAGCGGCGCAGCGTCAAGAGATGCAAGGTCAACCGGTGATTCTGTTGGTAGCGGGTCCGGTCCGCGCCATGCTCTCGCGGTTCGGTCGTCTGGCCGTCCCGGGTTTGCATGTGCTGGCGTACCAGGAAATTCCCGACAACAAGCAAGTGACCATCGTTGCGACAGTAGGGCCCAACGGCTGAGGTAGTGGGTTATGCAAGTTAAGCGTTTTTTCGCCGCCGATATGCGTCAGGCCATGAAACTGGTTCGTGATGAGTTGGGGGCCGAGGCTGCCATCATCGGCAACCGCCGGATCGCCGGTGGCGTCGAGCTGACGGCGGCCCTGGATTACAAGTTATCGGCCTTGTCGCCACGGATTCCGAACATGGAGCTCGAAGACGAGCTGCGCAAGACCCAGTCGCGGATCGTTACCGCCCAGGCCGAGCTGAGCCTGCGGGGCGAAGGCGACACTGCCTCGATCAGCAATCGCCAGTTGTTCGCCGGCCTGCCGTTGACGGCAGCCGAGCCCTTGATCGAGCCAACCCTGACCGAGCGCCCGCGCCCGGCTCCGGCCCCAGTCGCGCCGGCGGTGGACAACCGTGCCCTGGACTCCATGCGCTCCGAGCTCAACGGCTTGCGCGAGCTGCTGGAAGTACAGCTCGGTTCCCTGGCCTGGAGCCAGTTGCAGGGCAGTCGTCCCGAACAGGCCAACCTCTGGCGCCGCCTGCAGCGCATCGGCTTGTCCGGCCCCCTGGCTCGCGACCTGTTGGCCCTGATCACCGATATCGACGAGCCACGCCAGGCCTGGCGCATGCTGCTGGCGCACCTGGCGCGAATGATCCTGACGCCGGAAGTCGAGCCCCTGGAAGAGGGCGGGGTGATTGCCATGGTCGGCCCTGCCGGCATGGGCAAGACCACCACCCTGGCCAAGCTGGCGGCTCGCTACGTGCTCAAGTACGGCGCGCAGAACATTGCGCTGGTGAGCATGGACAGCTACCGCATCGGTGCCCAGGAGCAGCTCAAGACCCTGGGGCGGATCCTCAATGTCTCGGTGACCCATGTCGATCCTGGCCAGTCCCTGGCCCAGGCCCTGGAGCCGCTGCTGCGCAAGCGCGTGGTGCTGATCGATACCGCCGGCCTGCAGGCCAGCGATCCGGCGTTGCGCATGCAGCTTGAAAGCCTGGCCGGCCGCGGGATCCGCGCGAAGAATTACCTGGTGCTGGCCACCACCAGCCAGAAGCAGGTGCTGACCGCCGCCTACCACAGCTACAAGCGCTGTGGGCTGGCCGGCTGCATCCTGACTAAACTGGATGAAACAGCCAGCCTTGGCGAGGTGTTGAGCCTGGCCATCAGTCATGAATTGCCGGTTGCCTATCTGACCGATGGCCCGCGGATTCCTGACGACCTGCACCTGCCGCGTCGGCACCAACTGGTGAGCCGCGCCGTGAGCGTGCAGATGCAGGAAGAACCCAGCGAAGAAGCCATGGCCGATATGTTCGCTGACCTGTACCACAACCCGGCCAAGCGAGTCGGCTGAGGTACTCATGAATAGATTGCAGTGTATCTACATCGATGGTCTGCCAGGCATTGTTCTCACGGTGAACACGCAGCCAGTTATGTGGCCCCGTCTAAGTAAGACAAGGTAAAGAAAGAACATGGGCAGCATGCATCCCGTACAGGTGATCGCGGTGACCGGCGGCAAAGGTGGCGTCGGCAAGACTAATGTGTCAGTGAACTTGTCCCTGGCTCTGGCTGAGCTCGGTCGACGGGTCTTGCTGCTGGATGCCGACCTGGGATTGGCCAATGTCGATGTCCTCTTGGGCCTGACCCCCAAACGCACCCTGGCCGATGTCATCGAAGGGCGCTGCGAGCTGCGCGACGTGCTGCTCCAGGGGCCGGGTGGCATCCGCATCGTTCCGGCCGCCTCGGGCACCCAGAGCATGGTGCACCTGAGCCCCGCCCAGCATGCCGGCCTGATCCAGGCCTTCAGCGACATCGGCGACAACCTCGATGTGCTGGTGATCGACACCGCTGCGGGTATTGGTGACTCGGTAGTCAGTTTTGTCCGCGCGGCCCAGGAAGTGCTGCTGGTGGTCTGCGACGAACCCACTTCGATCACCGACGCCTACGCGCTGATCAAGCTGCTCAACCGCGACTACGGCATGAACCGCTTCCGGGTCCTGGCCAACATGGCCCAGAGCCCTCAGGAAGGGCGCAACCTGTTTGCAAAGTTGACCAAGGTCACTGATCGCTTCCTGGACGTGGCCTTACAATATGTCGGCGCAGTTCCCTACGACGAAAGCGTGCGCAAGGCCGTGCAAAAGCAGCGTGCGGTCTATGAAGCCTTTCCTCGTTCGAAGTGTGCATTGGCGTTCAAGGCCATCGCACAGAAAGTCGATACCTGGCCGTTGCCGGCTAACCCACGCGGGCACCTGGAATTCTTTGTCGAGCGGCTAGTGCATCAAACAGCGGGACCGGTGCTATGACTGCCAGTGGCTACAACCTCTACAAGAAGTCGGCGCGTGACAGCCAATACGAACTGATCGAGCGCTATGCGCCCCTGGTCAAGCGTATCGCCTATCACCTGCTGGCGCGGTTGCCGGCCAGTGTCCAGGTAGAGGACCTGATCCAGGCCGGGATGATCGGTTTGCTCGAAGTATCGACCAAGTACGACGCGAGCAAGGGCGCGAGTTTCGAGACTTACGCGGGTATCCGTATCCGTGGCGCGATGCTCGACGAGGTTCGTAAAGGCGACTGGGCACCGCGTTCGGTGCACCGTAATACGCGCATGGTCAGTGATGCCATTCGCGCAATTGAAGCTAAAACCGGTCGTGACGCTAAAGATCACGAGGTTGCGGCCGAACTTCAATTGAGTCTCGACGATTATTACGGGATTTTGAACGACACCCTGGGCAGCCGGCTGTTCAGTTTCGACGACCTGTTGCAGGACGGCGAACATGAAGGGCTGCACGAGGATGGCGCCAGTGCTCATCTCGAGCCGTCACGGGACCTGGAGGATGAACGCTTCCAGGCCGCGTTGGCGGATGCGATTGCCAATTTGCCGGAGCGCGAGCGACTGGTGTTGGCGCTGTACTACGACGAAGAGCTGAACCTCAAGGAAATCGGTGAGGTCCTGGGGGTCAGCGAATCGCGGGTCAGCCAGTTACACAGCCAGTGCGCGGCCCGCTTGCGGGGGCGTTTGGGGGAGTGGCGAGCGCGCTGACAGGCAGTGTGGGGACACTGCGCCCAAGACCGGTCAGGCCTTGCGCCTTGCCGGTTTTGCAGTATGTGCTCCATGCAGTCGTTGCGTGTTATGCCGGATTGATTGAATGGCGCGTCCAGGAACTGGATGCGTTTAAGACTGCTTGGAGGTCGAATTGGACAAGAACATGAAAATCCTCATCGTTGATGATTTCTCAACGATGCGGCGGATCATAAAAAACCTGTTGCGTGATCTGGGTTTCACCAACACGGTCGAGGCCGACGATGGCACTACCGCCATTCCGGTACTCAACAGCGGGAGCATCGACTTTCTGGTAACGGACTGGAACATGCCGGGCATGACCGGTATCGATCTGCTGCGCCACGTGCGCGCCGATGAAAAGCTCAAGCACCTGCCGGTATTGATGGTGACTGCCGAAGCCAAGCGCGAGCAGATCATCGAAGCCGCCCAGGCCGGCGTTAACGGCTATGTCGTCAAACCATTCACGGCCCAGGCGCTGAAAGAGAAGATCGAGAAGATCTTCGAACGCATCGGTTGAGATGCGTAGCCATTGCGCCACGGGGGAGCTATGGAGCATAACGAATCTTCACTGGGCGACTTTGAGTCGACCCTGAAAAAACATGCGCTGGAACTGGTCGAGAGTCTGGAGAAGGGCAGGTTCGGCGAAGCCGTGCAACTGATCCATGAGCTCAATCAGACCCGTGACCGCGGCCTGTACCAGGAAGTGGGCAAGCTCACCCGCGAGCTGCATAGCGCGATCGTCAATTTCCAGATTGACCCGCATATGCCGCAAGCCGAGGAAGTTTCACAGATCACGGATGCCACCGAGCGCCTCTCCTATGTGGTCCGGCTGACGGAAGCCGCAGCCAATCGCACCATGGACCTGGTGGAGAGCAGCACCCCGCTGGTCAACGGCCTGAGCGCTGAAGCCCAGGCCTTGAGCGTGGACTGGGGCCGCTTCATGCGGCGCGAGGTCGGTGCCGAGGAGTTTCGCGAACTGGCGCGGCGGGTCGACGGTTTTCTGACTCGTAGCGAGCAGGAGACCCGTACCATCTCCGGCCACCTCAACGACATTCTGCTGGCGCAGGATTACCAGGACCTCACCGGCCAGGTGATCAAGCGCGTGACCCAGTTGGTCACGGAAGTCGAAAGCAATCTGCTCAAACTCGTCTTGATGGCCAGCCAGGTCGATCGTTTCGCTGGTATCGAACATGACCGCGCATCGATCCTGGCGGAAAAAGATCCGCAAAAACATCTCGCCAAGGGTGAAGGTCCGCAGATTCATGCCGATAAACGGGAAGACGTCATGTCCGGTCAGGACGATGTTGACGATTTGCTTTCCAGCCTTGGATTCTAGGAGCACCCATTAATGAGCTTCGGCGCCGATGAAGAGATCCTTCAGGATTTCCTGGTTGAGGCCGGCGAGATTCTAGAGCAACTGTCCGAACAATTGGTCGAGCTGGAAAGCCGGCCAGATGATGCGGATCTGCTCAACGCAATTTTTCGCGGTTTTCACACTGTTAAAGGGGGCGCCGGCTTCCTCCAGCTCAATGAGCTGGTGGAGTGCTGCCATATCGCCGAGAACGTTTTCGACATCCTGCGCAAGGGTGAGAGACGAGTCGACTCGGAACTGATGGACGTGGTGCTCGAGGCTCTGGACACGGTGAACAGCATGTTCGGCCAGGTCCGCGAGCGTACCGAGATCACTCCTGCGACACCTGAATTGCTATCCGCCCTGGCGCGCCTGGCCGAACCGGCCGGTGCGCAGCCCGCTCCTGCCCCCGTGGAAGAGGTGGTCGAGGCCGTGGCGGAACCCGAGCCCGAGCCGCAAGCGCCGGCGGGCGATATTACCGACAACGAATTCGAACTGTTGCTCGACTCGCTGAGCGCCGCCAAGGCCGATGCCGATGCCGCGCCCGCCGCCGTATCTGCCGCCGAGGGTGAGCCTGCCGGCGACGAGATCACCGACGCCGAGTTCGAGTCCCTGCTGGACCAGTTGCACGGCAAGGGCCAGTTCGCCCCCGATGCGCTCGCTCCCGCCGCGGCCGATGCCGAGGGTGGCGCCGCTGCCGGCGGCGATGAGATCACCGACGACGAGTTCGAAGCACTGCTGGACCAGTTGCATGGCAAGGGCAATTTCGCCGTTGACGCACTGGAATCGGCGGTAGCTGCCGCACCTGCCGCCGCTGCGCCAGATGCAGCTGCGGCTGGCAGCGACCTGATCACCGATCACGAATTCGAATCCCTGCTCGATGAGCTGCACGGCAAGGGCAAGTTCTCCGACACGCCAGGCACTGCCCAGCCAGCGGCCACGGTCGCTGCGGCTCCTGCCGTGGCGGCACCGGCGGCTGCCAGTGCCGCGGTGGCCAAGCCTGCGGCAGCCAAGCCGGCCGCCGCTGCCAAGCCTGAGGCCAAGGTCGAGGCGCCAAAACCCGCCGCGGCTCCTGCTCCGGCCCGCGCGCCAGCCGCAGCAGCCGAGAAGCCGGCCAGCGAAGCGGAAACCACGGTGCGCGTGGACACTGCGCGCCTGGATGAAATCATGAACATGGTGGGCGAGCTGGTACTGGTGCGTAACCGCCTGGTGCGCCTGGGGCTCAACAGCGGCGACGAAGCCATGTCCAAGGCGGTGTCGAACCTCGATGTGGTCACCGCCGACTTGCAGACCGCGGTGATGAAGACCCGCATGCAGCCGATCAAGAAGGTCTTCGGGCGCTTCCCGCGCCTGGTTCGCGACCTGGCCCGGCAGCTCAAGAAAGAGATCAACCTGGAGCTGGTGGGGGAAGAAACCGACCTCGACAAGAACCTGGTGGAGGCCCTGGCCGACCCGTTGGTGCACTTGGTGCGCAACGCGGTGGACCACGGTATCGAATCTCCGGAAGAACGCGAGGAATCGGGCAAGTCGCGCCAGGGCAAGGTGGTGTTGGCCGCCGAGCAGGAAGGCGACCACATCCTGTTGTCGATCTCCGATGACGGCAAGGGCATGGATCCCAATGTCCTGCGCGCCATCGCGGTCAAGCGCGGGGTGATGGACAAGGACGCCGCCGATCGCCTGAGCGATACCGAGTGCTACAACCTGATCTTCGCCCCCGGGTTCTCCACCAAGACCGAGATCTCCGATGTCTCCGGTCGCGGTGTGGGCATGGACGTGGTCAAGACCAAGATTTCCCAGCTCAATGGCTCGATCAACATCTATTCGACCAAGGGCCAGGGTTCGAAGATCGTGATCAAGGTGCCGCTGACCCTGGCGATCATGCCGACGCTGATGGTCATGCTCGGCAACCAGGCGTTCGCCTTCCCGTTGGTCAACGTCAACGAAATCTTCCACCTCGACCTGTCGCGCACCAACGTGGTGGACGGCCAGGAAGTGGTGATCGTGCGGGACAAGGCCTTGCCCTTGTTCTACCTCAAACGCTGGCTGGTCAGTTCCGCCGCTCATGAAGAGCAGCGCGAGGGCCACGTAGTGATCCTTTCGGTGGGCACCCAGCGGATCGGCTTTGTCGTCGACCAGTTGGTGGGCCAGGAAGAAGTGGTCATCAAGCCCTTGGGCAAAATGCTCCAGGGGACCCCGGGCATGTCTGGCGCCACCATTACCGGTGACGGTCGCATCGCGCTGATCCTCGATGTTCCGAGCATGCTCAAGCGTTACGCCGCACGGCGTATTTGATTCGGTGGGGAGGGGCGCTTGGCCTCGCCCCACCTAACGGAGTGTTTATGGCAGTCAAAGTCCTGGTGGTGGACGATTCGGGTTTTTTCCGCCGCCGCGTCTCGGAAATTCTTTCAGCGGATTCGAGCATCCAGGTCGTCGGTACCGCGACCAATGGTAAAGAGGCGATCGATCAGGCCCTGGCCCTCAAGCCGGACGTGATCACCATGGACTACGAGATGCCGATGATGGATGGCATCACCGCAGTGCGGCACATCATGCAGCGCTGCCCGACCCCGGTCCTGATGTTCTCTTCCCTGACCCATGAAGGCGCGCGGGTGACCCTCGATGCGCTGGACGCCGGGGCGGTGGATTTCCTGCCGAAGAATTTCGAGGACATCTCGCGCAACCCCGAGAAGGTCAAGCAACTGTTGTGCGAGAAGGTCCACAGCATCTCGCGCAGCAACCGGCGCTTCAGCAGCTACAGTGCCCCGGCACCGCAAAGCAGCGCGCCGACTCCGGCCACCTCGAGCTTCGCCAGCAGCCGTCCGGCCGCACCGGCCCCGGCCCCGGCCCCGGTTCCGAGCCGTGCCCCGGCGCCCGCCGCGAGCCCGGCAGCGCCTGCGCCCAAGCGCAAGGCCTACAAGCTGGTGGCCATCGGTACTTCCACCGGCGGCCCGGTGGCGTTGCAGCGGGTACTGACCCAGCTGCCGGCCAACTTCCCGGCGCCGATCGTGCTGATCCAGCACATGCCGGCGGCCTTCACCAAGGCTTTCGCCGAGCGCCTGGACAAGCTTTGCAAGATCAGCGTCAAGGAGGCCGAGGACGGCGACATCCTGCGCCCAGGCCTGGCGCTGCTGGCCCCTGGCGGCAAGCAGATGATGGTCGACGGCCGTGGCGCGGTGAAGATCCTGCCTGGCGACGAGCGCTTGAACTACAAGCCGTGCGTGGACATCACCTTCGGCTCTGCAGCCAAGTCCTACAACGATAAAGTCCTGGCGGTGGTGCTCACCGGCATGGGCGCCGACGGTCGTGAGGGCGCGCGCCTGCTCAAGCAGGGCGGCAGCGCGGTGTGGGCCCAGGATGAAGCCAGTTGCGTGATCTATGGCATGCCCATGGCTATCGTCAAGGCCAACCTGGCGGACGCGGTGTATAGCCTGGACGATATCGGCCGGCACCTGGTCGAGGCTTGCATGTAATGGATGTACTGAGCCTTATCGGGATCATCATGGCGTTCGTCGCCATCATCGGCGGCAACTACCTCGAAGGTGGCCATCTTTCGGCCCTGGCCAACGGCCCGGCTGCGCTGATCGTGCTCGGCGGCACCATCGGCGCGGCCTTGCTGCAGTCGCCGTTGAGCGCCTTCAAGCGCGCCATGCAGATCCTCGCCTGGATCCTGTTCCCGCCGCGGGTCGACCTGCCGGCGGGCATCGACCGGGTGGTCAACTGGAGCCTGACCGCGCGCAAGGAGGGCCTGCTGGGCCTGGAAGGCGTGGCGGATGCCGAGCCCGATACCTATTCACGCAAGGGCCTGCAGTTGCTGGTGGATGGCGCCGAGCCGGAAGCCATCCGCAGCATCCTCGAAGTGGACTTCTATACCCAGGAAAGCCGGGATATCGAGGCCGCCAAGGTTTTCGAGAGCATGGGCGGCTACGCGCCGACCATCGGGATCATCGGTGCGGTGATGGGCCTGATCCATGTCATGGGCAACCTGGCCGATCCATCGCAGTTGGGTAGCGGTATCGCCGTGGCCTTCGTCGCCACCATCTATGGCGTGGCCAGCGCCAACCTGGTGCTGCTGCCGATCGCCGCCAAGCTCAAGTCCATCGCCCTGCGCCAGTCGCGGTACCGGGAAATGCTCCTCGAGGGCCTCCTGTCGATCGCCGAAGGCGAGAACCCGCGTTCCATCGAGTTGAAGCTGCAAGGCTTCATGGACTGATCATGGCTCGTCGTCGTCAACATGAAGAACACGTCAACCACGAACGTTGGTTGGTTTCCTACGCCGACTTCATCACCCTGTTGTTCGCGTTTTTCGTGGTCATGTACTCGATTTCCTCGATCAACGAGGGCAAGTACAAGATCATCTCCGAAGCGCTGGTCGGGGTCTTCACCGATTCCGATCGCGCCCTCAAGCCGATCCCTATCGGCGAAGAGCGGCCCAAGACCGTGACCCCGGCCAAGCCGCTGGTCAAGGACAGCGAGCAGATCGATGCCGGCATCTCGGGCGGCAGCGACCCGCTCAAGAGCATTGCCGATGACATCAGCGCGGCCTTCGGCGATCTGATCAGCTCCGACCAGATGACCGTGCGTGGCAACGAGCTGTGGGTGGAGATCGAGCTCAACTCCAGCCTGCTGTTCGGCAGTGGCGATGCCATGCCCAGCGATATGGCGTTCACCATCATCGACAAGGTGGCGAAGATCCTCAAACCCTTCGACAATCCGATCCACGTCGAGGGTTTCACCGACAACCTGCCGATCCAGACTGCGCAATATCCCACCAACTGGGAGCTGTCTTCGGCGCGCTCGGCGAGTATCGTGCGGATGCTGGCGATGCAGGGAGTTAACCCGGCGCGCATGGCTTCGGTGGGGTATGGCGAATTCCAGCCGGTGGCCAACAATGCCACCGCCGAGGGCCGGGCGCGTAACCGCCGGGTGGTGCTGGTGGTCTCGCGCAACCTGGATGTGCGCCGTAGCTTGACCGGTACCGGCACCGCCAATGCGACCCCGGATGCGGCTCTGAAGCGGGCTGGCACACAAACTGCACCAACCGCGGTGAAATCGCCGGTACAGGGGAGTGCCGTCAATTCTCCGTCACCTGCTTTATAACTTAGCGCTATGTCTCGCCCTGCTGTGGCTGGGCGGGAGGAACAAACTGAATGAGAGTCTGGGCTGTTGCCAATCAAAAGGGTGGTGTCGGTAAAACCACCAGTTCCATCGCTTTAGCCGGCTTGCTGGCGGAGGCGGGCAAGCGCGTGGTCGTGGTCGACCTCGACCCCCACGGGTCCATGACCAGCTATTTCGGTTATGACCCCGACAGCCTGGAGCACAGCAGCTACGACCTGTTCCTGCACAAGGGCAGCGTGCCCGAGGATCTTCCTGGGCAACTGTTGCTGGGCACCAGCCACGAACGGATTTCCCTGTTGCCGTCGAGCACGGCCCTGGCCACCCTGGAGCGCCAGTCCCCCGGGCAGAGCGGCCTGGGCCTGGTGATCGCCAAGAGCCTGGCGCAGCTGTGGCAGGACTTCGACTATGCAGTCATCGACAGCCCGCCGCTGCTTGGGGTGTTGATGGTCAACGCCCTGGCGGCCAGCCAGCAACTGGTGATCCCGGTGCAGACCGAGCACCTGGCGGTCAAGGGGCTGGAGCGCATGGTCAATACCCTGGCGATGGTCAACCGCTCCCGCAAGCAGCCGTTGCCATTCACCATCGTGCCGACTCTGTTCGACCGGCGGACCCAGGCCTCGCTGGGCACCCTGCGGATTCTGCGGGACAAGTTCCCGGAGCAGATCTGGCAAGGCTACATTCCCGTGGATACGCGCCTGCGCGATGCCAGCCGGGCCGGGGTTACGCCTTCGCAATTCGACGGCAAGAGCCGTGGCGTGCTGGCCTACAAGGCCTTGCTCAAGCATTTGCTGGCGCAACAAGCCGTGGCGCAGGTGGCCTGACGTGAAGCACCATTCAAGTCGCCCGGCAGCCCGGCCGATAACCCCTACAGTTCACTGTGTGGGGTTTTGTGCGTGGGTGTCCTCATGAACCGTCCCCTGGATGTCAAGAACCGGCCGCAGCTGGCGCTGCAGTCGTACCTGGATGCTTTGCTGCAGGATGCCACCGAGGAAGAGCCGCTTCCCGAGGTCGTTGCTGAGCCGATTCCGCCTGTCGTTGAGGCCCGTACTGAAGCCTCCAGCGAGGTACTGGACGAATTCCAGGCTGCGGTACTGGAGGAGCAGGCCCGGGATGCACGGATCCAGCACCAGGCACCGCCTGCTGCTCGGGCCGAGGCGCCTGCTGTCGTACCCGCGGCTCCCGTGCAGGATGCACCGGCACCCCTGCCGGCCTCGATCTCGCCCGTGGTGCCGATGCTCCAGGCCCTGGTGCCGCCCGTGGTGGAAGTCCATCTGCCACCTGGCAACACACCGCCGCCGGTCGCCGGTAGCGATCGCCCGTCATGGGCGGCCGAGCCTTTCGAATGCCTGTTGTTCGATGTCGCTGGCCTGACCCTGGCGGTACCCCTGGTGTGCCTGGGGTCGATCTATTCCCTGGCGGGTCAGGAGCTGACGCCGTTGTTCGGCCAGCCGGAATGGTTCCTCGGTATCTTGCCGAGCCAGGCCGGCAACCTGAAGGTGCTGGACACGGCGCGCTGGGTCATGCCGGATCGCTATCGCGACGATTTCCGCCAGGGCCTGCAATACGTTATTTCGGTCCAGGGCTATGAGTGGGGGCTGGCCGTGCACCAGGTCAGCCGTTCGCTGCGCCTGGACCCCAATGAAATCAAGTGGCGTAGCCACCGGGGCCAGCGTCCGTGGCTGGCCGGTACGGTTATCGAACACATGTGCGCGTTGCTCGACGTCGCCGAGTTGGCGGAATTGATCGCCACCGGGGGCGCCAAGCAGCTGGCAATCAGTCAAGCGGCCCACAAGCCGAAGTGAACCAACAACAGGCCGTGCCAATGGGGCGCGGCCATACAGAACACACGCCGTTGCCAACGGTATTTTGAGGGGTCAGGGTATGAATAAGTCGTCGTCTGCACAGGGTTCCGAAGATCCGATCCTGCAATGGGTCACCTTCAAGCTCGATAACGAGTCCTACGGCATCAACGTGATGCGCGTCCAGGAAGTCCTGCGCTACACCGAGATCGCCCCGGTGCCGGGTGCTCCGAGCTATGTGCTGGGCATCATCAACCTGCGCGGCAACGTGGTGACCGTGATCGACACCCGCCAGCGCTTTGGCCTGGTGCCCACCGAAGTCAACGACAACACCCGGATCGTCATCATCGAGGCTGACAAACAGGTGGTCGGGATCATGGTCGACAGCGTGGCCGAGGTGGTCTACCTGCGCCAATCCGAAGTCGAGACCGCGCCGAACGTCGGCAACGAAGAATCGGCCAAGTTCATCCAGGGCGTCTGCAACAAGAACGGCGAGCTGCTGATCCTGGTGGAGCTGGACAAGATGATGAGCGAAGAGGAATGGTCGGAACTGGAGAGTATCTGATTGATCCTCGAGGTAGCGGTAATTGTCCTGGCGATCCTCTGGGTCGCCACTCTCGCGCTGTTCCTGTCCTTCGCCCGCAACCAGCGGCAGATCGCTGCGCAGCAGGCCGAGGGCGATGCCCTGCGCGACCTGCGAATCAAGGAGTTGGCCAAGCGGGTCGATCATTACCAGAACGGCACGGTGCGCATGGGCGAGGACTTGCACGAGCTGCGGGCTGTGGTGGCGCCGTTGCCGGACAAGCTGGCCCAGCTGGAACAGCGTGACCCTTCCACCTTGTCCTTTGCCCAGGCCGCACGGCTGGTGGGCATGGGCGCCAGCATCGACGAGCTGACCCAATCCTGCGGCCTGACCCAGGCCGAGGCCGAGCTGGTGAGCAAGCTGCACAAAGGCTGAGCATCAGCTTCAAGCTTCAAGCATGCAGCTTGCGGTTCATGGCTTGCAGCTGCTCTTCTAGTAATCGTCGCCGCGCTCGGTGATGTCCTTTTCCGACTCTATCTGCCGTGGATCGTGGCCTGCCGGGAACTTGCCCTTGAGGTTCCAGGCGAAGGCGATGATCTCGGCGATGGTCCGGTACAACTCCGGCGGGATGCTGTCGCCCAGCTCCAGGCGCGCCAGCAACCTCACCAGTTCGGCGTTCTCATAGATCGGCACTTCATAGTCGCGGGCGATCTTCAGGATGGCTTCGGCCAGTTCGTCATCGCCCTTGGCGGTGAGTGTCGGAGCCTGCTGGCCATCGTATTTGAGGGCGATGGCCTGGCGAGGTGGGGCAGAGTGCTTCATGCGGTTTCGTCGACCCAGCGTTGTTCCAATCGGGTATGCGGGCCTTGGGGCGGGATGCCGAGATGGCAATCCAGGTCGCCGACATCCAGGCCCGAGGCCAGCAGGCGCTCGCGCAGGCTGCCCAGGTGGCTCTCGATCAGGCTCGCGGTATAGGGGCGTTCGGCCCAGAGTTGGCTGGACAAGCGGCCCTGGAGCAGTTGCGCCTGGACCTGCAGCGGGCCCAGCGGCTCCAGGTCGAAGGCCAGGTCGACCCGCCACAAGGCCTGCCGGGGCTCGCGTTCTTCACGTTTGTCCGGGGTTTGCTGTTCTGCTTGCGCCGGCTCCTCGCGCTGCAACTTGACCTGCAGGGGCACGATGTCCTGCAGGTTGCGCATGGGGATTTCCAGCTGCCAGGTGGTCAGCTGGCGGCCATCGTCGGTACGCCCGCTTTGTTCCAGGCCCGCCAGTTGGTGGCTCTGCAGGCGCGATACCGCCGCGGCGGCCAGGCGCAGCAGTTGCTCCAGGCTGCCTGAGCCTTCCAGGCTTTGCAGCAGGCGCTCCGGCAGCGGGAAGCCGCCGGCAGTGGTCTTGGCGCTGACCTGGCCCAGGGTGCCCAGGGCGCTGCGTACAAAGCTGGGTAGCGACTGGGCCAGGGTATTGGCGGCGAGGATTGCGTTGAAGCTGGTGGAGGAGGGCAGTGCCGGAGTCAATTGGGCGATCAGGCGTAGCAGGTCGGCCTTCAGGTCTGTGGCCTGGCCCGGGTTGCCTGCGGCCAGCCGGGCCTCGAGGAACACGCCGCTGCCCAGCAGCGCCTGGGCCACGCCGCGGGCGGTGCTCATTTGCTGTGCATTGGGCAGGCTGCCCAGCAGGCGTTCGACTGCGGCGCGTAGGTCGCTGGCCGGGCCGGGCTGGTCGTCGACGGGCAGGTTCTGCAGGGCATTGAGCAGGCCGCCCAGGGAGCCCTGGCGACTTTGCTGGCTGGCCAACTGGGCGGCGATCGCCAGTTGGTCCTGGCGGTTGCTCAAGGGGACGAAGCTCAGGGTCCGGGCATCTGTCACCAGGGCGCTCAGCAAGCTGCCGATGCGCAACGGCTGCGGGCTCTCGATGTCCAGGGTGCTGCCGCTCTGGGCGGTATTGAGCAGGCTCACCAGGGAACGGTACAGCGCTGGCTGGTTACTGCCCTGGGGCAGCAATTGCGAGGTCAGGACCTTGCCCTGCAACAGGGTGCCCGGAGGCAGTTGGGCGGTATCCAGGCTGGTCAGGGCGGCGACACTGGACGCGATGGCCTGTTGCACGGTGATGGCCAGGTTGGCTGCCGATGGCTGGGTCACCGCCAGGCTGGTGCCCTGGGGCAGGGGTTGGTTGCTGGTGGCTTGCAGGGTGGTTTGCCGGCCGTTGTCCAGGGTCAGCTTGAGCAGCAGCTCGAAGGTCTGGTTCGTCTGCTTGAGCGACAGCACCTCGGCCCGGGCGCTCTGGCCGGGCGCGATCAGCCCCTCCAGTGGCGGCGTCAGCTTGAGCAGTTCACCGCTGGGCAACTGCGCGCGCGAGGCTCCGGGAGCGGGCGTCGGTGGCAGCGGGGGGATGTTCATTTCGCCTGTCATTCGGACACAACCTGTGGAAATTAACCCCCTGTAAGGTAGGGACTCACATGTATAATGCCGCCCGTCTTTTAAGGAGTGGTAAAAACAATACAATTGTTTGACGCAGCTCTCTAGAACAGGCCGCCAATGCATTTATCCTGCATTCCTTTAACGGCCGCTCCACTGCCGACTTGAACCCGTAAAGGCCCGCTATCCCTTGACCAGCCCTCTTCTCGAAGCCGTTGCACTCGCTTGTGAGCGCGATTGGCGGATGCTCTTTGAACACCTCGAGTTGCGTTTGACGGCTGGAGACATGGTGCAGATCAGCGGTCCCAATGGCAGCGGCAAGACCAGCCTGTTGCGCCTGCTCGCCGGGCTGATGCAGCCCACCAGTGGCCAGGTGCTGCTCAACGGCCAGCCATTGCAGGCCCAGCGCGCCGAACTGGCCCGCAACCTGTTGTGGATCGGCCATGCCGCCGGCATCAAGGACTTGCTCACCGCCGAAGAGAACCTCAGCTGGCTCTGTGCCCTGCACCAGCCGGCCCGGAGCGAGGCGATCTGGCAGGCCCTGGCCGCCGTCGGCCTCAAGGGGTTCGAAGACGTTCCCTGCCATACCCTGTCCGCCGGCCAGCAGCGCCGTGTGGCCCTGGCCCGCCTGTACCTGGACAGCCCGCCGCTGTGGATCCTCGATGAACCCTTCACTGCCCTGGACAAGCAGGGCGTGGCGCAACTCGAGGAACACCTGGCCGCCCATTGCGAACGCGGCGGCACGGTGGTGCTGACCACCCACCACACTCTTGGCCGCATGCCCTCGGGATACCGCGATATCGATCTGGGACGGTGGGCCGCATGAGTGTCTTCGTCTTGTTGGTGGCCCGTGAGGCTCGGCTGCTGTGCCGGCGCCCGGCAGAGTTGGCCAACCCCCTGGTATTTTTCGCGATAGTCGTCGCCTTGTTTCCGCTGGCGGTGGGACCTGAGACACAATTGTTGCAAACCTTGTCTCCCGGCCTGGTCTGGGTGGCGGCGCTATTGTCCGTCCTGCTCTCGCTGGACGGGCTTTTTCGCAGTGATTTCGAGGATGGATCCCTGGAGCAGTGGGTCCTTTCGTCGCACCCCCTGGCCCTTCTGGTGCTGGCCAAGGTGCTGGCACACTGGATCTTCTCCGGGTTGGCACTGGTATTGCTCGCGCCCTTGCTGGCGGTGATGCTCGGGCTGCCGGCCGCCTGCCTGCCAGTACTGCTGCTCTCGTTGCTGCTGGGTACGCCGGTCCTCAGTTTGCTCGGGGCGGTGGGCGCGGCGCTGACGGTAGGGCTCAAGCGCGGCGGCTTGTTGTTGGCGCTGTTGATCCTGCCGTTGTACATCCCGGTGTTGATTCTCGGCAGTGGCGCCTTGCAGGCGGCATTGCAGGGCCTGCCGACTACAGGGTTCCTGCTGTGGCTTGGTAGCCTGGCTGCGCTGGCAGTAACCCTGACACCCTTTGCAATAGCTGCTGGCCTGAAGATCAGCGTCGGCGAATAATGAGGTCTGGTTGTTTTTTGACCAGTAAAGACCCTGGCTGTTCGTGTAGACGAAGAGCAACCGTGATGGAAGCAACGAATGAACTGGACCTGGTTTCACAAGCTCGGCTCGCCTAAATGGTTTTACGGCATCAGCGGCAAGCTGCTGCCCTGGCTGAGCGTCGCCGCCGTGTTGCTGATTGGTATCGGCGTGGTCTGGGGCCTGGCCTTCGCGCCACCGGACTACCAGCAAGGCAACAGCTTTCGCATCATCTATATTCATGTGCCGATGGCGATGCTGGCCCAGTCTTGCTATGTGATGCTGGCGGTGTGCGGGGTGGTCGGGCTGGTATGGAAAATGAAGCTGGCCGACGTTGCCCTGCAATGCGCCGCGCCCATTGGCCATTCCATCACGTTCCTGGCGCTGGTGACCGGGGCCATCTGGGGCAAGCCGACCTGGGGGTCCTGGTGGGTCTGGGATGCCCGGCTGACCTCGATGCTGATCCTGCTGTTCCTGTACGCCGGCCTCATGGCCCTGAACGCCGCCATCAGCAACCGTGACAGCGCCGCCAAGGCCTGTGCGGTGCTGGCGATCGTCGGGGTGGTGAACATCCCGATCATCAAGTACTCGGTGGAGTGGTGGAACACCCTGCACCAGGGGGCGACCTTCACCCTGACCGAAAGGCCCGCCATGCCGGTGGAAATGTGGCTGCCGCTGTTGCTGACGGTACTGGGTTTCTATTGTTTCTTCGCCGTGGTCCTGTTGCTGCGCATGCGCCTTGAAGTACTCAAGCGCGAAGCCCGGACCAGCTGGGTCAAGGCCGAAGTCCAACGCAGCCTGGAGGCCGCGCAATGAGTTTTGCATCCTTCAGCGACTTTCTCGCCATGGGCCATCACGGCCTGTACGTCTGGTCGGCCTACGGTATCTGCCTGGTGGTCCTGGTGCGTGAGCTGGTGGCGCCGATCCTGGACCGCAGGAGCTATCTGCAACAAGAGGCGCGTCGTCTGCGCCGGGAGAACGGTAAGTGAATCCGCTGCGTAAAAAGCGTCTTTTGATCATCCTGGCGATCCTGGTGGGTGTCGGCATCGCCGTCGGCCTGGCCCTCAGCGCGCTGAAGGAAAACATCAACCTGTTCTACACCCCGACCCAGATCGCCAATGGCGAAGCCCCCCATGACACCCGCATCCGCGCCGGTGGCATGGTCCAGGCCGGCTCGCTGGAGCGCTCCGCCGATTCGCTGGACGTCAAGTTCGTGGTCACCGACTTCAACAAGTCGGTAACCATCACCTACCGCGGCATCCTTCCGGACCTGTTCCGCGAAGGGCAGGGCATCGTCGCCCTGGGCAAGATCAACGCCGATGGCGTGGTAGTCGCCGATGAAGTACTGGCCAAGCACGACGAGAAGTACATGCCGCCGGAAGTCACCAAGGCCCTGAAAGACAGCGGCCAGTCGGCACCGACGCCGGCGAAGGAGGGTTGAGCCATGAGTTCCGCTTTGTTCGTTCCCGAGCTCGGCCACCTGGCGATGATCCTGGCGCTGTGCCTGGCCCTGGTCCAGGCGGTGGTGCCGTTGCTGGGCGCCTGGCGTGGCGACCGGTTGTGGATGAGCCTGGCGCAGCCGGCGGCCTGGGGGCAGTTCGCCTTCTTGGTATTCGCCTTCGGCTGCCTGACCTACGCCTTCATGAATGACGATTTCTCGGTGGCCTACGTCGCCCATAACTCCAACAGCGCCTTGCCCTGGTACTACAAGTTCAGCGCCGTATGGGGTGCCCATGAAGGCTCGCTGCTGCTCTGGGCGCTGATCCTGGGTGGCTGGACCTTCGCCGTGTCGGTGTTCTCGCGGCAGTTGCCGCAAGTGATGCTGGCCCGGGTGTTGGCGATCATGGGCATGATCAGCACCGGCTTCCTGTCGTTCCTGATCGTCACCTCCAACCCCTTCGCGCGGATCCTGCCCCAGGTCCCGGCCGATGGCCGCGATCTCAACCCGCTGTTGCAGGACATCGGCCTGATCGTCCACCCACCGATGCTCTACATGGGCTACGTGGGGTTCTCGGTGGCCTTCGCCTTCGCCATCGCCGCGTTGCTCGGCGGTCGCCTCGATGCCGCCTGGGCCCGCTGGTCGCGGCCCTGGACCATAGTCGCCTGGGCCTTCCTCGGCATCGGCATCACCCTGGGCTCCTGGTGGGCCTACTACGAGCTGGGCTGGGGTGGCTGGTGGTTCTGGGACCCGGTGGAAAACGCCTCCTTCATGCCTTGGCTGGTAGGCACCGCGCTGATCCATTCCCTGGCCGTCACCGAGAAGCGCGGGGTGTTCAAGAGCTGGACCGTGCTGCTGGCCATCGCTGCCTTCTCCCTGAGCCTGCTGGGCACCTTCCTGGTCCGCTCCGGGGTCCTGACCTCGGTCCATGCCTTTGCCGCCGACCCTGAGCGTGGCGTGTTCATCCTGTTCTTCCTGTTGTTCGTGGTGGGGGGCTCGCTGACCCTGTTCGCCTTGCGCGCACCGGTGGTCAAGAGCCAGGTGGGCTTCAACCTGTGGTCCCGGGAAACCCTGTTGCTGGGCAACAACCTGGTGCTGGTGGTGGCGGCCTCGATGATCCTCCTGGGGACCTTGTACCCGCTGGTGCTGGACGCCCTGAGCGGCGCCAAGCTGTCGGTGGGGCCGCCGTACTTCAATGCGCTGTTCATCCCGCTGATGGCCCTGTTGATGGTGGTGCTGGCGGTGGGCGTGCTGGTGCGCTGGAAAGACACCCCGGTCAAATGGCTGCTGGGCATGCTGGCTCCGGTGCTGCTGGGCAGCGTGGCCCTGGCCGTGGTGGCGGGCATCGCCTATGGCGACTTCAACTGGGCGGTGCTGGCGACTTTCCTGCTGGCGGCCTGGGTGGTGTTGTCCGGAGTACGGGATATCTTCGACAAGACTCGCCACAAGGGCCTGGTCAAGGGCCTGCCGAGCCTGACCCGCAGCTACTGGGGCATGCACCTGGCGCACCTGGGGATCGCGGTCTGTGCCCTGGGCGTGGTGCTGTCGAGCCAGAACAGCGCCGAGCGCGACCTGCGCCTGGAGCCGGGCGAGTCCATGGAGCTGGCGGGCTACCACTTCATCTTCGAGGGTGCCAAGCATTTCGAAGGCCCCAACTTCACCTCCGACAAGGGCACCGTCCGCGTCGTGCGCAATGGCAAGGAAGTGGCCGTGCTGCATCCGGAAAAGCGCCTGTACACCGTGCAGAGCTCGATGATGACCGAAGCCGGGATCGACGCCGGTTTCACCCGCGACCTGTATGTCGCCCTCGGCGAGCCCCTGGGCAATGGCGCCTGGGCGGTGCGCGTGCACGTCAAGCCGTTCGTGCGCTGGATCTGGCTCGGCGGCCTGCTGACAGGCCTTGGCGGCGTGCTGGCGGCGATGGACCGGCGCTATCGAGTCAAGGTGAAGAGCCGGGTGCGTGAAGCGCTGGGCATGACAGGAGCCACTGCATGAAACGCTGGATGATGATGTTGCCCCTGGCGCTGTTCCTGGTGGTGGCGGTGTTCCTCTATCGCGGGTTGTACCTGGACCCGGCCGAGCTGCCGTCGGCGATGATCGGCAAGCCGTTCCCGGAGTTTTCCCTGCCTTCGGTGCAGGGCGACAAGACCCTGACCCGCGCCGACCTGCTGGGCAAGCCGGCGCTGGTCAACGTCTGGGGCACCTGGTGCATTTCCTGCCGGGTCGAGCACCCGGTGCTGAACAAGCTGGCCGAGCGTGGCGTGGTGATCTACGGGATCAACTACAAGGACGTCAACGCCGATGCCCTGAAGTGGCTGGCCGAGTTCCACAATCCCTACCTGCTGGACGTGCGCGACGAGGAGGGCTCCCTGGGCCTGAATCTCGGCGTTTATGGCGCCCCGGAAACCTTCTTCATCGACGCCAAGGGCATCATCCGCGACAAGTACGTCGGGGTGATCGACGAAGTGGTCTGGCGCGAGCAACTGGCCGCCAAGTACCAGGCCCTGGTCGACGAGGCCAAGCCATGAAGCGCTGGTTGATCGCGGCCCTGCTGGGCCTGGGTATCGTCGGGGTGGCCCAGGCCGCCATCGACACCTACCAGTTCGCCAATGATGGCGAGCGTGAGCGGTTCCACGAGCTGACCAAGGAGCTGCGCTGTCCCAAGTGCCAGAACCAGGACATCGCCGACTCCAATGCCCCCATCGCCGCGGACCTGCGCAAGGAAATCTTCCGCATGCTCGGCGAAGGCAAGGACAATCAGCAGATCATCGACTTCATGGTCGATCGCTACGGTGATTTCGTGCGCTACAACCCGGCCTTGACCGGCAAGACCGCCTTGCTCTGGTTCGGCCCTGCCGGGCTGCTGCTGGGCGGCATGGTGATCATCGCCGTGATTGTCCGGCGCCGCCGCGCCCAGCGCAGCGATAGCCCGAACACGCTTTCCGCCGAAGAGCGGCAGCGCCTCGACCAACTGCTGGATAAAAACCACCCATGACTGATTTCTGGCTCGCGGCAGGCCTGTTGCTCCTGATCGCCTTGAGTTTCCTGCTGATCCCGATACTGCGTGAGCGTCGCGCCCAGCGCGAAGAGGACCGGACCGCGCTCAACGTTGCGCTGTATGAAGAACGCCTGGCCGAGTTGCAGGGCCAGCAGCAGGAGGGCGTGCTTAGCGCCGAGCAATTGGACAGCGGCCGGGCCGAGGCCGCCCGCGAGCTGCTGGCAGACACCGAAGGCAACGGCCAGGTGCGCAATTCGCGGCTGGGCAAGCCGCTGCCCCTGCTGGCGGCAGTGCTGGTGCCGCTCCTGGGCCTGGGCCTGTACCTGCACTTCGGAGCCAGCGACAAGGTCGAGCTGACCCGCGAGTTCGCCCAGGCGCCGCAGACCATGGAAGAAATGACCCAGCGCCTGGAGCGTGCGGTGGCGGCCCAGCCGGACTCCGCCGAAGGCCTGTACTTCCTCGGGCGCACCTACATGGCCCAGGATCGGCCGGCGGATGCGGCGAAGATCTTCGAGCGCACCGTGGCCCTGGCCGGGCGCCAGCCCGAGCTGCTGGGACAGTGGGCCCAGGCCCAGTATTTCGCCGATGACAAGAAGTGGTCGGACAAGGTCCAGGCCCTCACCGACGAAGCGCTCAAGGCCGATCCCAACGAGGTCACCAGCCTGGGTCTGCTGGGCATCGCCGCCTTTGAAAGCGAGCGGTTCCAGGATGCCATCGACTACTGGAAGCGCCTGCAGGCGCAACTGCCGCCGGACGACAAATCCCGTGCAGCCCTGCAAGGCGGGATCGACCGGGCCAGCGAGAAGCTGGTGGCAAGCGGGGGCAAAGTGGCCGCCGAGCCGGCGACCAAGGCCAAGGGCGCGCTGCTCAAGGTCCGGGTCGACCTGGCCGCCGAGCTCAAGGCCAAGGTCCAGCCGGGCGACAGCGTGTTCATCTTCGCCCGCGCCACCCAGGGACCACCGGCGCCCTTGGCGGCCAAGCGCCTGACCGTGGCCGACTTGCCGGCCACCGTCGAGCTGGGGGATGCCGACGCGATGATGCCGCAGCTGAAACTGTCGAACTTCCCTGAAGTCCAACTGGTTGCGCGTGTTTCCCGCGCTGGCCAGCCAACGGCCGGTGAATGGGTCGGACACAGCCAGCCCTTGGCCAGCAGCACCACCACGGCCCAGCAGCTGACCATCGACAGCCCGGATAAATAAAGAGAAACCACCATGACCGCCATCGCTCGCATCACCCTGTTGTCCCTGGTCCTGGGGTTGAGCGCTTGTACGGTCCAGCGGCCAGTACCCACCAGTTCCGAGCCCATCCCGCCAGCGGAGCCGAGCACGCGCCCGGCTCCTTCCACGGTGCCCTCCGACAAGCCTGCCACGCCCCATGCACCAGCGCCTGCAACCAAGGCCCTGCCACGCACTTCGGCCAGCTTCGCTCCGCCTCCGGGTGGGCACAGCCACTGGGACCCACGACTGGGGGTCTACGTGCTGGATAACCAAAGCAACACCTTCTACCGCCAGCGCACCTACTATCGCTGGAACAACGGCTGGAGCCGCTCCATCAGCCCCGACGGCCCCTGGGAAGATACCGATATCCATGGCGTGCCCGCCGGGCTCGGCCGCCAGTTCCAGTAACGCTGCTGGCGCTTGTACCGCCAGACCCTCGCCAAGGCCCATCCCAGGGCCTTTGTCGCAAATGCTTAAGCCTCGTGGGCCTTGGCCGATACAGCGAGGTGTTCCTGAGCCGCTGCCGTTGAGCGACCGATGAAAAAATCCCTGAACAAACCCTATTTCCTGCCGATGCTGTTCTGGCTGGCGCTAAGCGGCGTGCTGTTGCTGCTCTACGGATTGGGCCCGGCCGAAGTGCCGGAACTGATCTACCTGTCGGTGCAGCCACTGTCCTTGCTGGTGGTCTTCGCGTTTTTCTATTACTTCTGCTGCTGGACCTTCATCTCGGTATTCCCGCTCACCGAGGTGGGTTGGAAGAAGGTGGACTACGGCTGGCTGACGCTGGCGTCCCTGGCCCTGATCAGTGCTACCCAGGTGGTGCGGGTGGATTGGTTCCAGAGCGACTATCGCCTGGCGCAGAGCACCCAGGCCGGATTGCAGCGGGGTGTCGCGGCGGATATCGACGACCTGCTGGGCAAGCAGCACTGCCAGGCCGCCACCCAGCTGCACGAACCCCAGGATGCCGCCCAGGTGCTCAACCTGTGCGAACGTTTTGCCAGCTTGCCGCGCATGGACGATGGCCGATTGTCGATACTGGCCGTGACCCGGGTACAACAGGCCCTGGGGGATCTGCGCGGCGAGTACTCCTCGGCCGTGGTCGGCCAGTGGCTGGAGCGCCTGGCCGAAGACTTCGCCGAACAGCAGCGCCAGCGCAAGGAGGTCGATCGCCTGCGCACGCTGACCGAAACCAGTCGGGCCGAGAAAATCTATAGCTACTTCGCCCCCTTGCTGCTGGTGTTCGCCCTGGCCCTGCGGGCCTCGAAGGTCACCGGCGAAGTACGGCTCAAGGTGCCGAAGCGGCGCAAGCTGTGGCTGATCGTCAACCGCCGTGTAGTGCTCGACGGCCTGGGATTTGCCCGGGGCGCACGGGCCCGGCTCGACGAGGCGCTGGGCAACTGGCGGGTGGCGGGGTGGGGCGTGGTGCACCTGGCCTGCGACTTCATCACCGCGGCCGGCCCCCAGGACACCCCGGTGGCGGTGAGCGCCGGCTTCTACGAGAACGAATTCCACCTCGCCAGCGCGGCCGACTTCGATGGCAGCGAGTTCGTCGAGTGGGCGGCCACCCAGGTCATCGACACCCTCTACCTGGTGGGCGAAACCGATCCGCAACTGCTCGCGCTGGTTCGCCGCTGGGGCGCGGCGGCGAACATCGAGGTGCTGATCCGCGAGCGCATCTGAGCCTTGGCCATGCCAAAGCCCGGGTTACCAGCCGAACACCGGGCTTTGGCCGAACCATTGCAGCGCCTGTTCCCGCAAGGCGTTGACCAGCTGCGAGTCGCTATGGCTCTGCAACTGCGCCAGGACGATACGCTGCAGCGGCAAGGCTTCGCTGATGGGGCGCACCGCCAATGGTTGGCCGTCGTAGCTGTGATCGCCAAATGGCCGGGTATAGGCCAAGCCCACGCCCAGGCCGTTGGCCACCAGCCCGCGTTGCAGTTCGAAGGATTGGGTCTTGGTCAGGCTCTGGGGCTGCAGCCCATGGAAACGCAGCAGGTCCAGGAAGTGCTGCCAACTGTAGGCCTGCCCGGTCAAGACCAGGGGATGCTTGCACAGCTGGCCCAGGCTGACCGCTTGCTGGGCAGCCAGGGGATGCCCGGACGGCAATAAGGCATGGGCCGCCAGCTCGCATAACACGGTGGTCTGCACGCCATCCGGCAGGCCCAGGTCATAGCTCAGCGCGGCATCCAGGCTGCCGTTGCCCAACTGCTTGCCGATCTGGTCGAACCCGCACTCGCGGATCCCCACCTTGATCCCTGGATGGCGCTGTTGCAGGCCGCGCAGCAGTTGCGGCAGGCAGTAGGGAGCCAGGTCTTCGAAGCACGCCAGCATCAGTTCGCCGGACAGCGAATGGCCGCTGTCCGCCAGATGTTCCAGCTCATGTACGCCGGCCAGGATCTGCCGGGCCTTGTCCATCGCCAAGCGGCCGAAGGGGGTGAGGGTCATCCCTTGCCCGCGTTGGCGGATGAACAGCATCTGCCCCAGGTGGCCCTCCAGTTCGCTGATCGCCGCCGAAATCGCCGGCTGGGACACGCTCAGGTGTTCGGCGGCCTGGGTGATGTTGTTATGACGAGTGACCGCCAGGGCATATCGAAGGTGGCGCAGGCTGATCTTCATAAGAAATTCCGAGGAGCCAGATCGGAACATATTATTTTATTTTTTCCAGGACCTGGGGCGATAGTCAGCGTGCCGTAGCGACCGGGTCCGCCCTGGCGTACCGGCGACATCCTACAAGAGCCTGACAGCGTCTGAGCCGACGATCGGGCCGTACGACACCGCTGAGGAGTAACCCATGCCGAACCAAGCGATCCTGCCTGAAGTACATGCGTTGACCCCTGCCATGATTGCCCTGCGCCAACACCTGCATGCCCATCCCGAACTGAGCTATGAAGAATTCGAAACCAGCCGCCTGGTAGCCGCCAAGTTGCGCGAGTGGGGCTACGAAGTCCACCAGGGGCTGGCCGGCACAGGTGTGGTCGGCTCGCTGCGCAAGGGCCGCAGCGGTCGGGTCATCGGCCTGCGTGCGGACATGGACGCGCTGCCGATCCTGGAGACCAGCGGCTTGCCCTATGCCAGCCGCCATGAGGGCAAGATGCACGCCTGTGGCCACGACGGGCATACGGCGATGCTGCTCGCCGCCGGCCAGTGTCTGGCTCGGGATATCGACTTCGAGGGCACTGTGCGCCTGATTTTCCAGCCCGCCGAAGAGGGGCATGTGGGGGCACGCAAGATGATTGAGGATGGCCTGTTCCAGCTGTTCCCCTGTGATGCGGTGTTCGCCATGCACAACTGGCCGGGCCTGCCGGTGGGGCGCTTCGGTTTCCTGGCCGGGCCGTTCATGGCCTCGGCCGATACCGTCACTATCCGCATCCATGGTCGTGGTGGGCATGGCGCCATGCCCCACGACACGGTTGATCCGGTAGTCGCCGCCGCTTCACTGGTCATGGCCTTGCAGACGGTGGTGGCACGCAACGTACCACCGCTGGACATGGGCGTCGTCGGGGTCGGGGCGATCCACGGCGGCAGCAGTTCGTCGGTGGTACCCGCCAGTGTCGAACTGGCAGTGACGGTCCGGGCCTTGAAGAACTGCACCCGCGACCTGCTGCTCAGGCGTATCGAAGAGCTGGCCCACGCCCAGGCCCAGGCCTATGGCGCCAGGGCCGAAGTGCTGGTCAGCCCCAATGCCTTTCCGGTGCTGTACAACCATCCGCGCGAAACCGCGCTGGCCCGGGGGGTGGTCCAGGATTGGCTGGGCGATGAGGGTTTGGTGGCCGATATGCAGCCGATGACCTGCAGCGAGGATTTCTCCTTCATGTTGCAGGCCTGCCCCGGCAGCTACCTGGTCATGGGCAACGGCGAGGGTAGTGAGGGCGGTTGCCTGCTGCACAACCCCGGTTATGACTTCAACGATACCAGCCTGCCCTATGGCGCCACCTACTGGGTGAAGCTGGTGAGCACTTTCCTGGGGACGGACGACTGATCCGTAGCCATTGACCGTGATCCGGCCGGGCCTGCCCGGGCTGGCCGGTGGTGAGTGCCTATTGCCTCGTGCCCAGGAGAATGTCATGAGCATTGTTCAGCAGTCCTATGCGCCGCTGCTGGCGCCTGATCTCCCCGTATCCCGTCGCCGGGTGATTGTCGGTACCACTATTGGCAACGCCCTGGAGTTCTTCGACTTCACGGTGTTCAGTTTCCTGATGCTGTTCATCGGCCCGTTGTTCTTTCCCGCTGCTTCTTCCTACGGCCAGTTGCTCTTGACCACCGCCACCTTCGGCGTGGGGTTCCTGATGCGTCCGGTGGGTGCGTTGCTGATCGGTTCCTATTCCGATCGTTTCGGCCGGCGTTCGGCGTTGACCTTGACGTTGCTCCTCATGGGCCTGGGTTGCGCGATGATGGCCCTGGCCCCGACCTACGCCCAGGTTGGCATGGCTGCGCCGCTGGTGATGGTCCTGGCGCGGCTGATCCAGGGTTTCGCCGCCGGGGGCGAGGTGGGGGCGGCGACCACCTTGCTGGTCGAGCATGCACCGGCATCGCAGCGGGGCTTCTATGCCAGCTGGCAATTCGGCAGCCAGTCCCTGGGGATTTTCCTCGGGGCGATCATGGTCGCCGCCCTGGTGGCCGGCCTGGGCCAGGCGGCGATGGCTGAATGGGGGTGGCGCATCCCGTTCTTCATCGGCATGCTCACCGCGCCGGTGGGTTGGTACATCCGCCGGCACCTGGAAGACACGCTCGTGGCCGGCGTATCCAGCGCCCATAGCCGGCAGGCCATGGAGCGGGCCGCCCACAGCAGCCCGTTGCGCGAATTGTTCGGCCAGCACAAGGCCACCTTGGGCAAGAGCGTGTTGCTGATGCTGGGCGCGATGGTCTCGACCCAGATCATCGCGTTCTACATGCCGGCCTATGCCGCCCGGGTGCTGGGCTTGCCTACCACCTCCAGCCTGCTGGCCAGCGTGGTGGTGGGAGCCGTGTGCTTCCTCTTGTCGCCGCTGGTGGGCTGGGTAGCCGATCGCTGGGGGCGCAAGCGGGTGATCTTCCATTCGCGGCTGTGGACCCTGGTGGCGATCGTCCCGTGCTTCCAGTGGTTGATCGCCGCCCCCAGCCTGGCCAGCCTGTTGCTGATCATCGGTTTGTTGTCGGTGTTGCTGACGCTGCAGACCGTGCCGGGGATCACCATGCTGCCGGAGATGTTCCCCAAGTCTGTACGTACCTCCGGCATGGCTGCGGCTTATGGCATCGGCGTCTCGGTGTTCGGCGGCTTCGCCCAGTTCTTCGTGACCTGGTTGTTGCAGGTGACCGAACAGCCCCTGGCCCCGGCCTGGTACATGATGGTGACGGTCGCCTTGTCCACCCTGGTGTTGCTGTGGGTTCGCGATCGAACCGGTGAAGACATCGATGCGAGCTGAGCCCGGGTGCAAGGCATCTGGATCAACGGCAAAAGCGGGACGTGCCTGGCCGCCAGTCGGCCCAGGCGCTGGCCAGGCATTTACTTGGCTCGCGCCTGGTAGCAGGCTGGTGGTCTTTGCGGGCCGGCTGCTGGCTCGGCCCTGTACCGCTTCGCTCAGCCGAGGACCTTGTTGCCATGAAACGATCTCT
Source organism: Pseudomonas sp. B6(2017) (assembly GCF_002112765.1). Classification (NCBI taxonomy): domain Bacteria; kingdom Pseudomonadati; phylum Pseudomonadota; class Gammaproteobacteria; order Pseudomonadales; family Pseudomonadaceae; genus Pseudomonas; species Pseudomonas sp. B6(2017). The sequence continues at coordinate 27,774 of NZ_NEIQ01000004.1, read as the reverse complement.
GCCTGGTGTGTTGTGCGTTATCCAATGCTTCGCCCTGATGGCCCTGCTCGGCAGTGCCCTGGCCCAGGATGCGCCCGGCATGCGCATCGGCGTGCGGGGGGAAATCACCGGCCTTGGCGGCGATGTGCTGCGGGTGCATGCCAATAGCGGGGAGAACGTCAGCATCGAGTTGACGCCGCAGACCCAGGTGCGTGCCGTGACCCTGGCCAATATCGAGGACATCAAGCCGGGCAGCTACATCGGCTCGGCGGCGGTGCCCATGGCCGATGGCACCCTCAAGGCCCTGGAAGTGCATGTGTTCCCGCCGCAGATGGCCGGCACCGGCCTTTCGACCTGGCCAAGGGCAGCAGCATGACCAACGGTAGCGTCGGCGACCTGGTGGTGAGCAATGGCCGGACCCTGACCGTCAACTACAAGGGCGGCCAGCAGAAGATCCTGGTGCCTGACGATGTGCCCATCGTCAACCTGGTGCCGGGGGATCGCAGCTTGCTCAAGACCGGGGTCAAGGTGGTGATGTTCGTCACCCAGGGCGCCGACGGCAAGCTGATCGCGCAATCGATTTCCGCCGGCAAGGACGGGGTGACGCCTCCGATGTAGGTCCGCCATCCGCTGTTGCGTTGCCGGATGTTGCTGCGCCCGGCTGGCGCTGGAAGTCCGCGGGGCCCTGGTTTAGGGTTTGCGGTCGTTCATCGAGGCGGAGGTCCTTATGCAAAAGTCGACGTTCAATCCCGGCAGCGTGTTCGATTCACTGCAGTACGGCTTCAGCCAGGCCGTGGAAGTGCGGGGCGGGCGGCGCCTGCTGCTGTCCGGCCAGGTGGGAGTGGATGAACATGAACGCACCGTAGGCCCGGGCCTGCGGGAGCAGACCGAGCAGGCCTTCGACAATATCCAGCGGGTGCTGGCCGAGGCCGGTGGGACGCTGGCGGATGTGGTGATGTTGCGGATCTATATCGCCGAAGCGGCCCGCGATCAGCAGGAGCACATCAGCGCGGTCTTGCTGGAGCGCTTCGCCAGCCAGCCGCCGGCGTCTTCATGGATCATCGTCAGCGGCCTGTCGCTGCCCGAGTGGCTGATCGAAGTCGAGGCCGAGGCGGTGCTGGAGGAGCGGCATCAGGCCGCCGAAGCGGCGCTGTTCAATCCGGCGCTGGCCCTCTGACTGCCACCTGAAGCATAAAAAAAGCGACCGTGGAGGTTGATGGGTGCCGGTCAGTCAAGCAGAGGTGATTCTCTGCCATTGCCTTGACTGATCGGCATTAACCGCACAGGTCGCTTTTTTCATTCACCCGCGAGGGATCACTTGGCGTTGGTGTAGATCTGGTCGAAGATCCCGCCATCGTTGAAGTGGGTCTTCTGTACGCTGCGCCAGTCGCCGAAGGTCTTCTCCACCGAGAGGAAGTCGACTTTCGGGAAGCGGTCGGTGAACTTGGCCAGCACCTTCGGATCCCGTGGGCGCAGGTAGTTGTTGGCGGCGATCTCCTGGCCTTCCGGCGACCACAGGTACTTCAGGTATTCCTCGGCGGCGGCGCGGGTGCCTTTCTTCTCCACCACCTTGTCCACTACCGACACCGGAGGCTCGGCTTCGGCGGAGACGCTCGGGTAGATCACCTCGAACTGATCGCGGCCGAATTCGCGGGCGATCATTTCCGCCTCGTTCTCGAAGGTCACCAGCACGTCGCCGATCTGGTTGGTCATGAAGGTCGTGGTGGCGGCGCGGCCACCGGTGTCCAGCACCGGCGCCTGCTTGAACAGCTTGCCGACGAAGTCCTTGGCCTTGTTCTCGTCGCCGCCGTTCTTGAGCACGTAGCCCCAGGCCGAGAGGTAGGTGTAGCGACCGTTACCCGAGGTCTTGGGGTTGGGCACGATCACCTGTACGCCGTCCTTGAGCAGGTCCGGCCAGTCCTTCAATGCCTTGGGGTTGCCCTTGCGCACGATGAACACCGTGGCCGAGGTGAAGGGGGCGCTGTTGTCCGGCAGGCGGGTGACCCAGTTGTCCGGGACCAGCTTGCCGTTGTCCGCCAGGGCGTTGATGTCGGTGGCCATGTTCATGGTGATGACGTCCGCCGGCAGGCCGTCGATCACCGAGCGCGCTTGCTTGCTGGAGCCGCCGAAGGACATCTGCAGGGTGATGTTTTCGTTATGCTCGGCCTTCCAGTGTTTCTGGAACGCGGCGTTGTAGTCCTTGTAGAAGTCGCGCATCACGTCGTAGGAAACGTTGAGCAGGGTCGGTGCGGCCTGGGCGGCGCCAGCCAGGGCCAGGCCGGCGGCCAGGAGCGAAGCGCTGAAGAGTTTTTTCACTGCACATTTCCTTTTATTCGAGAGTGAAGGCAATTTGCCGCCGACTATAGCCGGGGCGCTATATCTCTTTAAAGATTGAAAAGTACTTTGCTTATTCCATTTTCTTAAAAAGGGCATTACCGCAGCGTGAGCAGAAGGCGGCGGCCGGCTCGTGGCTGTTCTTGCGGCACACCGGGCAGTCGTGCTTCTGCTGCTCGCCGCGCATGGCGCTGGCCAGCTCGGCGGTGAAGATCCCGGTGGGCACGGCGATGATCGAGTAACCGGTGATCATCACCATGGACGAGATCACCTGGCCGATCACCGTCTTGGGCACGATATCGCCGTAGCCCACGGTGGTCAGGGTGACGATGGCCCAGTAGATGCCCTTGGGAATGCTGGTGAAGCCGTGCTCCGGACCTTCGACCACGTACATCAGGGTGCCGAACACCGTGACCAGGGTGCAGACGCTGAGCAGGAACACCAGGATCTTCTGCTTGCTGCCGCGCAGGGCGTCGAGCAGGTAGTGGGCCTGCTTGAGGTAGGGCGCCAGCTTGAGCACGCGGAAGATCCGCAGCATGCGGATGATGCGGATGATCAACAGGTACTGGGCGTCGCTGTAGTACAGGGCGAGGATCCCGGGGACGATCGCCAGCAGGTCCACCAGCCCGTAGAAGCTGAAGGCGTAGCGCAGCGGCTTGGGCGAGCAGTACAGGCGCAGCCCGTACTCGATGGCGAAGATCAGGGTGAAGCCCCATTCGATGTACGCCAGGACGTTGGCGTAGTCGCGGTGCACCTGGTCGATGCTGTCGAGGATCACGATCACCAGGCTGGCGAGGATGATCAGCAGCAAGGTGGTATCGAAGCGTCTTCCAGCCACGGTGTCGGTCTGGAAGATCATCACGTAGAGGCGTTGCCGCCAGTTGTCGCTGTTACCCATGGAAATCGCCTGAATCGAAGATCAGCGAAGCCTAGGTGGATTCGTTGCGCTAGCGCAAGGCGCGTCGCGGCGCGGGGTGCGGCCCAACACCCGGTTGCAGGCCAGCACCAGCCAACAGGCGAGGACGAAGGGGCCGGTAAGTGGGGGTAAGCCTATCGCGGCGATGCCGGGGGTGATCAGCAGCGCCAGGACCATGCCCAGCAGCGGCCACCAGGGGCGCAGGCCGATCTGGCCCAGCGCCAGGGCCACCAGCGCGCAGTTATAGCCGGCCAGTCCCGAGAGCGCCTGGCCGGGCTCCTGCAGCATGACCGCCACACCCAGGCCGAACCCCGAGCCGCCCAGGGCCCAGATCGCCGCCCGGCGGTTGGCCAGCAACAGGCCGGCGAAGACCAGCAGCCCCGCCAGCCAGTCGCCGAGGAACATCACCTGGCCCAGGCCCTGGAACAGGCCGCCCAGCAGCCCCATGGGCGATAGCCCGGTGGGCGCCGGGTTGGCGGCCAGCGGCGTGAACAGGCCGGCCAGGAGCCAGCCGAGGCCGACGAAGGGCGCGGTGTAGGCCGGCAGCCGGGCGGGTTGCCGGGCGCGCTTGAGCCACTGCTGGGTGATGATCGCGCTCAGGCCGCCGGCGGCGATGATCAAGGGCGGCAGCAAGATCGTCCAGGGCAGGTACAGGCTCAGCAGCAGCCCGAGCAACACGCCGTTGTAGCTGAACAGCCCGGCTTGCCGATCGGCCTTGGCGTAGCCCCGTTGCTGGGCCGTCAGCAGCCCGGCCAGGGCGCCGAGCAGGGCGCCACCGAGCAGCGCCGGGGCGCAGGCCAGGATCGCCAGCAGGCACAGCAGGCCGCACAGCGGGTCGCGCTGGAGAAAGATCTGGCTGAAGCCATTGAGCAGGGCAGTGGCCCAATCGGGGCAGAAAGCGTTGAACGACTGTGACGGCATGATGGATATCGGTCAGTGCGGCCGCTGTTGGCTGCGTCCGGGCCATCAGGCTCCCTCTCTGGAGAGCTCTGAATGGATCGGGGCCGCAGCACCGGCAGGGGGGCAGGTCAGAGAAGGGTTTCGACACGCAAGGAGTTAGTCGTCCCCGGCTGGCCGAACGGCACACCGGCGGTGATCACTACCGTGTCCCCACGCTGCGCCAGGCCTTGGGCCTGGGCGATCTCCAGGGCCGTACTGCAGACTTCATCGACCTGGCGCAGGCGGTCGTTGACCACCGAGTGCACGCCCCAGGCCAGGGAAAGGCGGCGCGCGGCCTGCAGGTTGGGGGTCAGGTTGAGGATCGGCACCGACGGCCGTTCCCGGGCGGCGCGCAGGGTCGAGCTGCCGGACTCGCTGTAGTTCACCAGTACCGCCACCGGCAGGATGCTGCAGATACGCCGGATCGCGCAGCTGATGGCATCGGACACCGTGGCTTCGGCCTGGGGCCGGTTGACGTCCAGTTGGGTTTGGTAGTCCGGCCCGGTTTCCACCTGGCGGATGATCTTGCTCATCATCTGCACGGCCTCCAGCGGGTATTCCCCGGAAGCGGTTTCCGCCGACAGCATCACGGCGTCGGTGCCTTCGGCCACGGCATTGGCCACATCGGTGACTTCGGCCCGGGTGGGCGCCGGGGAGAAGCGCATGGACTCCAGCATCTGCGTGGCCACCACCACCGGCCGGCCCAGCTGGCGGCAGGTGGCGATGATGTCCTTCTGGATCTGCGGCACGGCTTCGGCCGGCACCTCGACCCCCAGGTCGCCCCGGGCCACCATGATCGCGTCGCTGAGTTCGGCGATGTCCCGCAGTTGGGCCACCGCCGAGGGTTTCTCGATCTTGGCCATCAACAAGGCCTGGTTGCCGATCAGTTCCCGGGCTTCGCGAATATCCTGCGCGCGCTGTACGAACGACAGCGCCACCCAATCCACTCCCAGTTCCAGGCCGAAGCTCAGGTCGCGGCGGTCCTTGGCGGTCAGCGGGCTCAGCTCCAGCACCGCCTGGGGCACGTTGACGCCCTTGCGATCCGACAGCTCGCCACCGGCCAGCACCGTGGTATCGATGGCCTCGGCATGCCTGGCGTCGACCCGCAGGCGCAGCTTGCCGTCATCCAGCAGCAGGTCCATGCCGGGCTCCAGCGCGGCGATGATTTCCGGATGGGGCAGGTTGACCCGCCGGGCATCGCCCGGGGTCGGGTCCAGGTCCAGGCGCAGGGCCTGGCCGCGTATCAACTGGACCTTGCCGGCGCTGAAGGTGCCGACCCGCAGCTTCGGCCCCTGCAGGTCCATGAGAATCCCCAGGGGTTGGTTCAGCTCGCTTTCCACCTGGCGGATCCAGGCGTGGCGCTGGGCGTGGTCGGCATGGCTGCCGTGGCTGAAGTTGAGGCGGAAGATATTCACCCCGGCTTGCACCAGCTCACGGATATCCTCGATACCGTCGGTGGCCGGGCCCAGGGTGGCGAGGATCTTGACCTTTTTGTCAGGCGTCATGTTTGGTGGTCTCGAGAATCAGGATGGCGCGCAAGTCGTTGACATTGGTACGGGTCGGCTCGGTGACGATCAAGCTGTCCAGGGCCGCGAAGTAGCCGTAGCCATTGTTGTTGTCCAGCTCGTCGCCGGCGTTCAGGCCCAGGGCCGTGGCACGGGCGAAGCTGTCCGGGGTCATGATGGCCCCGGCGTTGTCCTCGGAGCCGTCGATGCCGTCGGTGTCGCCAGCCAGGGCGTAGATGCCGGGATGGCCCTTGAGACTGTCGGTCAGGCTCAGCAGGAACTCGGCATTGCGTCCGCCACGGCCGTTGCCGCGTACCGTGACCGTGGTCTCGCCGCCGGACAGGATCACGCAGGGCGCGGCCAGGGGTTGGCCATGCAGGGCCACCTGGCGGGCGATGCCGGCGTGGACCTTGGCCACCTCGCGGGACTCGCCCTCCAGGTCGCCGAGGATCAACGGGCTGAAACCCGCCTGGCGCGCCTTGACTGCCGCCGCCTCCAGGGATTGCTGGGGCCGGGCGATCAGCTGGAAATGGCTGCGGGCCAGGCACGGGTCGCCGGGCTTGACGGTTTCCGACTCGGGGCTCTGCAGCCAGGCGCGCACCGCCGACGGTACCTCGATGGCGTAGCGCTGGAGAATCGCCAGGGCCTGGGCCGAAGTGCTGGGATCGGCCACGGTAGGCCCGGAGGCGATGACCGTCGCCAAATCGCCGGGCACATCGGAAATCGCGTAGGTGTGCACTGTGGCCGGCCAGCAGGCCTTGGCCAGGCGCCCGCCCTTGATCGCCGAGAGGTGCTTGCGCACGCAATTCATCTCGCCGATGGTGGCGCCGGACTTGAGCAGCGCCTTGTTGAGCGCCTGCTTGTCGGCCAGGGTGATGCCGGCGGCGGGCAGGGCCAGCAGCGCCGAGCCACCGCCGGACAGCAGGAAAATCACCCGGTCCTGTTCCGTCAGGTCGCTGACCATCTCCAGCACGCGCCGGGCCACGTCCAGGCCGGCGGCATCGGGCACCGGATGGGCGGCCTCGACCACTTCGATCTTGTGGCAAGGGGCGCCGTGGCCGTAGCGGGTCACCACCAGCCCGCGGACTTCGCCCTGCCAACTGCGTTCGACCACCTGGGCCATGGCCGCGGCGGCCTTGCCGGCGCCGATGACGATGACCCGGCCGCTGCGGTCGCTGGGCAGGTGGGCTTCGAGGACATGTTGCGGATGGGCGGCGTCGATGGCTGTGGCGAACAGCTCACGCAGCAATTGTTGCGGATCGACCGACATGGCGGGCTCCCGGATTCTTGTTATGGGGGGCGTGGAACAGGTGTAGCCACCGCCAAGGGCGGTGTCAGGGTCGGCAGGGCCTGTCCGTGGCCCGCAGTGATGCGTTTCCTGCGGACCTTCGCACAGCCCGGGGCGGTGGCTACGAATGCTGCTTAGTGTTTGTCGCGGATCGAGAAGTTGGCCATGTGCTCCAGGCCCTTGATCAGGGCCGAGTGGTCCCAGTTGCCACCACCGATGGCGTTGCAGGTGCTGAATACCTGCTGGGCGTTGGCGGTGTTGGGCAGGTTGATGCCCAGCTCGCGGGCGCCGCTGAGGGCCAGGTTGAGGTCCTTCTGGTGCAGGTTGATACGGAAGCCCGGGTCGAAGGTGCCCTTGATCATGCGTTCGCCATGCACTTCCAGGATGCGCGAGGAGGCGAAGCCGCCCATCAGCGCTTCGCGCACCTTGGCCGGGTCGGCGCCGTTCTTCGCGGCGAACAGCAGCGCTTCGGCCACGGCCTGGATGTTCAGGGCGACGATGATCTGGTTGGCCACCTTGGCGGTCTGGCCGTCACCATTGCCGCCGACCAGGGTGATGTTCTTGCCCATGCTCTGGAACAGCGGCAGGGCGCGTTCGAAAGCCTGGCTGTCGCCGCCGACCATGATGCTCAGGGTCGCGGCCTTGGCCCCGACTTCACCGCCGGACACCGGGGCGTCCAGGTATTGCGCGCCTTTCTCGTTGATCTTGGCGGCGAAGGCTTTGGTCGCGGTGGGCGAGATCGAACTCATGTCGATGACGATCTTGCCCTTGCCGATCCCGGCGGCCACGCCGTCGGCGCGCAGCAGCACGTCTTCGACCTGGGGGGTGTCGGGCACCATGATGATCACGAACTCGGCTTCCTGGGCCACCTCCTTGGGGGAGGCCAGGGCCACGGCGCCGGCGGCGATCAGGTCGGCCGGGGCCTTGCCGTGGTGTTCCGAGAGCAGCAGGCTGTGGCCGGCCTTCTGCAGGTTGGCGGCCATGGGGTGGCCCATGATGCCGGTGCCGATGAATCCGATTTTAGCCATGGGGAAAATCCTCTTTTTATTGCTCTATAAGGTTGCGGGTGCCAAGGCATTCGTCTCGCGGGCAGCCTGGCCCTCGATGAACGATGACGCGGTTGCCGATCAGATGGCGTTGTGGCTCTTGAGCCAGCCCAGGCCCGCTTCGGTGGTGGTCAGCGGCTTGTACTCGCAGCCGACCCAGCCCTGGTAGCCGATGCGCTCCAGGTGCTCGAACAGGAAGCGGTAGTTGATCTCGCCGGTGCCCGGTTCGTTGCGCCCGGGGTTGTCCGCCAGCTGCACGTGGTTGATCTGCTCCAGGTGGTTGGCCAGGGTCCGGGCCAGGTCTCCTTCCATGACCTGCATGTGATAGATGTCGTACTGCAGGAACAGGTTGGCACTGCCGACCTGTTCGCGGATCGACAGCGCCTGGGCGGTGTTGTTGAGGTAGAAGCCGGGAATGTCGCGAGTGTTGATGGCTTCCATCACCAGCTTGATGCCCACGGCCTGGAGCTTGTCGGCGGCGTACCTGAGGTTGTCGACGAAAGTCTTTTGCACCAGGGCCTCGTCCACGCCCTGGGGGCGGATGCCGGCCAGGCAGTTGACCTGGGTATTGCCCAGGACCTGGGCATAGGCGATGGCCAGGTCGACCCCGGCGCGGAACTCCGCGACCCGGTCGGGCAGGCAGGCGATGCCGCGCTCGCCCTTGGCCCAGTCGCCGGCCGGCAGGTTGAACAGCACCTGGGTCAGGTCGTGGGCGTCGAGCTGGGCCTTGATCTCGGCCGAGCTGAATTCATAGGGAAACAGGTACTCGACTCCGCTGAAGCCGGCATCGGCGGCAGCCTTGAAGCGAGCGAGGAAATCCTGCTCGGTGAACAGCATGGACAGGTTGGCGGCAAAACGCGGCATGGTGGTCTCCTGTGGATCTATCAAGTCCTGTAGTCGCCGGGGCAGTAGGCGCCAAGGTCCGGTGGACCCTGGCGGCTCGCGAAGACGGCGTTGGCTTGGCGCTCGAGCGCGGTCCTGGGCGGCTACGGGAGTTGTGCTGGCTGGTTAGTCGAGCAGGGCGATGGCGGTGGGGGCGTCGTTGCCCACCAGCGCCAGGTCCTCGAACTCGTTGACGGCGTTGATCTCGGTACCCATGGAGATATTGGTCACCCTTTCCAGGATGATCTCCACCACCACTGGCACCTTGAAGGTTTCGACCAGTTCCTGGGCCTGGCGCAGGGCCGGTTGGATGTCCTTGGGCTCGAATACTCGCAGGGCCTTGCAGCCCAGGCCTTCGGCCACCGCGACATGGTCCACGCCGTAGCCATTGAGCTCGGGAGCGTTGAGGTTGTCGAAGGACAGCTGTACGCAATAGTCCATGTCGAAGCCGCGCTGGGCCTGGCGGATCAGCCCCAGGTAGGAGTTGTTCACCACCACGTGGATATACGGCAGGTTGAACTGCGCACCCACCGCCAGCTCTTCGATCATGAACTGGAAGTCATAGTCGCCGGACAGTGCCACCACCTTGCGGCTCGGATCGGCCTTGACCACCCCCAGGGCCGCCGGAATGGTCCAGCCCAGCGGGCCGGCCTGGCCGCAGTTGATCCAATGGCGCGGCTTGTAGACGTGGAGGAACTGCGCGCCGGCGATCTGCGACAGGCCGATGGTGCTGACGTAGCAGGTGTCCTTGCCGAACACCTGGTTCATTTCCTCGTAGACCCGCTGCGGCTTGACCGGCACGTTGTCGAAGTGGGTCTTGCGTTGCAGGCTGGCCTTGCGTTGCTGGCAGTCGTGCAACCAGGCGCTGCGGTCCTTGAGCTTGCCGGCCGCCTGCCACTCGCGGGCCACTTCCAGCAGTACGGTGAGGGCGCTGCCAGCGTCGGAAACGATGCCCAGGTCGGGAGTGAAGACCCGGCCGATCTGGGTCGGCTCGATGTCCACGTGGATGAACTTGCGGCCTTCGGTATAGACGTCCACCGAGCCGGTGTGGCGATTGGCCCAGCGGTTGCCGATGCCCAGCACCACATCGGACTTGAGCAGGGTGGCGTTGCCGTAGCGATGGGAGGTTTGCAGGCCGACCATGCCCACCATCTGCGGGTGATCGTCGGGAATGCTGCCCCAGCCCATCAGGGTCGGGATCACCGGGATGCCGGTGAGTTCGGCGAACTCCACCAGCAGTTCGCTGGCATCGGCGTTGATCACCCCGCCGCCGGCCACCAGCAGCGGCCGCTCGGCCTGTGCCAGCATGGCCAGGGCTTTCTCGGCCTGGACCCGGGTGGCCGAGGGCTTAGCCAGGGGCAGGGGCTGGTAGGCGTCGATATCGAATTCGATTTCCGCCATCTGCACGTCGAACGGCAGGTCGATCAGTACCGGGCCAGGGCGGCCGGAGCGCATTTCATGGAAGGCTTTCTGGAAGGCGTAGGGCACCTGGCCCGGCTCCAGCACGGTGGTGGCCCACTTGGTCACCGGCTTGACGATGCTGGTGATGTCCACGGCCTGGAAGTCTTCCTTGTGCAGGCGGGCACGGGGAGCCTGGCCGGTGATGCAGAGGATCGGGATGGAGTCGGCCGAGGCACTGTACAGGCCGGTGACCATGTCGGTGCCGGCGGGGCCCGAGGTGCCGATGCACACACCGATGTTGCCGGCCTTGGTGCGTGTGTAGCCCTCGGCCATGTGCGAGGCGCCTTCGACGTGGCGAGCGAGCACATGATCGATGCCGCCGACCTTCTGCAAGGCAGAGTACAGCGGGTTGATGGCGGCGCCCGGGATGCCAAAGGCGGTGTCGACCCCTTCACGGCGCATCACCAGAACGGCGGCTTCGATTGCTCTCATTTTGCTCATGGTTTTGTGCCTCTTACGTTTTGTAATTGTATACAAGTGGCTTTGCGCAGAGTGTATTCATGGCGAGCAGCACAGGTCAATGGCTTTTCTTGGAAGCTATCGGCTGCGCTTTGAGCCCTGATAAACCGGTGTCATTTTGTCGCATGGGCTATATTTCAATAAATATTGTATACAAAAATACAAATCATTGTGTTCTATTCGTTGTATCGAGCTTCTCCTTAAAGGAGCTCCACCAGGCTTTCCAATAACAAGATGAGGACGGCACCCATGAGCGCTTTAACCTTGAAAGTCGCAGTCAACCTGGCCAACCAGGCCATCCAGGCGGGGCGCAACATCAGTGCCGCGCCACTGGCCATCGCGGTACTCGATGCCGGTGGTCATCTGGTGACCTTGCAAAGGGAGGATGGCGCCAGCCTGCTGCGCCCGCAGATCGCCATCGGCAAGGCCTGGGGGGCGATCGCCCTGGGCAAGGGCTCGCGCCTGCTGGCGCTGGATGCCCAGCAGCGCCCGGCCTTCATCGGCGCGCTCAACAGCCTGGGGCAGGGCAGTGTGGTGCCGGCACCGGGCGGGGTATTGATTCGTGATCAGGCGGGCCTGGTGATTGGCGCCATCGGCATCAGTGGCGATACCTCGGACATCGATGAGCAGTGCGCCATCAGCGCCATCGAAGCCCAGGGCCTGGCCGCGGATGCCGGTGTCAGCGCCTAGGTCGCGCAGTACGTGTAGCCGCTGTCGAGCCTGCGAGGCTGCGATCGGGTGCGCAGCGCCCGCCAAACCGGGCGACGCGGTACCTCGGGTTGATTGCCGATAGCCACCAGGCGGCTCGTGCCGGGTCGTGCGCAGCCTGGGGCAGCGGCCACACGAATCTCTTGGCGCCCGTGAACCGGGCGGCGTCATGAGGGTGGGTTATGCGGATTCGGGTTCGCAGCCCTTGAGCACCAGGCGGATGATGGTCTGGGCGGCGGCTTCGTAGTCTTCTTCGGTCAACTTGGCCTTGCCGGTGACCACCGAGATCTGCCAGTCGAAGTCGGCGTAGGTCTGGGTCGCGGCCCAGATGCTGAACATCAGGTGGTGCGGGTCCAGAGGGGCGATCTGGCCACGGTCGATCCAGGTCTGGATGCACTCGATGTTGTGCTTGGCCTGGGCGTTGAGCTGTTCCACCTGGTCCGGGCTCAGGTGCGGGGCACCATGCATGATCTCGCTGGCGAACACCTTGGAGGCGAAGGGCAGGTCGCGGGAGATGCGGATCTTCGAGCGGATATAGCCGCTGAGCACTTCGCTGGGTACGCCATCGGCATTGAACGGGGTGGAGGCCTGGAGAATCGGCTCGATGATGCTTTCAAGCACCTCGCGGTAGAGGTTTTCCTTGGACTTGAAGTAGTAGTAGACGTTGGGCTTGGGCAGCCCGGCCTTGGCGGCGATATCGCTGGTCTTGGTCGCGGCGAAGCCCTTGTCGGCGAATTCTTCACTGGCGGCCCGCAGGATCAGTTCTTTATTGCGCTCGCGGATGGTGCTCATAAACCGGGGGATTCCTTGCCTGTTCGGCGGTTGCGCATGGTAGCACCGGGCTCGCGAAAGGCTCAAGAATGCCCATTGGCCGTGGTCTTGCCAGCATTCGAGAGGGGGGCGACCGTTTGCCGGCATCTCGCCTGGTCCTCCTGCGGCGCGGTATGCTGCGCGCCTCATCTCACGCAGGGAAGCCTGGCCCATGGCAGGAAGCAGTTTGCTGGTTTTGCTCGACGATATCGCCGCGGTGCTGGACGACGTGGCCCTGATGACCAAGATGGCGGCGAAGAAGACCGCCGGTGTGCTGGGCGATGACCTGGCCCTCAATGCCCAGCAGGTGTCCGGGGTTCGCGCCGAACGGGAGGTCCCGGTGGTCTGGGCCGTGGCCAAGGGCTCGTTTCGCAACAAGTTGATCCTGGTGCCAGCGGCCCTGGCCATCAGCGCCTTCGCTCCCTGGCTGGTGATTCCACTGCTGATGCTCGGAGGCGCCTACCTGTGCTTCGAGGGTTTCGAGAAGCTGGCCCACAAGTTCCTCCACAGCAAGGCCCAGGACCAGGCGGCCCATGACCAGCTGATCGAGGCCGTGGCGGATCCGGCCACCGACCTGGTGGCCTTCGAAAAGGACAAGATCAAGGGTGCGGTGCGCACTGACTTCATCCTCTCCGCCGAAATCATCGCCATTACCCTGGGTACCGTTGCCGACGCGCCGCTGGCCCAGCAAGTGGTGGTGCTGTCGGGCATCGCCATCGTGATGACCGTCGGCGTCTATGGCTTGGTGGCCGGCATCGTCAAGCTCGATGACCTGGGCCTGTGGCTGGCGCGCAAGCCGGGACAACTGGCCAGGAGCGTGGGTGGGGCGATCCTGCGGGCCGCGCCCTACATGATGAAGAGCCTGTCGGTGATCGGTACTGCGGCCATGTTCATGGTCGGCGGCGGCATCCTCACCCACGGCGTGCCGGCGGCCCACCACCTGATCGAAGAGCTCACCGCGCGCAGCGCCAGCCTGGTGGGTGGTTTTTCGTTGCTCATGCCGACCCTGCTCAATGCCGTGGCCGGGATCGTCGCCGGTGCCGTGGTCTTGCTCGGCGTGACCCTGGCCAGCAAGGCCTGGCGCGCCGTCCGCGGCCAAGCGGCCTAGGCCGGCAGCAGCGTGGCCAGGTAGCGGGCCACGGCTTCCTCGCCGCAGTGACCGATCACTGCGGCCTCCGGCAAGGCCCGCCGGACATCGTGGTGGGCGCTGTCCATCACCACCGCTTGTCCGGCCTTGGCCAGCATCGACACATCGTTCATGCCATCGCCAAAGGCCACGCAGCGCTTGAGGGCAACCCCCAGCAGCTGCGCCAGGCGCTGCAGGGCATGGCCTTTGTTGACCCCGCCGGCCATCACCTCCAGGCACCAGGGAAAGGAGAAGACGCTGCTGATCCGCGCGCCGAAGCAGGCGTCGAGGTGCGATTGCAGGCGCGCCAACGCCGCGTGGTCCTGGTCGTGATGGAAAAAGAACAGCTTCTGTACCCCTTGCTCGAGAAAATCCGCCGGCGCGCAGAGCGTCGGTTGGAATGCCGGGTTCTGGCTGAAGTTGTCCAGGTTCGGGTAGTGGTCGCTGATCAGCCACTGTGCCTGGCAGTAGGCGTTGATCACCCACTGGCGGTCCGTGGCGCTGGCGATCAGCTCGCGCACCAGTTCGTTGTCCAGTTCCTGGACCAGGCGCAGGTTGCCGCAGGCGCTGGCGATGCTGGCGCCATTGGCGGTGATCAAGTGCACCGGCGGTAGCCGCTTGCCGATCAGCGAGCGGACATCGCGTTGGTGGCGGCCGGTGGCCAGCACTATCTGGCGGCCGGCCTGGTGCAGCTGCCAGAGGGTATTGCAGGTGTAGTCGCCGATCCGGTCCCCTGGCAACAGCAGGGTTCCGTCCAGGTCGGACGCTATCAGGTCGTACATCGCAGGCTCCGGTTGGCACGGGCCGGGTCATGCCAATGGGCCGACCCGGCCGTCGGGAGGGGCGGCATGCGCCTCAGGCGGGTTTCGCGGCGCTCTGGGCCAGCAGCTCCAGGGACTTGGCCTTGGTGAAGGTCATGCGCTCCTCAAGGCGCAGATTGTCCCGTTCGTAGTAGATGCTCATCTGCCCATGGTCCTGGGGCACCGGGGTGATGCGGTAGATCAGCGGCAGGCTGTCGCTGAGCAGTTGCCGGGCATACCCCATGGCGCGCTGGTAGGTGTCGCCGACCTCTTCGAACTCGGGAAAGATATCGAACGCCACCTGGCTGAGGATCGGGCCGTCGTCGATGCCCTCGTTGATTTCGTGGAGGGTCACGCCGTGGCGCCGCTCGCCGTTCTTCAGTGCCCAGTTCACCGGACGCACGCCCCGGTAGTGGGGCAGGTAGGACAGGTGCAGGTTGAGGATCTTGGCGCAGCAATCGATGAAGGCCCTGGGCAGGATCCGCTTGTGGAAGATCACCAGGCACAGGTCGCAGGAGAACGCCTGCTCGGCGTATCCCGGCAGGTTCTCGAAACGCCCGTCCTCGACCACCGGGATCTGCTGCTGGTGGCAGTAGTCGATCAGCGTCTGTTCGCTGCTCACCGGTTCGAACGGGTCGGCGACCACGTGGCTGAGCAGGTAGTCCGGGTGATCCTGGAAGTAGCGGCAGGCGAAGATCGCCAGTTCGCCCTTGCCGCAGATCACCACGCGCTTAGGCGAATGCATGGTCGTTCTCCTGTTGATGGGCATGGCCATGATGACGGGCCAGTTGTGCCATGACGTTCTTGAGGGCCAGGAGCAGCTCGATGTTTTCCTCGCGGGTGCGGCAGGAAATCCTCAGGTACTGGTCGGAACCCTCGTTGCGTTTGCCCGAGCATTCCTTGACGTAGATGTGATGCTGCTCCAGGAGCAGGCGGCAGAGGGTCCGGGCGTCGGCGTAGTGAGTCTTGCAATAGACGAAGTTCGATTCGGTTTCGAAGCTGCTGAGGCCGTCGATGTCGTTCAGAGCGATCTGCAGGTCCCGGGTGTCGCCGATCACCGTCTGGCAACTTGCCAGGTACTGGTCCTTGTACTGCGGCAGGTGCAGCAGGAATTCCTCGGCGAAGCCGTTGAGGTTCCAGATCGGCAACTGCGCGTTCAGGGCCTTGAGCAGCGCCTGGTCGGCGCTGGCCAGGTAGCCGATGCGAATGCCGCCGATGCCGAAGGTCTTGCTCATGCTGCGGATCACCACCAGGTTGGGGTGTTCGTCCAGGACGTGGAGCAGGGTCTGGTCGGCATGCCGGGAGAAGTCCAGGAACGATTCGTCGACGATCAACGCGATCTGCAGCGCCTGCAGCTCGCGGGCCAGGGCCTGGAGCGCGGCCGCCGGGGTGAGGGCGCCCGTGGGGTTGTTCGGCGACTCGATCACCACCACCGAGGGGCGCTGTTCGTGGCAGAGCGCCAACAGCGCCTGGGTGTCGATGGCGAATGCCTCGGCTTCGCGAGTGTGCAGGCACAGGGTGCGGTCTTCGCCGAAGACGTTGGCGTACTCGTTGAACGAGGGCACGGTGACCAGCACCTTGCCCGGGTACAGGTCCGGCAGGATCTTGATGATCTCCGCCGCGCCGTTGGCCACGCACAGCCGTTGGGCCGGGACATCGATGAACTCGGCCAGCGACTCCTCGATCAGCCGGCGGCCGCCCGGGTAGTTGAGCAGGATGTGCTCGAAGTTGTCCTTGATCTTGTCCTTGAGCTGTTGCGGCGGGAAATGGAAGTTGTAGATCAGCGCGAAGTCGCGCAGCGGGTAGCGCCAGTAGCCGCCGTGGCGGTTCTGCACGAAGCCCAGGCGATCCTGGTGGGAGATGTAGTTGCAGATGGTCAGGTCGTAGTAGTTGTCGACTTCGTACCACTGGGTGTTGTCGACGATCACCGGCTGGATGTTCCACTGGCTGTCCAGCGAGGCCTGCTTGAAGACATCTTCGTAGTAGGTGTTCTTGTCGCCCCGGGCGATGTACAGGTCCAGTTGGCGGACCACATGGCGGGCGAACTCCTGCGTACCGATCTTGTACAGGTTGACGGTCTTGTAGTGGCTGTCCAGGGTCTGGTGCCCAGCCTCCTTGGTGGAGCCGAAACCCAGCAGCCGGTCGTTCTCGATGGTGGTGTAGGTGCCTTCCATGTTCGGCCCGAGGGCGGACACCAGGGTGACCAGGTCAGCCGACTTGGCCATCAGCTGTTCCAGGCATTGCTGGGAAAAGTAGATGTCGCCTTCGATGATCAGCGTGTCCCGGCCGATATGTTCCCGGGCCAGGTACAGCGAATAGATGTTGTTGGTGGTGGCCCAGTCCGGGTTGTAGACGAACTCGAAGCAAAGGCTGGTGTTCATCTGCTCCAGGTGCGCGGTGATGGTCTCGGCCTGGTAGCCGACCACGACCACCACCTTGCCGGCGCCGAGCCGTTCCAGGTTGGCCAGGGCGTTGTCGATGAAGGCGATGTCGTTGGTCTGGACCAACGGCTTCGGAGTGTTTTCGGTTCGGTTGGCCAGGCGGCTGCCTCGGCCCGCGCAAAGCAGGATGGCTGTATTGTTATTCATTGGAATTTCCTTATTTACCAAATATCAATCCGGGCACTACGTGCTGGTAGACCCATACGCCGTCGATCCGCCCGGAAAAGCTTTCTTCGCCGCCACTGTCGCCACCGGTCTTGATGCCTGAGCCGAGGCCGAAGGTATGGAAGTCCTCCAGCGCCCGGCCATCCGCGGCCAGGGGGTTGAGGCGGGCATTGGTCAGCAGGCCGTGGGCGTCCTGCTGCAACTGGATCGGGCGGCTGTCGGCGTCCAGCAACTCCACGGCCCTGGCGCTGTAGCCGGTGCTGTTGAGCAAGACGGCGCTGGCGTTGATCAAGGCGTCGACCTGCTCCGGGGACCGGGTGGAGATATCCACCACCTGGAGGTTGTCGATCTGCCCTTGCTGCACCTTGCGGGCGAACTCGAAGGAGTCGTAGCGCAGCCCCGAGTAGCGGTTGATCCGCCCGCTGGCGTTGCACACGTCAGCGTCGGTGAAGTGATAGCCCTGGGCCCGGGCGCTCTCGGCACAGTCGAAGAACAGCTTGAAGTCGCGCTTGGCCAGCAGGGTGATGGGGCCCCGGTAATCCAGTTGCTCCACCAGGCGTATCAGGCAGGACACCGCACTGTGGGACGAGCCGAGGATGGCCACCGAGTCCGGGGCCGATGTGCAAAATTGCCGGTCGTGCAGGCCCTTGATGAACTCGTCGGAGTTGATGTTGCAAGAGGCGTGGCGCAGGCCGCGTTGCTGGGGCTGCCCGCCGAGGTTGCAAATGACCTTGCGGCACTGGGCCTGCATCAGCACGCCGTCCAGGCTGTAGCTGACCAGGTAGCCGCCCTCGGGCAATTGGCGGATCGCCTGGACGCAGCTATCGGTGGAGAACACGAAGCGCTGGCGCAGGGCCTTGTCGGCCATGACGAAGGCGGCGATCTGTTCGAGGAAGGCGCCGACCTGGCTCAGCTCGACGGCCCGATCCTGGTTTTCGCGCAAATAGCGCCATTGCGGGGTGTCCTTGAGGAAGCGGCTGAGCCGATCTTCCTGGTCCTGGAATTTTTCCAGGAATACGCCCCCCAGGGAGTTGGCGGTGATCCGGTACTGGCCGATTTCCCCGGCGCCTACGACATGGTTCTTTTCCAGGATCAGGCAGCGGCCGGCTTGTTCGTTCCGAATCAGCTCCGGCAGCAGCGAAATATTGGCTGGGCCGGCACCGCACAAGATCACGTCATAGTTCTGGATGGGCATCTAATGCTCCTGGTTGAAGTTATATAAGCGATAGAAGTTGCAGGCGAGGCTGGGCCGCTGAGATATCAGTTGAAGTTGTAGGAATTGATATAGAAGTCGTTTGTCGCGCCGACTTTATTCAGCCGCTGGATACGGGGGATGCCGTGCCGGAACTGTCATCTGCTGTTTGGCGGGGCTTGCCGGCATGTTTGAAGATGCTGAAGAAGATATAAGTCATGAGGCTGCTGGCAATGCCCAGGAAGATGAATAGCGCAGTACCGTCGAGCCATTGTATGAAGAGCCCGCCAACGATGGGCGACAGGGAAAATCCAACTCCATACAAAGAAGCGGCACCGAAGTAGGCTCCCCGCAAGTTGTTGGGAGCCAGGCTGTCGACGAACATGTTGATACAGGGGAACAGAATGGTCTGGCTGATGCTCATGAGTAATACGGCGCTGTACCACAGGGCCTTGGTTTCATAGTGGTGGGCGGCCAGGGCGAAGATGAATTCGCTGGCGATCAGCAGGACGCTGCCGACATAGATCTTCGCGTCCAGGCTCCAGGATGCCAGCGCGCCGGACAGCGGCAGTTGCAAAAGGACGATGGTGGTGGCGTGCAGGACGATCAGCGAGGCGATGAAGCCCAGGTAGCCTTCGAAGCCGATGGCGGTGATCAGCTGGGGCAGGCTGGAGTCGAAGTTGCCGAAGATGAACATCATCAGGATGTTGTTGAGCACCAGGGCGAGGAAGATGTGGTCCCGGGACAGGACCTTCATGGTGTTGGCGAAGCTGGTGCTGTTGATGGCCTTGAGCACGATGCCACGACCGAACACCACCACGCCGAGCAGCAGCAGGACATAGGACAGGGTCACCAGGACGAAGGCCAGGGAGCCGGCGCTGATCCCCAGTTGCAGGCCGAGATAGGGACCTACCGCGGCGCCGGCGTTGAGGAAGAAGTAGCGCAGGTGCATGGCCCGCTCCACCAGGGGGCGGGACTCGATGATGTCGCCGATCACGGTCTTGATCGGGTTGTTGACCAGGGCCCAGGACAGGTTGGCCAGCAAGGTACCGGCGATGTAGCCCTGGGCGCTGCCGGACAGGCCGAGCAGGCAGTAGGACAGGGTGGCGACCACGCAGCCGAGGATGATGATCTTCAGCCGGCCGATCTTGTCCGAGATGTAGCCACTGTAGAAGCTGACTGCCGAGGAGATGGCGATCGAAAGGGTCAGCACCAGCCCGATGAAGGTCGGGCTGAAGTCGAAGCGGGTATAGAGCACCACGGAGATGAATGGCCAGACCATCATCGAGGTCGCTCGGGTAATGAAGGTCCCGATGAACAGGATCCAGATGAAAAGAGGCAACTCGCTGAAGTAACGCTGCACGCGGGACTGGGGTCTGGCCGATAGTTTCATGGTAACGGATGTCTGAATTACTTGACGGAATACTGGCCCGGCCGAATACATCGACCAGCCCTCGTTAGTTGCCGGAATCTGCCTGTTTGGTTTTCAGCGGGCAATAGCGATGCACTTCCCGGGAACCGGCACGCAATGGCCTGGATCTTGGGGGGAATCAATGCGTTTGGTATTGGCTGGAAGTTACCGGCAGTTCAGCGGGCAAACATCTGCACAGCAATAATCACGGGCGCAAGTTGACCATGATCGACCTGTGCGGTAGTTGGTGCTGAAGATTGGCGGATGACCGCCGGGGAGGAATAGCGAAGATGGACGACATCAGTCCCTGATTATCGTAGAACACGTTACTGCTTCCTTAGCTGTGTTGCGCTGGAGCTTACACCGACCGTCACAATAAGTTAATAAAAAATTCACATTTGTTTTTTTAAGTTCGTTTGTGCGCTACGAGGCCTAGGTTTTTCCGGGGTTCCACGGCCATGGCGGCTGGATTGCGGCGGGTTGCAGGCAGTGTGAATCGCGCTGCCGTCGAGGCCGGAAGTGCCGGGCTAGAGCATTTCGCGGGGCGTGTGGCGAGCCCGGAGACCCGGGCTCGCCGTGACGGGAGGTTACTCGGCGATCTGCAGTTTGCGCGCTTCGGTATAGACGTAGCGCACTTGTTCGTACTCGAACGGCGAGTTCAGCTCGCCATAGCGGAAGTTGGTCTGGTAGCGCTTGTCGACGCCACGCAACAGCCAGAGCTCCGGATGGTTCTTGCTGACTTCGGCGACGTTGAGGAAGTTGATCGCCGACTCGGCGCTGTAGTCCACCGCCAGGCCCGCGGTGTCGCGCAGGTTCGAGGGGCCCAGGAGCGGCAGCACCAGGTAGGCTCCGCTCGGCACCCCGTAGAAGCCCAGGGTCTGGCCGAAGTCCTCGCTCTGGCGCGGCAGGCCCATCTTGGTGGCCGGGTCCCACAGGCCGGCGATGCCGATGGTGGTGTTGACCAGCAGGCGGGCGGTGGTCTCCATGGAGCGCTGGCCCTTGAACTGCAGCAGGCTGTTGAGCAGGCTGGGTACATCGCCCAGGTTGTTGAAGAAGTTGCTCACTCCGGTGCGCAGGAAGCTCGGGGTGATGTAGCGGTAGCCGTCCACCACGGGCAGGAACACCCATTGGTCGAAGCGATAGTTGAAGTGATAGACCCGGCGGTTCCAGGACTCCAGCGGGTCGTAGACGTTCAGCGCGCTGAGGGTCGAGCGTTCGAACTCGCGCTGGTCCAGCCCCGGGTTGAACTTGAGCTGTTTCAGCGGCTCGGTGAAGCCGTCGGCGTCGGGCGCGGTGATGGTGCCGGCATGGCCGTCGTCGGCCTGGACATAGCCTGCGCAGAGCAACGCAGCGATAAGCAGGAGATGTTTAGCCACGGAAGAACTCCAGCATGGCGTCGCTGTTGACGCGGTAGTTGAGGTTGCCGCAATGGCCACCATGGGGGTAGACGGTCAGGCGATCGCCAAAGGTCTGGCGCAAGAAGCCCAGGTCGCCGGGGCCCAGGATGACGTCGTCGGCGTTGTGCATCACGGCGATCTTCGGGCTGGCCTTGAGGTAGTCCTGCAGCGCATAGAGGCTCACCTGGTCGACCAGTTGCAGCAGGCTGCCGCCATCGGTACGGGCGCGCCACATCGGGATCACCTGCTCGGTCAGGTAGCAGTCGAAGTCGCACTGCAGGGCGCGCTTGAAGAATGGCGTGAGACTGGTGCCCTCGCGGATCGGGTATTTGGGCGGGGTGATCAGGCCGCGCCGGTTGATCAGGTCCGAGGTGAAGGCGATGTCCGCCGCCGAGAAGCGGAAGGCGGTGCCGATCAGCATCGCCAGTTGTTCGTTGCTCAGGTGCTGCTTGGATTGCTGCAGGTCATAGAGCAGGGCGTCGTTGAGATCGATATAGCCCTTCTGCTGGAAGTAGCGGGTCAGCTTGGCCAGCATCAGCTCGTAGAACGTGGTGCTGCTGCTGATGCCCTTGACCTCGGTCTGTACCAGCTTGTCCAGGTTGCTGATCGAGGTGTAGAGGTTGACCGGCGGGTTGAGCAGCAGGACCTTCTTGAAGTTGAAGGTGCGCCGGGTCTCGTCGAGCTTGCTGATGAACGCCGCATCCAGGGCGCCCAGGCTGTAGCCGGTGAGGTAGTAGTCGGTGACCGGCAGCTTGGAGTTCTGCGCGCGCACCGCTTGCATCACCCGGTACATGTCCTGGGCGTCCTCGGCGGTCACCCCGGGAGTGGCGAAGCGCGATGCGGCGCTGATGAAGTCGAAGCTGGTGGGCGAGGACAGCTGCACCACGTGGTAGCCGGCCTTGTAGTAGAGCTTCTTCAGGTATTCGTTGAGGGTGCTGTCGTAGCGCGCGCCGGTACCGGCGATCAGGAAGATCAACGGGGCGGCGTGGTCCTGGGTGGCGATGCGGTAGGTGAGTTTCTTCACTGCCCAGAAATTGTCCGGCAGGGTGAATTCGCGTTCCGGGCGCAGGGTCAGGCTGTAGTCGGACTGGCGGATGTCATCGTCCGAGGGCAGCTCCGGGCGCAAGTCCGGCGGTGTGGTGGCGATGGTGGCTTCGAAGGGATTGGTCAACGGGTAGCCGTAGCTGGCCGGATCGACATCGACCGCCAGTGCGGACGCACTCAGGATAAGGCCACCGAACAGGGCGGTGAGGCGCAAGGAACGAAGCATGACTGTATCCCTAGAAGGAAGGTGCCGAATGAGGTTCGCAGGCTATGACCACCGTGCTGCTGCCGAAGTGCCATGTGCGGGCGCAAATAACGTCCGTGGCAGTCTGGCCTGGGGGTAGTGGTGATAGTAGCCGGACGATACACGTTGCCACCCTTGGCTGAATAGCTATGCGTGCATGGTGCTTGCCAAGTGTTTCCGGGGGATTATGCTGGGCGCCGTTTTGATTGCCTGGAGTGCCCCATGTCTCGCCGCTTTCCCCTGTTCTTGCTGCTGTTGGCCCTGGTGCTGTGGCTGGCCGCCAGCTATGGCCTGCGCTATGGCTTCATGGAGGATGCCCGCTGGGTGGGCGTATGCATCGATGAGGCCGGCCGCTGGGAGTGCTCGTTGCGCTCCAGCCTGGGGTGGATGATTCATTTCAAGGTATTGGGCTGGAGCGCCCTGGGCGCGGCGCTGCTGGCTTTCGTCGTGCCAGGGCGGCTGGGCTGGGGGCTGGCGCTGCTGGCCATGGCGGCCGGGATCCCGGCCCTGGTGCTGTACAACACCAGCCTGGCGGTGTTCGCCCTGGTGATCGCCAGCCTGCGCCTGGTGCGCGCTCCTCGCCCCTAGCCGGGCGGATCAGCCGACCCGCGCCCGCAAGCTGCGCCACAGCGCGGCGACCATCAGCAGGCCGACCAGGGCCCAGCCCCAGGCCTGCTGGTTGGCCAGGCCTTCCTGGTACAGCTGCGGCGCGATGCCGGCACCGATGATGAAGGTCAGCAGGGCGACCTCGCGCCGTGGTACTCGCACCGGTCGGCAGAGGAAGGCCAGGGCCGGCACCAGCAGGGCGGCGCTGGGGAAGCTGCGATAGCGCGGATCGAACACCAGCTCGAGCATCATCACCGCCGCGGCGAAACCGGCTGCGGCCAGGAGCCAGCCGGCACGCTTTTCCAGGATGCTGAACAGCCGCCGGCGCCAGCCTTCACGCGAGCCCAGGGCCAACGCGGCGTGGGCCAGGACCAGCAGGTTCAGGCCCAGCAGCAGGGCGGCCCAGGCCCACTCGCTGGCGAAGCGACTGGTGACCCGCGTCAATTCGGCGAAGGTGCCGATGCTGCAGGCCGCCACGGCACCCAGCAGTGGCAGAAGGACGGCCGCCCGAGTGCTGCCGATCCTGCCACCCAGCAGCAGGGTACCGCCCAGGAGCGCCGCTCCCAGGCCCAGCCACAGGGGCCAGTAGGGCAGGTTGGATACCGGACCTTCGAGGATCCCCTTGTCTTGGCGATCGGCGTCGAACAGCCCCCAGTAACCACCGACCGCGCCTTCGCTGACGCGTTTCCAGGGTTGGTCGAAGGCCTCGATCAGGTTGTAGTGCCAGCCATTCTGCTCGGCCAGGGCGACGAAACCGCGGATGAACCGGGCTTCGTTGACCCGGCTGGGGATCGCGGTCTCGCGCTGGCGACCTTCGCTGGGCCAGCCGGTCTCGCCGATCAGCACGTCCTTGGGGGCGAAGCGGTTGCCGAACACCTGGCGTACCTGGGCCACATGATCCAGGGCCACGTCGATGTTCGATGGATCGTCTTCCCAGTAGGGCAGCAGGTGGATGGTCAGGAAGTCCACGGCCGGGGCCACTTCCGGGTGCTTGAGCCAGAACTCCCAGACATCGGCGTAGGTCACTGGCTGCTTGACGTTGTGCTTGACCTTGGTGATCAGCCGGGCCAGCTGGGCGCCGGTGATTTCCTTGCGCAGCAGTGCCTCGTTGCCGACGATCACCGCGCTGACCACATCCGGGTTGGCGTTGGCCGAGGCGATCAGCAGGTCCACCTCTCTTTCGTTATCCGCCGGGTTGCTGTTGATCCAGGCTCCGATCATCAGCTTCAGGTCGTGCTTGCGCGCCAGCTCCGGCAGGGCCTCCAGGCCGCTCATGGAATAGGTGCGGATGCACTCGAAGCGGGTCGCCAGCAGCGCCAGGTCGGCGTCCATGCGCTCGGGGCGCAGCTTGAACGGCTGGTCGAACGGCGACTGGTCCTTGTCGAACGGAGTGTAGGAGGCGCATTGCAGCTTGTGGCTGGCGCTGGCGACGTCGGGCAACTGCACCGGCCGGCCGAGGCCGTACCAGTAGCTGCACAGGGCCAGCAGGGCAATCAGGCAGGCGCACAGGTAGGCGAGGAGGGGGAAGCGTGGAGTGGCGGGCATGGTCAGGCCGTCAGGGGGGCAAAGCCGGGCATCTTACCTGTATTCGACTGTGCCTTGGGGCTGCCATGCGAAGTTCGCGCAGGCTTGTTGTCGCGGGGAGCAGGGACGGCTACTGGCTTTCTGATGTCGCTGGCTGTTGCCTTGAGGTCGCAGTCAGAGCAGGTCGCCGCCGGTGGCGGGTTGATGATCCAGGCATCAGTACTCCGCTGATGATCGAACGTGTTCGCGGTCGGGCGTGATGGAGGCGCCGAGCACCATAACCATACGTTGATGTGCCCGGCAGCTGCCCGGCACTGCACTTTTCGGGGAAGTAACGATGAAGATGCGACGACTCTTAGGCGCAGGTGCCGCAATGGTACTTGCCATCAGCTCCACCTTGGCCAGCGCCGACAGCAAGACCCTGAGCATCGGCTATGTCGACGGCTGGTCCGACAGCGTGGCGACGACCCATGTGGCGGCGGAGGTGATCAAGAAGCTCGGTTATGACGTCAAGCTGCAGGCCGTGGCGACCGGGATCATGTGGCAGGGCGTGGCCACCGGCAAGCTCGACGCCATGCTCTCGGCCTGGTTGCCGGTGACCCATGGCGAGTACTGGGCCAAGAACAAGGACAAGGTGGTGGACTATGGCCCCAACTTCAAGGACGCCAAGATCGGCCTGATCGTGCCGGAGTACGTCAAGGCCAAGTCCATCGCTGACCTGAAGGGCGATGCCAGCTTCAGGAACAAGATCGTCGGGATCGATGCCGGCTCAGGGGTGATGCTCAAGACCGACCAGGCGATCAAGGACTATGGGCTGGACTACAAGCTGCAGGCCAGTTCCGGGGCGGCGATGATCGCCGAGCTGACCCGCGCCGAGGAAAAACAGGATTCCATCGCCGTGACCGGCTGGGTGCCGCACTGGATGTTCGCCAAATGGAAACTGCGCTTCCTCGAGGATCCCAAGGGCGTGTATGGCGCCGCCGAGACCGTCAACAGCATCGGCAGCAAGGAACTGGAGAAGAAGGCGCCTGAGGTGGCGGCGTTCCTGAAGAAGTTCCAGTGGGCGTCGAAAGACGAAATCGGCGAAGTGATGCTGGCCATCCAGGAGGGCGCCAAGCCTGATGCGGCGGCCAAGGACTGGGTGGGCAAGCACCCGGAGCGGGTGGCCGAGTGGACCGCTAAATAGTAGCGCAGCGTCTATTTCAAGGGTCTTGGGGGTGTCTGCGACGGCGTCGCGGATGCCCCCGTTTTTTTGCGGGGGAGAATTGGCGCGGGGGTTAATGTCGTTCTAATACTAAGGTCGTCTAGAACGCGTTTGAGAGCTGCATAGAGTGGATTAGGTTCCACCTAAAATCTGTGCTGCGAGGATAAAAACAATGAACGACAGCATTTACCTCTCGATTCAAAACAGCCCGCGCTTCAAGGAGCTGGTGAGCAAACGGGAGCGGTTCGCCTGGATTCTTTCGGCGATCATGCTTGGGCTTTACTCGGCTTTCATCTTGTTGATCGCCTATGGACCCCAGATCCTGGGGAGCAAACTCAGTCCTTCATCATCCATCACCTGGGGCATTCCCATCGGTGTCGGCTTGATTGTCTCGGCCTTCATCCTGACGGCCATCTATGTCCGGCGCGCCAACGGTGAGTTCGACGAGCTGAACAACGCGATCCTGAAGGAGGCTCAGCAATGATCCGCCGTCTATTCGCAGCGCTCGGCCTGGCCGCTTTCGCTCCCGCCCTGTGGGCCGCAGACGCCCTGACGGGAGAAGTCCACAAGCAACCTCTCAACGTATCGGCGATCGTGATGTTCGTGGTGTTCGTCGGTGCCACCCTGTGCATCACCTACTGGGCTTCCAAGCGCAACAAGTCGGCTGCCGACTATTACGCGGCGGGCGGCAAGATCACCGGCTTCCAGAACGGCCTGGCAATTGCCGGCGACTACATGTCGGCGGCGTCCTTCCTGGGTATTTCCGCCCTGGTGTTCACCTCCGGCTATGACGGGCTGATCTACTCCATCGGCTTTTTGGTGGGCTGGCCGATCATTTTGTTCCTGATCGCCGAACGCTTGCGCAACCTGGGCAAGTACACCTTCGCCGACGTGGCGTCCTATCGCCTCGGGCAAACCCAGATCCGCACCCTGTCGGCCTGTGGTTCGCTGGTGGTGGTGGCGTTCTACCTGATCGCGCAGATGGTGGGTGCCGGCAAGCTGATCCAGCTGCTGTTCGGTCTCGATTACCACGTGGCGGTGATCCTGGTGGGCATCCTGATGTGCCTGTACGTATTGTTCGGCGGCATGCTGGCCACTACCTGGGTACAGATCATCAAGGCGGTGCTGTTGCTCTCCGGCGCATCGTTCATGGCGTTGATGGTGATGAAGCACGTGGGCTTCGACTTCAACGTGCTGTTCTCCGAAGCGATCAAGGTCCACCCCAAGGGTGAGGCGATCATGAGCCCGGGCGGCCTGGTGAAGGATCCGATCTCGGCGTTCTCCCTGGGCCTGGCGCTGATGTTCGGTACCGCCGGCCTGCCGCATATCCTGATGCGCTTCTTCACCGTGAGCGACGCCAAGGAAGCTCGCAAGAGCGTGCTCTATGCCACTGGTTTCATCGGTTACTTCTACATCCTGACCTTCATCATCGGCTTTGGCGCGATCTTGCTGGTGAGTACCAATCCGGACTTCAAGGACGCCGCAGGCGCCTTGCTGGGCGGTAACAACATGGCGGCGGTGCACCTGGCCAATGCGGTGGGCGGCAGCGTGTTCCTGGGCTTCATCTCGGCGGTGGCCTTCGCCACCATCCTGGCTGTGGTGGCGGGCCTGACCCTGGCCGGTGCTTCGGCGGTGTCCCATGACCTGTATGCCAGCGTGATCAAGAAGGGCAAGGCCAACGAGAAGGACGAGATCCGCGTCTCCAAGATCACCACGGTGACCCTGGGCGTGCTGGCCATCGGCCTGGGCATCCTGTTCGAGAGCCAGAACATCGCGTTCATGGTGGGCCTGGCGTTCTCCATCGCTGCCAGCTGCAACTTCCCGGTACTGCTGCTTTCCATGTACTGGAAGAAACTCACTACCCGTGGCGCCATGATCGGTGGCTGGATGGGCCTGGTGAGCGCAGTGGCGCTGATGATCCTCGGTCCGACCATCTGGGTGCAGATCCTGCATCATGAGAAGCCGATCTACCCGTACGAGTACCCGGCGCTGTTCTCGATGATCATCGCCTTCGTCGGTATCTGGTTCTTCTCCATCACCGACAAGTCGGCGGCAGCGGCCAATGAGCGGGCGCTGTTCTTCCCGCAGTTCGTGCGTTCGCAGACCGGCCTCGGTGCCAGTGGGGCGGTGTCGCACTAAGTTCCTGGCACTGGGCTTCTATCTATATAGGGGCTCGATGATGGCGAAATGCCCTGGTCGCAAGGCCAGGGCATTTTTATTGGCCGTGGATCTGCTGGTTGCGTCGGGTGGGGAGGTGCCGGTGTCAGGGGGCGGCAGAGAGCTTGTACAGGCG